>JBBQPM010000013.1:0-62094 GCA_038217425.1 Gemmatales bacterium
TCGCTCACGCTTCCGGCTCGGAAAGATAAACCCGATGCCGCCATTCGCCCGGCGTGCAGAATAGATTCCCATTCCCCCGAAAACCGCGATACGCTACACTTCGGCCGACCTTCTCCCGGAAAGGACGCCGACATGAAGCTCGAAACCTGGATCGAAGAGAGCCGACGCGAATTTCTCAATCACCCCGACCGCACCAAACACCGCCTGTTCGGCTACTACGAAGACGCCTACGAGGTTCGCGAAGCTGAACCCGATCGCTCCGTCGCTATCCTGCGCGAAGCGATCGCCAGTTCCGAGCGTCTCGAAGAACCGTGGTGGCGGCTCTTCTACGAAAAACTTCGTCTCGACGCCCAGATTCATTTCGCCCGCGACTTCCGCAACACCCTCGATCCGGCTGCCCATTGCGCGCTCGAACTGCGCAACCCACGCTTCGCCGGCTTCCCCGGGAAGTGTGCGGTCCAGGATACGCTGGTCGCCGTGTACCTGGGCATCGATGCCGAGGGGTACGCCGAGGCCATTCGCGAGATGCTCGACGTGCAGGAACGCGAAATCCCCGTCAAGCCGTGCGTCGATCGTTACCATTGGCTCGACCGGAGCCGAAGCTTTGCGATGCAGCATGAGGACTGGGGGAAAGCCCAGGAATGGGCGGAACGCGAGATTGAACTCCTGGCGGAGGAGAAGAATCGACGCACGAGCCAGCACTTCGAGAGCTTTGTCTACGCCGACCTGTGCCAGATCGCGTTTCGCCGCAAGAACTGGACGCAATTGGCGGAATTCGTCGACAAGGGGCACGAGTCGGCGCGGCAGGCGGGACATCAAAGTCTGCTCGCGGAGATCGAAGCCTGGCGGGCCGTCGAAGCGCGCTACGCGGGCCAAGAAGAGGTAGCGACCCGCACCCTACGTGACGCGGCCGGGAGGTTCGAGACGCTGGAAATGCCCCCCGCTTCGGGTTACTTTGCGGCCCTCTATGCGTATCACGAATTGCACAAGGAAACGCTCGACATGCTCCAGATCCGCGACGAGGAATTGGCCTACCTCGCGGATCACGGCCAATTCCTTGGCGAATGCCGGCTGCGAATCGATCGTTGCCGACTGCTGCTGAAGCTGCACCGCTCCGCGGACGACGATCTCGACCTGGCGCGGACGTCGGCGATGCAGCTGCGTTTCCCCGAGAAGTATCTCAAGATCATCGGTCGACTCGCGCATGGCGCGTAACCGCCGGGTCAGGCGTCGCGGGTCAGGATCTCGACGCCGTTGCTGGTGAGCGCCAGCGTGTGCTCGACGTGGACGCTGGGAAAGCCGTCCTTGGTGACCACCGTCCAGTGATCGCTGAGGACGCGCGTGTCTTTCTTGCCCATGTTGACCATCGGTTCGACCGCCAGCACAATGCCCGGCTCCATCCGGAAGTTGTGCTTCTTCATTTCCCGGCTCACGTAATTGGGAACCTGCGGAAACTCGTGCATCGTTTTTCCGATGCCATGGCCCACGTACTGATCGACGACGCTGTAACTATGGCGTTCGGCGTGTTGCTGCATGCGCGAAGCGATCTCGGTCCACCACTGCTTTTTGGCGAAATCGTCGATCGCGATCTGCAGCACCTGCTCGCCGACCTCGACGAGGCGTCGGCGTTCGGGGCGGACGGCGCCGACCATGATGGTGATGGCCGCGTCGGCACACCAGCCGTTGAGCTTGCAGGCGGTGTCGATCTTGATCAGATCGCCGTCGCGAATCTCGCGCACGCCGGGAATGCCGTGCACGACCTGCTCGTTGATCGAAATGCACGTGGCCGTGGGAAACGGGATCTTGGGCCCGGGATATCCCTTGAACAGCGGAATGACGCCGTAACGGGCGTAGAGCTTGTCGACGGCCTGATCGATATCGATCGTCCGCTGGCCGACCTTGGCCAATTCGCGACAGAGCCGCAGCGCCTCGGCGACGATCTTGCCCGCCTCGCGCATGAGGCCGATCTCGCGCGCCGACTTGAGTTCGGGGACGTTTTGCACAATTTTCTGGATCACGCGGACCCGCCCTTTCCTGCCAACTTCGGTACCGTCCAGGCATTTTCAGGAAGTTTGGGCCGCGCCGCAAGTCGAAAGCGGCAGCAAAGTCGGGAAAAATTGCCGGATTTCGCTTGCTCCTGCATCAAGAGTCGCTAGACTTAATGAAAATGAGACTCTGTTTCAATAATGCCCGAGGTCGCCGATGGTCTCCCCTATGGTCTGTCAAGTCGCCCAACTCATCGACGCCGGCGAGTTCTTCCTCGCCTCCACCGTCGCCCGGCAGTTCCTGCAGGACGAACCCGACGACGGCGCCCTCTGGCAAATCCTCGGCTTGGCCCACTACCGCCAAGGCAATACCGACGAAGCGCTCGGCGCCCTGGAGACCGCGAGCGTCTACATTCCGCTCGACCTACGCGCCCAGTTCGCGCTCGCCAGCTGCTATTTGCAGAAGCAGAAGTTCGCACTGGCCCGGCTCATGTTCAGGCATTTGGGCCGCAAGGCGCACGATTCGGATTTGCTCTCTGCGACGGCCGCGAAGCTCGGCTCCTTCCAGCAGGACGAGGCCGCCTTGGCGGTGTGCCGGCGCATCACGTTGCTCCATCCCGCGCATCACCAGGCCCATTTCGGCGTCGCCTTCTATCTCGCACGGCTCGGCGCCAAACCCGAGACGATGCTGCCGCCGCTGGCCTTGGCCCACGATCTCGCCCCTGAAGTCACGCAGTACGCCGTCAACCTCGCCTTCCTCTGGGCGAAACTCGATCGGCACGAACTCGCGCATACCGTCCTCAAGAGCATCTCCATGGAAGACATTTCCTGTCCCTGCTGGATCCAGCGCATGCAGTCGATCTTCGAACGCGCCGGCGACGCCCTGTCGGTCATGATGTGCAAGGCTCGGCTCTCGTGTTTGCTGCAGTGAATCGAATCACAGGGCGAAGAAGGAACGCAGCCACTCCTCGGGAAACAGACAAAACGCCATCTCGCGCGACGTGTGCAACTCGTGACTGCGAACTTCGCCTTCCAGGCGTGCAATCTCTTTTGCAGTTTGGCGCAGCGGTTCGGCGATGAACGGCTGCAGGGCGTTGGTCGCCGTGCGTAGCTGCTGAAAGCGCAGGCGACGCTGGTCGTGATCCGCGGCGGGGCGTTCGATCCAGGCGTGCTTTTGGGCGAGTAGGTCCGCGGGCTGATACACGTGACGCTGCGGATTCCACACCAGGTCGCGGGCCAGATGCTGTTGAGCCGCGAGTTCCGTCGCCGCCTCGGGATAGCGCGGCAGCGGCAGCCACTTCGTCGCCGACACGATCGCGTAGGCGGGGGGATCGATCTGCCAAAAGCCGCGCATGATGTCGTCGGCGACTTCGTCGTATTTGCCGCCGCCGATACCATGCACAAAAAGGTCGGCGAGAAACAAGCGAGCGAAGAGCGTCGTCGTCAGCGCCCGCGTGCGCAGCTTCCAGCCGAGGGATGCGAATTGTTGCCACTGGTCGAAGCGCGATTCAGGAGCGCCGCTCACGGACGGCAGCAACTCGCTGCCGACGCGAAGCTGCCAGCCACTCTGAATAGTTCGTACGAAGACACGCTCACGCCGTTGGCCTGATTTCCAGCCCCAGAACGGCGCCTCGTGCCAATCGCCTTCGTGCGTCAGATCCGGGACGGGATGCGACTCGCTGCGCAGATGATGACGAGCCCGGTAGGCGTGTACGGCGCCGTTGTAGACTTCTGCGAAGTGCGGAGCCTGTTCCACTAAACTCACCGCGAACTCGGCGAAGGCACGCGTCTGGCAGACCCGGCTCAGCGGCACTTCCAGCGGCGCGTAACCCCACGCGCGTTCCAGGGCGCGTCGGCCGACGACCAGTTTGTCGCCGCGGTTGGCAGAACGGGCCGAGCACACCTTCTCCCAGAAATCGGACAGCATCGGAGTGAACGGCCAGGCGTGCGTGACGTCGCCGACGCGCCGGGCGAACGACGAGAAGAGCGCCTCGCTGTGGACGCCGACCTCTTCGTGAGGCGCTCCCGGTACGCCATCGTCGAAGGCGACGCTGATCATGCGCTGACCTGCGGGAACCAAAATCTTCGTCGATTTGACAGCGTCGTTGTCAACCACCAGATTGATCGGCGTCGCCTGCCATTTTCGGGCCCAATGCTGGATCGCGAAGTTCTTGATCCAGACGCCCGGATGAAAGATCTCCGGCTGATGCCCCGCGACGATCCAACCCCCCTCCGGCCAACTCGGGATCGGCTCGTTCATTTCCGTCAGATACGACTCGAGCGCGGCCCGGACCTCTCGGCGTGCCCGCTGGCGCGCGCCCTCTTGAAACGAGGCGAGCCGCCGCCGGCTCTCCTCGTATGCGTCGGCGATTTGGTTTTGCCCGGGATAGATGAGGATCTCGCCGTCGCTTCGGGGAGCGCGCACCAGATGCGTCATGCCGCGTCCTCCGCGAGACGTTTGCCGTCGGCGTCGAACAATCCTGCACCGTCGATCTGGTAGATGCCCTCGAGCGCACGGCACGTTTCTTGCGCCCAGCGGTGAACCTCGGCCATTTCGGACGCGAGGGTGAGAACGACGAGTTGTCGCGTGCTGATGAGATGCTGCATCCAGTGTTCGGGCTGATCCGATACCGCGATCTCGACCCAGGCCGCCCAGGCGCCGAGTTCGCCGCGCAGGCTCTTGTCGCCTTCCACGAAGTATCGCTCGACGTCCCCGGGCGCGGGGGGCGGGGCATCCTCGCGCCGGGCGAACACTCGGCAAAAGGCGTCGCCGTTCATCCTTTGGCCTTCGGTTTTTTCTCGTAGCGCGGGACTTCCGGTTCCGGCAACACCTCGAGCAACTTGAGGATAATGTCCTCGCTCGTCTTCCCCTCGGCCTGCGCCTGAAAATTAGTGCTGACGCGGTGCCTGAGCACGGGGACCGCGACCTTCTTGATGTCGTCGAGCGCGACGCTAAAACGCCCGTCCATCGCCGCGACGGCGCGGGCGCCTTGAATCAAGAAGATCCCCGCGCGCGGCCCGGCGCCCCAGTCGACCATCTTCCTGACAAAGTCGGGCGCCCCGCGATCCTTGGGCCGAGTCGCACGCACCAGACGCGTGGCATAATCCTTCACGTAATCCCCCGCGGGGACCGAACGCACGAGCTTCTGCAAGTTCAGGATCGCCCGGCCGCTCAGCACCTTGGAAATCTCGGGCTGGTCGTCTTTGGTCGCCATGTCGAGGATGCGTTTCTCTTCCTCGAAGCTCGGATAATCGACCTTGATGTTGAACATAAACCGGTCGAGCTGCGCTTCCGGCAGCGAGTACGTTCCTTCCTGCTCGATCGGATTCTGCGTGGCGATGACGAAGAATGGCTCGGGCAGGTTATACGTTTCCTGACCGACGGAAACCTGGCGCTCCTGCATCGCTTGCAAGAGTGCGGCCTGCGTCTTGGGGGGCGTCCGGTTGATTTCGTCGGCAAGCAGAATGTTCGAAAAGATCGGCCCTTTGACGAAGCGAAACTCGCGCCTGCCCTGGTCGTTCTCGTCGAGGACGGTGGTGCCGGTGATGTCGGTCGGCATCAGGTCGGGCGTGAACTGAATGCGTTTGAATTGCACGTCGAGAATCTGGCTGATCGAGCTGACCATGAGCGTCTTGGCCAGACCAGGCACGCCTTCGAGCAGGCAGTGGCCGCGGGTGAAGATCGCGGCCAAGATTTGTTCGATGACCTCGGTTTGCCCCACGATGGCCCGCGCGAGCTGTTCGAGAATCTGGTTGCGCGCCTGGTTGAACTGCGCCAAGTATTCGCTGATGCGGTCGCTGGACACCGTGGGCAAACTCCTTGGAATTTCCGAGCCGGAAGCGTGAGCGACGATTCGAACAAAAGTCGTCGCTCACGCTTCCGGCTCGGACGAACTAATCTCCCGCGCCCGCGTCGATGCAGACGATCTTCTCTTTATCGCGCAGGTAGAGCCGCTTGTTCGCCAGCGTCGGCACCGTGCGGTTGTCGCCGAGCAAGCGAATGCGTCCCTTCTCGATATACTTCTCAGGCGTCGCGGCGACGAGGACCAGATCGCCGTCCTTGGTCGAGATGAAGAGATGCCCGTCCGCGAACGTGAGGGCGCCCTTGCCGAATTTCTTCTGCGACCAGACCGTCTTGCCGGTCTTTAGATCGACGCAATCGAGGTGGATCGGGCGATCAAACTCGCCGTTCAGGCCGTACAAATAATCACCCACGGCGACCGAGTTCGCCCAGAAGTTGATCATGACGCTCTTGGGGCCCTTCGATTCCCAGATCACGCTGGGCGCCTCGTTCGCCTTGAGCTGGAACAACGTGCAGCCGACCTTTTCGCCGGAGGTGACGAAGAGGCGATCGCCGGAGATGACGAGCGGCGTGGCGATGTTGCAATCGTATTCCGTGGGCCATTCGAGCCGCCAAATTTCCTTGCCGTCTTCGGGAGCGACGGCCGTGAGATGGGCGGCGGTGAAGAAGATGACCTGCTTCTTGCCGCCGACAGTGGTGACGACAGGCGTAGCGTAGCCGGCCTTGTCTTCGGTTTTGTGCCAGAGCAATTTGCCGTCGGCTTTGTTGAGCGCGACCATGCCGCCGCCGTCGCCGGGGAGGACGTAGAGCCGGTCGCCGTCGATGGTCGGCGAAGCCGAGAGGCCCCACGGGAGTTGTTTCGCCTTGAATTCCTCCATGATGTTCTTCGTCCAGACGACGTCGCCTTTAGCCAGATCGAGACAGGCGAGAACGCCGCTGACGGACTGGATCCAGACGCGGTTGCCTTCGAGGGTCGGCGTGCTGCGCGGGCCGTTGCCGTAGGAGTTCTTGAACTGCTTGGCGATCGGCGTCTTCCAGAGCTGCGTCCCCTTGACCGCATCCAGGGCGACCGCGAATTCCTGGCCGTCTTTCTGGACCAGCGTGACCGCTTTCCCCTGCGCGACGGCGATGGACGAGTAGCCTTCGCCGCCATCGACTTTCCAGAGAACCTTCGGCCCAGTCGAGGGCCAGGTGGTGAGTAGTCCGGTCTCGCCGGAGGTGCCGTTGGCGCTTGGTCCCATCCAGCCGGGCCAATCGGCGGCAGCCGCGGCGCCGGTCAGGCACAGAGCGATTCCCAGAGCATAGAAGCGTGACATGACGTTGTCTCCGACAAACGAAGGGATGGTACGTACCCAATTGTAACCGCAATTCAAGGTCGCTGCGCTTCGAGCTTGGCGACAAACGCAGCGTGTTCCGGGCTGTCAATGCCTTGTTGCAGGGTCCGCTGCAAGCCCGGGAGATTGCCCGCAAGCAAGTCATCGATGCCAATCCACAGGCCGGGAAAGACTCGACTTCGATAGACGCCCTCTACCGGCTTGAGCGGTTGAAACTTTCCGGCCCGAAGAACGAACCAGTCGATCGTTTCCTGACGCACGCGCCAAACGACGTACTCCTTGACGCGATGCTTCTGGTATAGCACCTTCTTGCGCCCGAGATCGATGCTCGACGTCGTCGCCGCAATTTCTGCAACGAGTTCCGGAGCAGTGACGACATACCCTTTGGGCGACAGATCCTCGCCGCCGACTTCGACGCGCTTCATCAAGATCAGATCCGGTTGCACTTCGTTCTTGTCGTCCAGAATGACCGTGCCGTTGCCGCCCGTGCGCAAACCGGGAGTCGCGCACTTGTAGAACGAGAAGCAAAATCCAAGATCCTCATGCGGCTCCGAATGAAACTCGGTACTGACCGGCGAGCCCATGAATACGACTCCGTCTATAAGTTCGGCCTTCTTGACCTCCGGCATTTCGCAATATCGCCGATGGAACTCGGCTTGCGTGAGATGGTCGCCGTTTTCGAGCGGCGGTATCTCGAGCGAGTTCAGCTTTCGGGAAGCGGTGTGCATAGTCATGGCAGTCCTCAAAACAACTCGTGGATCGCTTCGATGCCGAAATCGACCAGCGGGATCGGCCGACCTTGCGGGCCAGGCAGTTCGCGATGGTAGTCGATGCCAAGGCCCCGATAGAGCGTGGCCGCGACTTCGCCGGTGCTCACGGGACGCGACTTCGGACGGTAGCCCAGCTCGTCGGTTTCGCCCACGACTCGGCCCCCCTTGATCGGGCCTCCCCCCATGAGGATCGACCACGCCCCGGGGTGATGGTCGCGTCCGCCGGCGGGGTTGATCTTCGGCGTGCGGCCGAACTCGCCCATCGCGGCGACCACTGTGTTCTCCAACATGCCGCGGTCGCGCAAGTCGCTCATCAGGGCGCTGAACGCGTTGTCGAAGTTCGGCACCACTTCACGCGACATCTGGGCGATGTCGGTGAACGGCTTCGAGCCGTGAATGTCCCAGGTGACTTCGTCGAACACCGTCTCGAACATGTTGACCGTCACGAAACGCACGCCCCCTTCGATCAATCTCCGGGCGAGCAAGCAACTCTGTCCGAAACGCGTGCGGCCATAGCGATCTCGCGTCCGCGCCGGTTCGCGGCTCAGGTCGAACGCCTCGCGCGCCTTCGGGCTCGACATCAGCCGATACGCGAGTTGAAAGTTGCCGTCGAGCTGGCGGGCTTGCGAGTTCCCCTCGAACGTCTCCATGGCCCCTTCGACGGCGTCGCGCATGCGTTGGCGACGATCGGCGCGGATGGCGGAGATGTACTCAGGGGGCAAGAGATCGGGGACCTGAAAGTTCGGCACTGCTGGGTCGGCATTGAGAATGAACGGATCGTGCGGCCGACCGAGATAGCCCCCCGCGGGGCGCGGCAGATTGCCGCCGGTGCGACCGATCGGCCGCGGCAGCAGCACGTGGGCCGGGAGTTCGCCGCGGCCGCCTTTCAGGTAACCGAGCACGCTCCCCGCGTGCGGATGTTCGGTGCCCCCCGCGAAGAGTCTGCCTGTCTGCATCATCTGGTAGCCGGTGTCGTGCACGGCCGTTGCCGTGTGGTAGCACGAGCGGACGACCGAGAAGAGATTGGTGAGCTGCGCCGTCTTTGGAAAGATTTCGGTGAGATGCATGCCGGGGACGCGCGTGGCCGCCGGGCGGAAGGGGCCGCGAACTTCGGGGGGCGCCTCGGGCTTGGGATCGAACGTATCGATATGGCTCGGCCCGCCGACGAGGAAGAGGAGGATGCAGTTGAGATCGCGATCGGGCGCCGTCGCCCCCGCGGCCTTCAGCTGATTGAACATCGGCAGCGTCAGGCCGAGCGACGTGAGGGCGCCGGCGTGAAAGAAGTCGCGCCGCGTGACGCCGTCGCAAAAATGGGCCGGCTTCTGTGCATCGATCCGCAACATGATATTTCCTCGGTGAAAGCCCAGGGACGGCGTCCCTGGGGAATGCCTATTTTAGCCGATTCCTCGACTACTTGCAATTCTTGAGAAATGCCACGAGATCCGCCAGTTCCTGAATCGAGAGCTGCTGCTCGAGCCCGGCCGGCATGATCGACACTTTGCTCGGCAGCATCTCGTCGATCTCGGCCCGCGGAATACGGACCTCCTGGTTCGGCCCGGTGACGAGCACGAGTTCCTCCGCGTTGTCCTTCTTGATGAGGCCGTTGTGCTGCTTGCCGCTCGTAGCGACGACGATGACGGGTTCATAGCTGCGAACGAAGCTGGCGCTGGGAAAGAGGATCGCTTCGAGGAGATCGCGCTGGGTGCGGATGCCGCCGATGCGCGTGAGATCGGGCCCCGTCTTGCCGCCGAGGTAGCCGATGGAGTGGCAGACGACGCACGCATTCTTCGGATTGTTGAAGACGACCTGGCCGCGCGCGACGTCGCCGGTCGCGATTTTGCCGAGGATCGATTCAAGTCGTTCTTGTTGTTTCTCGAAATCCGTGTTTAGCGCTCGCAGTAAAGGCTCGGATCGTTTGACGACCGCTGGCCCGAACTTGGCCAGGCGGGTTTTCACCATGTCCGCGCGTAGCGCGGGCCGAAGCTCTTTGGACTCGAATGCTTCGAGTAAGGCATTGCCGACTTTATCGTCCCTGGATTGGGCGAAGGCATCGAGTACGCGATCGAGGTCGAGCGGGCCGAAAGATTTCAGAGAGAGTGCGAGCGTTTGCAATTGACTTGCATCGAGCGTCGCCCGAGAGAGGACTTCTGCGGCCAACGAGTTTTGGTCGGGAGCCTCGCCCGTCAGCTTCGCGTGCAGAAACGCGAAGACCGATCCGTCGACCTTTCCCAGCCCGCCGGGCACGGCCGCGAACGCCAGGAGGCGAGTTTGAGCCGGGATTTTCGCCGACGCCCCCAGGTCGAGCAACCGAGCTTGCAAAGCTTCGGGCGTCTTCTTGGGTAAACGCAGCGCTTTTAGGGTGGTCGCCGCTTGATCCAGCAGAAAGGGAGGTTGCCCTGGCTCCAATCCGGAGATGAGTGCCTGGACCCAGGAGTCCGGCGCCTCTTTGAGGTTAGCCCGTGCCATGGCCTGAAGAACGGTCAAGCGACTTGCGTCATTGATGTCTCCCTTGAGGAGCTGCTGAGCGAGCAACGCTTGAATGGCCGGGGCCTTGGAGAGATGGGCGAGTTGCTGGGTAAATTGCTCGCGTTCTTTTGGGTCGGCGACGTGTCGGGCCAGGCCCGTTTGGAGGTACTTGGAAAGAGCGGGACCCCATTCCGGATGGCGGCTAACAATCCACCAGGCAGTTTCTCGCAACTTAGGATCGGCGGCGTCTAGTTCCTTGATGACGGAATCCGACTGAAGGATATTCTTTTCCATCTGATCGAGAGCAGTCAGCACAATGCGGCGAACATGAGGACTTGACTTTATCAGCCCATGTTCTATCGATTCAGGTCTGTTCTTCTGAATCATGGCATAGGTAATCGCATGGTCTAAAAAACGGTCCCCAGGCTTATCCAGCGAAAATGTCATCAAAAAACTCGCTGGCCCTAAAGACCTTGCGGAAAACTCGGCATGCATTCGCGTTACGGCCGGATCATCACTCGATTTCGGTATGGGCATCAATGGGAACAATCGAACGCTCATCGAATGGAGTGCCGCCATTGCGATGGAAGAATCGTTTCTCCTCAGTGCACGATCCATTGATTCAATTTTTATTTCTATGGGACGCTTGGTAGGATCGTGGTAACCGTTCCGAGTGCAGGACCAAACGGCATTTCGACTCGCTTCTGGCGAATCGGAAGAAATGGTGTCGTTGAGGGCATCGACGGCCTCAGCGTCTCTTCCTCCAAGTACGTCGATCGCTTGTCTTTTGACGAAAACACGTGTGTCCTTAAGCAACTTGCACATGGTTTCCGAGGTCATCTTCTTCCAGTCAAGCTTCTTCCCCAGCGGATCCTCCAGCCGCTTCGCTCCCGTCTTCCGCACGCGATAAATCGCCCCGAAGGTATCCGGCTTCACGAGCTGCGACGTCGGACAACAGATCTTGTACCAGCCGCCGGTATCGATGATCAGCAAACTGCCGTCAGCGTCCTCGATCACGTCGGTCGGATGGAAGTCCTTCTGGTCGCTGACGACGAAGTCGGAGTCTTGCGTCCTGTAGGTGGCGCCGTCGGGGATCAGGATGTGGCGCGTCACCTTCTGCATGTTGAACAGGCAGCAGAAGAGATTGTCCTGATACGTGCTGCCGAACTGGGCCGACTCGAAGCGCGTCATGCCGCAGGGGGCGGCGGCGCCGAGGTGTGTCATGATTGGCAGGACGTGCGGGCTCGTCCATTTGTGCTGTGGATCGTGGATCACGTCCCAGTCCTTGCCGTAGATGCCGCCGTAGACCGCGTGGATCAGACCGTCGCGCTTACCCGCCTCGGGCGTCTGGAAGAAAGTGCCGCTGACGATGCGGTCGCCGGTCGGCGTGAAGGCCAGGCCGACGGGATTGTCCATGCCGCCGGTCATGATCGGTTCGAGGCCGGTGCCGTCGGGCCGACAGCGAAAGACGTGGCTCGCGCGCGTCTTCCACGGTTTGCCGTGGATGGTGTAGATCTGCTCGGCGAAGGCGCCCTTGGTCCAGTAGATCCAGCCGTCGGGGCCGAGCCAGGGGCCATGCAGGTCGTTCATGCAGCCGGTGACGGTCTTGCCGTCGAACCAGATCTCGCGTTTGTCGGCCTTGCCGTCGCCGTCGGTATCGGTGAATTTCATGATGTGCGGCGGGGCGGCGACGTAAAGCGACCCGGCGTACCAGAGCGCCCCCTGCGGCATCGCGAGCTTATCCGCATAGACGACCGACTTATCGAAGACGCCGTCGCCGTCGGTGTCTTCGAGTCGAACGACGTGGTGCGTCTTCTTCTCGGCTTGTTCGGGGCCGCGGGCGTTGGAACCGCTGGAGATGGTGACGTAGAGTCGGCCCTGATCGTCGAACGACGCGGAGACGGGGCGATCGAGGAGCGGGGCCTTGGCGACGAGCGAAATCTCGAAACCAGCGGGGAGCGTGAAGGTGTGGCCGTTGAGCGGGACGCTCGCGGTTTGGCCGTGGGCGAAGGAAGCGGTCAGCAAAAGGACGGCGAGACGGTTCATCGCGGGTCTCCTGTGGGTCTACCAAGAGGATACCCGCAAACGCCCGTCTCGTACAGACGACGCCACCGTGCACGGCGAGCGACGGCGCTTGCCTGGCATTGATGTTCGAGGTTCTTTGCGAACGCATGACGGCAGCGGAGCCATTAACCCGCCGCGACGACCAGCGTCAAACCGTCGGCGTCAAAGCGCGGGTCGAGGATCTTACCGCTGACGAAATCGGCGCCGACGAGGAGGGCGAACGTTCCCGTACGCGAAAGGTACGACATGACCAGGAACTCCGTCGCCAGAGCCGGATCGTAATTGTTCAGACGCACGATATTGAGTTCGCCGTCGAGCGTGACGGCGCCCTGGACGCGGAACTGATCGTAGCCCAATCCGGCGCCCGGCCCGCCGATCTCGATGTAGAGTTTGCCGGCGACCGTTTGCGTGTAGTTTCCTTGAATGGTAAACGCCCCCGGCGACAACCCCGGCGCGACCCTGGCGCGATTGACGACGTTGCCGACGACGGTGCCGTCATGGCCATTGAGGACAGACGTGCCTTGCAGCGTCATGGAGCCGGTGATAATGCCGCCGGATTCGACGGAGATCGCTGCGCCGGCAAAATTGCTGTCCGGGCCAATTTTCAGCTCTCCTCCGTTCTTGACGGTAAAGCTCGCGGGGTTGACGCTGTTGGTAAATTGCCCGAGGCTCGTGAGGTCAATACGACTGTTGGCGCCGTCCGCCAATAAACTCGTCGTGGAACTGCTAAAGTAGGCACCCGTGGTGCTAAAGGTCGTCACGCCGCGAAGGTCGAGCAAACCGCCGGACAACGCCTCCAGAGTGATCCCCGCCGGCGTGCCGGTCAGACTCGTGACGTTGCGCAAATCCAGCACGCTCCCCGCCCCCGAAACTTTAAGTAGACCTTGCCGCGTAGCCGTGTAGCTGTTGGCAAGCGGAAGCGCCAGCGTGACGCCGCCCGCGATGTCGAAGTTGCCGCCGTTAATGCGGTGCAACTGGGGTACGTTCACTGTGCCGCCGCCTCGAAGGGTGATGCCGCCATTGGTAAGATCCTCGAGCACCGGCAAGCTCACGGCCACGCCGTTGACTTCGATCACGCTGCCCTGGGCGTCGGTGAGGGCGGGGAAGGTGAACGCTACGCCGCTCAAGTTCAGATAGCCATTAGTAAAGGTCGATATCTGAGCCACCGGCATGGCGCCGACGCGATCCAGGTTGAGCCGAGCCCCGTTCAGAACAGTGACGAGGGGCATGTCGATTTGGGCGCCGCTTCTGGCGGTAAAGTCCGCGGGACCGACCGAGTTGGTAAATTGCCCAAGGCTCGTGAGGTCAATACGACTGTTGGCGCCGTCCGCAAATAAACTCGTCGTGGAACTGCTAAAGTAGGCGCCCGTGGTGCTAAAGGCCGTCACGCCGCGAAGGTCGAGCAAGCCGCCGGACAACGCTTCCAGAGTGATCCCCGCCGGCGTGCCGGTCAGACTCGTGACATTACGCAAATCCAGCACGCTGCCGGCGCCCGAGACCTTGAGTAGACCTTGCCGCGTGGCCGTGTAACTGGCCGCTCGAGGAATAGCCAGAGTCACGCCTCCGGCGACGTCGAAATTGCCGCCGTTAATGCGGTGTAACTCGGGTACGTTCACTGTGCCGCCGCCTCGAAGGATGATGCCGCCATTGGTAAGATCCTCGAGCACCGGCAAGCTCACGGCCACGCCGTTGACTTCGATCACGCTGCCCTGGGCGTCGGTGAGGGCGGGGACGGTGAACGCCACGCCGCTCAAGTTCAGATAGCCATTAGTAAAGGTCGATATCTGAGCCGTCGGCATGGCGCCGATGCGATCCAGGTTGAGCCGAGCCCCGTTCAGAACAGTGACGAGGGGCATGTCGATTTGGCCGCCGCTTCTGGCGGTAAAGTCCGCGGGACCGACCGAGTTGGTAAATTGCCCGAGGCTCGTGAGGTCAATACGACTGTTGGCGCCGTCCGCCAATAAACTCGTCGTGGAACTGCTAAAGTAGGCGCCCGTGGTGCTAAAGGTCGTCACGCCGCGAAGGTCGAGCAAGCCGCCGGACAACGCTTCCAGAGTGATCCCCGCCGGCGTGCCGGTCAAACTCGTGACATTACGCAAATCCAGCACGCTGCCGGCACCAGTAATTCTGAATAGTCCTTGCTGGGTAGCCGTGTAGCTGGTCGCTCCTGGTAATCGAATCTGACCTCCGTTTTTGGCGACGAAGCTACCGCCATCAATCTTCGCTTCGCCATCGGCCATGAATAGCGCCGTCGAACCATCCACGGTAAGCGTCGAGCCGCTCGAGATCTCGAAGCGGCCCTCAATGCGCGAGGCGCCCGTCACCGTCAGGTTACCGCCGTTCAGGATGAACTCTTCGCGGGCGATGATGCTGCGCACCGTCACGTTGCCGCTGGGGATGCGGATCTTGGGGTTGCTCGTCTTGCGGTCGATCACGACGTTATCGTTGGGGCCGGGGACTTGGCCGGTGCTCCAGTTGCCGGCGTTGTTCCAGTCGCCGTCGGCGTCGGAAATCCAGGCGACCGCGTTTTGTTCGTCGAGATCGAAGCTGGTGAAGGTGAGCGTGATCGGCGCCGCGACAGCGTTGCCGGCCTGATCCGCGAGAATCGTCGGATTCACCGTGAGCTGATAGCGCCCCTCGGGGAGAGCCGCGGCGGTGCGAACGACGAGGCGGCGCGAGGAGAGGGCTTCCACGCTTTCCACTTCGAGAACGGTATCGTCGCCGCCCCCCAGGCGGAAATTGGGGCCGAGGTTGGTGAGGGTGAGCCCCATGGTGCTGAGCCGCGCGGCGTCGACCGGTTCGTTGAAGCGCAGGGCGATGTCGCGCACACGGAAGCCCGCGCCGTCGGCGGCGGGGCTCGAGCCGACGAGCCGGGGCGGCGTTAGATCGCGCGTCAGGTTATAGGTCAGCGTGTTGGACAGGCCGACGTTGCCGCCGGTGTCGACGGCACGGATTTGGAAGCTGACCGAGGTGGCGCCGGCGGCGAGAGTCGGCAGCACCGCGCTGAGATCGAACGGCGCCGAGACGTCGTTGGCGACAACCTGGCCGTTCAGCAGCAGCTCGACGTTGCGGACCTGGACGTCATCGGTGACGGTGACGCGGAACGGCGCCAGGCTCCCTTCCTGAAGATTGGCGCCCGCGGGCCCGGCGAGCGTCGCGGTCGGCGCCTGGCCCAGCGTATCGAAACCGACGTAGTTGACGACCTGCAAGCCCCCCGTGCCGGAGACGACGTAGCCGATGCCGCTGGCGATGGCGATGCCTTGCGGTGCCGCGGGAAGGGTGAAACGGGTGACGATTACGTCAGTATTCGCAGGGTTGCGGACATCCACGAGATCGACGGCGTTTTCCGCGGGCATGAAGGCGGCGCCCCCAAGGAGAGCCAAACCGGAACCGTTTGCGACGACGACGTCGCCG
This sequence comes from Gemmatales bacterium, assembly GCA_038217425.1. Lineage (GTDB taxonomy): Bacteria > Planctomycetota > Planctomycetia > Gemmatales > Gemmataceae > JAIEPT01. The sequence goes on from JBBQPM010000013.1 coordinate 15,836, forward strand.
GGTGCCGTGGAAGCGCTGTTGTCCGACGGGCTAATCTCGACCAGGTTCGACGGATTAGAGACGTCAGCGGTAGCGAAACCTCCCTGCAGTAGACTCGGCCTAGCCGCGGCATAGACGACGCCGTTGGCGACAGAGATCTTGCCGCCGCCGTGCGTCATTTGCAGCGTTCCACGCAAGGTCAGCGTCTCCTCGGCCACCGTGAAGGCGCGCAGCGTGCGATCCGTATCCATCGTATAGAGCACCGCGCCCTCGTGTGTCATGCCGGTGATGGCAGCACCGTTAGGAACGTTGAGCGTCGTGAACAGTTCGCCGGTGAGAGTCTCGAAAGAGAAGATTTGGCTACCGACCGCGGCGAAGGCGATGCCGTCGATGATCTCGACCTGCGTCGCTTGCTGAACGGCGGAGCGCATCAACTTGGGTTTCTTGGCGTCGGCGACATCTACGAAATGCAGCCCGCCCGCGTCCGCCGCGACGACCGCGACGCGCGAGGTCGAATCGACGGCGACGTCGATTGCATTGCCGGAAAGAGCGAGTTGACTGAGGAGAATGGGCTTGAAAATCTCAAGAGTGTCAACGACAGTCAGACCGGCCGCTCCGGAAGCTATGAGTGAGATTTGGCTCTTTGAAAGCAGAGTTGAATCAAAGACTTCGATCGCGTTCGCAACTCCAGGGAGAGGCAAAGTTGCAACAACCCCAAGAATTATTGAGCGCCCGCCGAGGGGGTCGAGGCCTTGAATGATTTCCTCAAGATCGGAGATACCATCTCTGTCCGTATCCTTTAAATTGTCGCTAGTCCCAATCGCTCGTTCAGCGACTGCGCTCAAGCCGTCGAAATCTGCGTCGATTCGTTCCGACAATGAGAATAATGTTGAACTGCTCGAAAAACCTTCCTGATTTCCCGAAACGCTGAATACCGTTTTTGAAGTACCGCCGCGCCCTGAACTGAAATCAACCGCTCCCGACAGAAACGTTTTTGGACTAAAGACTCCTACAGAAAACGAGGACGATGCCGCAACGCGAAAACTTGCTATTCCAGCGCTATTCGTACGAGCCCTTTGGACAACATCGCCGGAGGAACTGGAAACCGAGAAAAACGCTCCTTTCGATGCGATACTCGAAATGCTGGGGAAGACCGACGGGCTTAGCGATTGCCCGATGGAACGGAGCCTTTGACTGTAGTTCGAAAACGCGTCCCGTAACGACGGAATTCCACGACCGTCAAAATAGTTTTTGACTTCTTCCAGTCGTCGCTTGATTTCACCTATCGTATTTGCGGTTGCGGTGTCGATGGCGCCGTCAGCGCGGTCCGCGATTTCCCTCGCCAAGTCCCGAATTTTGTTAAATCCTTCCATTGCGTGATCGGCGTCTGCTTTCAGATCGTTGGCGATATCTTCGACGGCAGAAAGCGCATCATCGATCTTGTCTTTGATTCGATCAGCAACCTCTTTGACCTCCGGATCGTTTTGCGGAAGCATGGAAATGCATCGAGAAAAGGTGTCGCCAAGTTTACCGATCGCGTTGGATGCCTTTTCGAATTGTGCCTTTGCGCTGTACCAGCTCAGAATGGCGTTGGTGATGTCCGCCATTATTGAAACAGGCAGTCCAAATATCGGAACGAGAGACGCCCCCGCGCTTAATAAAGATGTAAGTAGTTGTGCACGAGTCAAAGTTCCGATTTCGTTGTTTGCCACAACATCACTTGCAACGCTTGTTCCGGCAGAAACGAGACTCAAAAAACTATCGAACGCCTGCCCGATGCCGATGATGGCGTCCCACGGCACAATGTCCAAGACTCCGGTGGCGAGAGAGATCGCGGACAACATGGCCGCGAATGATTGATCCAACGCGTCCGAGACATCAGCGCTAAGGCATGTAACGAGATCTCTGGCATCCAGTACGATATTGACGAGATCATCAATAAAATGCCACCCCGGCGCCCGGATGCCGCTGCCCGGATCCGTCGTCGCCGTCTTGCCGTCCGCCGACACCGTCGCGGTGCCGTCCGGCACCACCAGGCCCGTCGTGTGATCGAACGAAAAGACCGTCAACTTCGTGCCCGGCGCCGCTCCGGTTAAGTTCGGGAACGTGATCTCGATCGGCACGTTGAAGACCGTGGCGCCGGGCGCCTGGATCGTGATCTCGACCGTGTGACCCGCTCGCATGTCCTCCGGCAACATGTCGCGCACGAACTCCGGCGGCACCATGCTGATGCCGATCTGCGGATTCGCAAGCGGCAAACCGTCCTCGCCGATCACGCTGCCGGGTTGCACCACCAACTTGAGCTGCGATTGCTGCTCCGGCGATAAGTTCGGCGCCGTCAAGCCGTCTACGCCGATCTCCGTCGGCTCCGAATTGCTGACCGGCTTGAGCATCGACGTCTGTAGCAACGGCAAATAGACTTCGGGGCGGTCGTCGTTCGCCTCTTGCAACTCGCGCGGGCCCATTGAGCCCATCATCGTATTTTGTCGGCCCGCCTCGATCACGAGATCCATGACCATTTCGGGATAGAAGAACCCGGCGGGAGCATTGGTCGCGGTGCGGCCGTCGATCGCGAGCTTCACCGTGCCGACCGGCATCGAGCTGAACGTGAAAGTGCCGTCGGCGGCGGTGAAGACGGCCTCGGCTTCGCGGCCCAGGATGAAGACCTTCACGCCGGCGATCGGATTGAGAAAGACGTCGTCGGGCGAATGGAGGATGCCGTCGGCGCCGGCGCGGATGTCGTCGAACGTCATCGGCTTCAAATCGAGGCCGGGGCCGACGACTTTGCCCACGAGGGACGTCCCCGTCAAAAGCGAAAGGTTGACGGTGCTGAACTGCGTCTGAAACGTCCCGCCGGGCGTGCCGTCAACGTCGCCGTCGAGCAGGGCGCCGTCCTCCTGAGCTTGAATCGTCGAGCCGTCCAGATGGAGCGTGATGATCGAGGCGCTGGGGAGCGGATTCGCGAAGAAGAGCCAAACGAACGAGCCGTCCTGCGAGGGGACGATCGTCGCGGGGAGCTTCACGCCGGCCGGGTCGGTAACGTAGACGTTGTTGCTGTTCAGCGTGCTGACGTTGACGGGCCGACTGAAGAAAATCTGCGGTCGCACGTTGGAGCCGACGTCGGCCTCGCCGTTGCCGGGAGTGACGCTGCTGACCTGGAACGGCGCGAGCTGGCCGAGATAGACATTGCGCGTCGACGTGGTGACGTTGCCGGCGGCGTCGCGGGCGGCGAGGGTCAATTCGTGGTTGCCGAACGAGAGGCGCGAGACGTCGAGGAGTTCGTCGAAGGCGCCGTCCGCGGCGACGTTGATCGGCATCTCGGGCGCGGCGCCGAAGCGATAGGTGAGGCGAACGATCGCCGAACCGGTGCCGTTCACGGTTCCGGTGAGGCGCGGCTCCGCGGGGAGGAGGGCGCCGGCTCCCAGCGGAGCGCTCACCGCGAGGGTCGGCGCCTGGGCGTCGAGCGTGAAGGTGAAGTCGTAACTCGAGGACTCCAGGCCGGCGCTATCGACGGCGCGGAAATGCAGCACGTGCGTGCCGTCAGCGGACACGGTCGGCATGTACGCGAATCGGCCGTGGGCGTCCAACGCGAGCGGCAGGATCGCGCCCGTCCCCAGCTGCACCGTGGCGCTGGCGACGCCGGCGAGGTTGTCCAGCACCCAGCCCTGAATCGTCGGGGCGACGTTCGTCACGATGCCGTCGGCCGGTGCGAGGAAGACGACGCTGGGCGCCTGCGTGTCGTCGGCGAGGCTGAAGCGCTCGAGCACCTCTCGGCCAATTTCCTGGCCGGAGGCGAGGCTGACCTGGTTGGTGAATTCGAAGTGAATGCCCCCCAAGATGCGGCTGCGCCCGGCTTCTTCCGCGGCCTGGCGGAAGCTGGTGAAGTTGCGCGTCACGCCCGGCAGGCCGACGCTCGTCGTGGAGAAGGCCTGATTGTCGCCGAAGTAGGCCGTGAGGATCTCAGCCGCAGCAGCGCTGAAGGTGCTATGGCCCGAGGTGTATTCGGGGAACGGCGGGGTGATCAGGAGCGAGGACCATTCCGTATCGGGCGTGGTCAGATCGTTGCCGTCGAGGTCGGCGTTCTGGATGGCGGTGGCGGGGCGCCAAAGGTCGTACGTGTATTTCGTGTTCCACGAGACGATGGCGGCATCCCCCAGCGCGGCGTTGAGCATGGCGAAGAGCCGGGCGTTCTCGCCGACGCTCAGGCCCCTGGCCGCGGCGAACTGGGCGGCGATCTGGTTCCAGTGTCCCGGGGGCGTGTACGTGCCGCTGCCGTCGGCCCAAAAGCGGGCGATCTGCGTCTGATCGGCCGTGCGCGCGCTCCCCGTCGCTCGGCCCAGCAATTGGACTTCGTTCAAAGACTCGGCGTACTCCGCGCTGGAAAGCGCGGGGGGCGCCGGCGGAACGAGGGCGGCGACGTCGCTCACCGCGAACGGCGTCAGGTCGCCCCATTGCGGCAAGAGCGCCTTGGCGAACATCGGGCCCGTCTCTTGCCACGCGCCCGGCGCCGAGCCGGGGACGTTTTCGACATACGCATCCCAGCCGTCGCCGGCGCGCAGGGCGATGACGGCGTCGGCCAGGAGGTTGCCGAAGGCGATGCCTTGCGTCTTGGGCGCCCCGTCGGCGATTTCCGCGAGAGCGGCGGTCTGGACGGCCTGGATCGAGACCCCCTGTGCGGGATACAGATAATTCATGACGCGCTGCGCCGCCGACGAGAGCGCCGCTTCCAGCGAAATGCCTGCCGGCGCGGGGAGCGACACGAAGTAGCCGGGCGTTCCTTCGACGGCGCTGACGACGTCGAGCATGGCAAGACTCACCAGGGCCATGGCGCGCGTCGCGCTGGGGGGCGGCGTGGCGTCGAGCTTGATGGCGGCGAGCACCGCCTCGTTCCAGCGCAGCACGGGATCGCTCACGGCGGCTTCGTCGGCACGGGTGATGTCGTGCTGCGCCTGAAATAGATTCCCCGCCAGGTCGGTCACGGTCAGCGCAAAGGAATTGGTCCCCGGCATCAGCGGGACATTTGTCAGACGAAAGACGCCGTCGCCGGCACTGCGGGCGGCGGTTCCCAGGCCGTCGATGGTGACGAAGGAATTGGCTTCGGTGACGCCGGCCAGCAAGACCTGGGCGTCGCGGGTTTGGCGATCGCCCTTGGTTCCGGAATCCGAGGAGGGCGCCAGGTCGAGTTGGGCCATGCTGGGGGCGAGCGTGTCGAGCGTGAAGGTAAGATTCTGCGTGCGGACGTTGCCTCGGCGATCGCGCGCGAGGACATGGAGCGTGTGCACGCCGTCGGCCAGCGGGGCGCCCTGGAGGATCTCGAGTTCGGCACGCGTGAGGGAGAATTGATCGCTCTGCTGCAACTTGGGGAGCAGCGAAACGTACGACGCCTCGGGCATGCCGTTGAGGCCGGCGGAAAAGACCGGCACGTCGCTGAGATCGACAAGGCTACCGACGATGCCTGGGTTGGACGTGACGCGGTCGGTTGGGCTCATACCGGTGTCGTGGGTCAGCTGCACGAGGAGCACGGGGGGAGCGAAGTCGAGGTCCGAGTTGTAGCCGTCGAGAAAACTGATGATCGCCGCGGCTTCCTGACGCGGGGCGCCGGGATCGGTGGCGCCTTCCACAAGCTTTTCACCCAGGAAGCCCGCCATGTAGCGGAGTGCGAGAATGCCGTCGGTGAGCGAATCGGCATTTTCGCTGCCGTCGATATCGAGCATCGTCGCCTTGCTGCGATCGATGTAGTCCGCGATTTCCTGGGGATCGGTCCGCGTCGCATCCGGGGCGAGCGCTCCCTCGACCAGGGCCTGTCCGGAAAAATCCGCCAACCGACGCAGCGCCAGCATGCCGTCGGTCAGGGAGTCGACTCGACCGTTACCGTCGAAATCGAGGTTGAGCTGGGTATTGGTCATCACGATGCGATCTTCGAGCGCTTCGAGTTGAAAGGCAGGATGCCGTCGGCGTCGGGTCGCTGGTTTTTGAGGCGATGCCGGCTCGAAATGGAACGCGCGGAACATCGACCGGAAGAATTTGAGCATGGACTTCCCGGGGCCAGGAATCAAAGGGAGTGTGTGCGACGGAAGAGATCTTAATCAAATGTGCTTGCCGTGCAACTGAAATGTGCGCGGAAGTGCGATTTTTCAACCACGCGCGGCATGGGACTTAAACGAGTTCCGCGATCACTCGGCCATTTGGCAGAATCGGAATCGGCCGACCCTGCGGATCGATCAAGTGCTGCGTGGGATCGATGCCCAGGAAGTGATACACGCTCGCCAGGAAATCGTTCGGCGACAGCGGTCGATCGCGCGGGAATTCCGCTCGGCTATTCGTTGAACCGATGACCTGCCCCATCTTCCAGCCGCCGCCTGAAACCAGCACCGACATCGAATAGGGCCAATGATCGCGCCCGGGATTCATCGGCCGAGCGGCACGCCCCATGTTCACCATCGGCGTGCGGCCGAACTCTCCCGCCACGATGACCAACACGCGCTCGCCCAAGCCGCGCGTCGTCAGGTCTTCGATCAGTGTCGAGACGCAGCGGTCCAGCAGCGGCAGCCGATACTTCATCGCGTTGAAGATATGGCTGACGTCGCCGTGATCGTCCCAGGTGATCAGCGAATTGTGCTTGTCGCCGCCGGTGAGCTGGATGGTGACGAACGAACAGTCGGCTTCCACCAAACGCCGTGCGAGCAAACAGCGCTGGCCCCACGGATGTCGGCCGTAACTTTCGCGGATGGCTCTGGGCTCGCGCGAGAGATCGAACGCATCGCGTGTGCGCGGATTGGCGAGAATCTCGGCGGCCTGGCGATTGAAGCGGTCGAACGACTGCGGGCCCACGCTATCGAGTCCGCGGCGCAGCCGGTCGAACTCGCCCAGGAGCCGAAAGCGATTGTCGAGTCGGCCTTCGAGATCCTGATCGAGAGCAATGCCTTCGACGCGATAGTCGCCGGTCGTTTCGTTTTCATTGACGACGAGGGGCAGCACGGTGGGCCCGAGATAACCACTGCCGCCGCCTTTGACGCGCAAAACGTTCGAGACGCTGGTCGGTGCTCCGAGCGCCCGGCCGGCGCGGAAATGCGACGTCACGCAGTCGAGGGTCGGGAACTTCGAGAGCGGGTCGCTAATGTTGGCAGGGATGTGCCCCGTGAGAAACCGACCCGCGGCCCCGGGATGATCCGGAATGGTATGGGCGATGGAGCGAATGAGCGTGAAGCGGTCGGCGATCTGGGCGTGCCTCGGCAGGAGTTCGCAGAGGTCGAGGCCGGGGACTTTGGAGCGGATGGCGCCGAACTCGCCGCGGATTTCTTGCGGGGCGGCGGGCTTGGGATCGTACGTTTCCAGCTGACTGGCGCCCCCTTCGAGCCAGAGCAAAATCACGGACGTCGCAGGGGCGTTTTGCGGGGACTGGGCGCGGAGACGCAGGAGATCGCCCAACCCGAGTCCGCCGAGGGCCAGGCTGCCGGCTTGCAGGAACGTTCGTCGTGTGGGCATGGGGAGCTTCCGGGCGGGCAAAATACTCATGGGTACGTTAGCGGAAACATCGTCCGTTTTCTATACTGTTCTGCACGCGGCGGTCAATTCACACGAAAGCCCAGGGATGGCTATCCCTGGGACAAATCCCCAGGGATAGCCATCCCTGGGCTTTCCGCAAGGAACGGCATCATGAAAATTTGCAAGGTCCAACTCGAAAACGGGCAGGTGCGCCTGGCCCAGTGGCTGGAGGACGATCACCTCCGCCTCATGGAACGCGGCCGAATCAGCGATATCCTGCACGGCGATCATCCCAAGTCGATCGCGCAATCGCTGCTCACCGACGAAAAACGCTCGCTGCGCGAAGTGACGCTGCTGCCGCCGATCGACGCGCAAGAAGTCTGGGCCGCGGGCGTCACGTACAAGCGCAGCCAGGAAGCCCGCGAACGCGAATCGGTTGGCGCCGCCAAGTTCTACGATCTCGTCTACTCCGCGGCCCGGCCCGAGATCTTCTTCAAGTCCCCCGCCTACCGCGTCGCCGGGTCCGGCGGCAGGGTTCACATTCGCCGCGATAGCAAGTGGAACGTCCCGGAACCGGAACTCGCCCTGGTGATTTCGCCGCACCTCAAGCTCGTCGGCTTCACGATCGGCAACGACATGAGTTCGCGCGACATCGAAGGCGAAAACCCGCTCTATCTGCCCCAGGCGAAATACTACGACGGCGCCTGCGCTCTGGGCCCCGCGATCACGCTGGCCGAGGACATGCCCAAGCCCGACGCGACCACGATTCGGCTCATCATCGAGCGTTCCCGCACCATCGTCTTCGAAAACGCGACGAAGGTCTCAACGATGAAGCGTTCGTTCGACGAACTCATCGGCTACCTGGGCCGCGAGTTGTCGTTCCCGCACGGCGCGATTTTGCTCACGGGGACGGGTATCATTCCGCCGGACGAGTTTACGTTGGCCGTGGGGGACGTGGTCCACATCGACATCACCGGCATCGGCAGGTTGACGAACGTGGTGCAGCATCGGGAGTAGCCCTGAGATTCGTACCGGGCTTGGTTCTTTCGGGCGATAGAATGAAATGAGGAGGCGACGACAATGATCGATACATCTTCCGTCATTCACAGCGACCCCGATATTCTCGGCGGCACGCCGGTTTTCATCGGCACCAGGGTGCCCGTGCGACATTTGCTTGACTACCTCGCGGCAGGCGATGCGCTGGCGGAGTTTTTGGAGGATTTTCCGAGCGTGCCGCGAGAAAAGGCGGTCGCCGCCATCCGCGAGGCCGAACGCCTTTGGGTGACCCATGCGCATTCTGCTTGATGAGTGCGTCCTGAAACGATTGCGGCGAGGCTTACCCGGCCACGACGTTAAAACGGTCGCAGAGATGGGTTGGTCCGGCATGAAGAACGGAAGGCTCTTGGCTGCGATGTCGGCCGACGGCTTTGAAGTGCTCATAACGGTCGATCAAAATCTTCGTTACCAACAGAATTTGGCGGTTGTCGGCGTGGCCGTCATTGTGTTGGTCGGGCCCGGAATTCGGCTCGAGGATCTGATGCCCTTGATGCCCTCGACGATCCGCGTGCTCAAAACCATCCAGGCGGGCGACGTAGTCGAGATCGATGCATGACGGCTGGGAAGAAAAAAGGAACTAGCGAAAGCCGGTTGCTCTTCCCTTTTCCGGCGTTTAGTTTATCATGACTGTTTGCCGAGGTACGTCGCCTCGGCGTTTTTGTCCCATTTCCTCAAGACCTGGCGCGCCCAGGCATTACCACGGGAGGTCGAATGGCGTTGCGGATGCGTGTTCACGACAAGGAACCAATCGGTTTGGCCCTACGACGCTTCAAGAAGCTCATCGAACGAAGCGGGATGCAAAAAGAACTTCGGGCCCACCAGCACTACGAGAAGCCGAGCGAACTTCGCCGGCGCGCTCGTCTGCGCAAGGAAAAGGCCGCTCGCAAAGCGAAAGACAAGACTCCCACCTAAAATGCTTCCAGGCATCCATCGAATCACCTAAGCCCACCCCGGTTCTCGGCGTGGGCTTTTTTTGCGTCTTCATCGCGTCTTCAGGATGGGTTTGCTAAATTGGGCCCATCGCAAAAACTCAATCTTGCTCCAGTACTCGAGGCTTTCGATGCGTAAGTCGTGGGTCATCACGTGGGTGTTGTTTTTATTGGCGGGTTTCGCGCTGACGACGAGCTTCGCTCAACCCGAGGGGTGCGACGAAGGCAAAAAAGGCCCGCCGCCGGGGATGCACAAAGGGGGACCGCCGCCGTGGAAGCCGGGCAAGATCATGCCGCCGCACGTCAAGGATGCGCTCGATCTGTCGGCCGAGCAGGAGAAGGCGCTGGTGGATCTGGAACACGACGTGAAGGCGAAGATTCTCACGATCCTCACCGACGAGCAGAAGACGCAGCTGACGAAACTGCGCGACGACGGCCCGCCGCCTCCGCCGCACGCGGGGAAGCGCAAGAAGGGGCCGGAGGAGTGGTAGGAATGAGAGCCCGCGGCGCGCGCAAGGGTTCGAGCGAATCCTTGCTTGCGCTGCGGAATCCTACTTATTCACGGGAAACGCGGCCTTGAGCGCTTGCAGCGCCTCGGGGCCGTCTTTTTCGTCGACGACGACGCTCAGACGCACTTCACTCGTGTTGATCATGCTGATGTTGATGTTCTTTTCCGCGAGGGCGCCGAACATTCGCTTGGCGACGCCGGTGTGCGTGCGCATGCCGACGCCGAGCACGAAGAGATTCGCGATACGGGCGTCGCCGCTGACGCGGACCTTGGCGTCGATGGTGCGGGCCAGGGCTTCGGTCAACTTCAGCGCCCGGGGCAGATCGCTTTTGGGGACGCTAAAGCTCAGTTCGACCAGACCATTGCCGGTGATGTTTTGCACGATCATATCGACGAGAATGCCCCCCTCGGCCACCGCCTGGAAGACTTTCGAACACACGCCGGCCTGATCGGGTAAATTGAAAATCGTGATGCGGCCCTGATCGGTGGCGGCAAGGACGTCGCTGACCAGAATGTCTTCCATGCCGTTCATGTTGCGGACGACGGCGTTGACGTGCTGCAGCACCGCCTCAGCGGAGCGGGCGCCAAGGTCAGTCCCCGCGGGGACGGGCATGCCGGCGCCGGGCCGTGGTTTGTGCAAGCCGAACGCCTGATGCACGGCCCGCAGCGCCTTGGGGCCGTCGGCCTTGTCGACGAGGACCGAGATCTTGATATCGCCGGTCGTGATCATCTTCATGTTGACGTTGGCGGCGGCGAGAGCGGCGAACATCTGCTCGGCCACGCCCGTATGCGTCCGCATCCCCGTCCCGACGACCGAGACCTTGCTGACGTTCTCCTCGAACGCCAGCGTTGCTCCAAGCTCCGTCGCCAGCGGTTGCAGGATCCGCAAGGTCGCTTGAAGTTCGTTGGCCAGGACCGTGAAGCCGATCGACGCCTTGCCGGCGCTGCCGACGTTCTGGGCGATCATGTCGACGACGATGGACTTGTCGGCAATCGCGCTAAAGATGCGATGGCTAACGCCCGGCTGATCGGGGACGCCTTCGATCGAGACGCGCGCCTCGTCCTTGACCATGGCGGCGCCGCAGACGGGGGTCGAGCGCATCCACTCCGCTTCGGGGACGATCCAGGTTCCCTCGACGTCGCTGAACGACGAACGTTTTTGCAGCGGCACCCCGAACTTGCGGGCGAACTCGATGCTGCGCGAGGAGAGCACGTTGGCGCCGACGCTGGCGAGTTCGAGCATTTCGTCGTAGCTGACGACGTCGAGCTTGCGCGCTTCGGGGACGAGACGCGGATCGGTGGTGAAGATGCCGTCGACGTCGGTGTAGAATTCGCACCCGACGTCCGCGGAGATCGCCTCGGCGTCGTGCTTGAGGACGGCGGCGAGGGCGACGGCGGTGGTATCGGAACCGCCGCGGCCGAGCGTGGTGATGTTGCCTTGCTCGTCGATCCCCTGAAACCCGGCAACGATGACGATGGCGCCATCGAGCAGCGTTTCTCGCAGGCGTTTGGTGTTGATGTTCTTGATGCGCGCCTTCGTGTGGATGCTGTCGGTGACGATGCCGACCTGGGCGCCGGTGAGGCTGACGGCCTTCTCGCCCATGGTCTGAATCGCCATGGCGAGCAGGGCGATGGAGATCTGTTCGCCGGTGGACAGGAGCATGTCCATTTCGCGGGCGGGGGGATTGTCAGTGATTTCGCGGGCCAGTTCGATGAGTTCGTCGGTGGTATCGCCGCGGGCGCTGACGACGACGACGACTTGATTGCCGGCCTGTTTGGTGCGGATCGCCCGGCGAGCGGCGGCCATGATCCGTTCCGCGGTCGCCACACTGCTGCCGCCGAATTTTTGCACTACGAGCGCCACGTCGATCGCCTCCTGGTCCCCGATGCGTTTGAAAGCGTCATCTTATGAGGGGGCGCCGAGTCGTCACGATCAATCGTCGTCCGCATCGGGGTTCGGCATCACGCCCGTTTCGACGGCGATGCGCATCACTTCCGGCGTGGCCTCCCAGGTGCTCATATAGGTAGCTTCAAGAGGTACTCGAACGTGCATCCCATTCGCGACGAACAGCGGCATCGGCGGCAATGCGTCGCCGACCGTGATCGGTTCGACGTACGCAGCCCGAACGTCGCCCATCTCGTACGACGCCAGGATGCGATCTTTGCCGGGCGGAAAGCGGAACTCCTCGTCGTGGATTTCGTCCCAGATCATTTTGTGGATGCCGAACGGATCGCGCGGCGAAGGCGGAAAGAGATCGATCAGCAGCAGATGAATCCCGGAGCGCAGGTAGTCGATCGTCTTCTCGACGAAATCGCGCAGCGCCGCCCGGCTGTCCTTGTTGCCTGGAGAAAGGATCTCGATGATCGCAACGGTTCTCCCTAATTGGTGTTTGACGACGACGCGATTGGCTCGGTCGGCATAAATTTCTTTCGTGGTTTTACGCACAATGCTCGTCGCGGGAGGTTCTCGGGTCAAGACTCCGCCCATTTCAGGCGGGCCGGACTTACGATTTCCGACACGCGTTTCAACCGCAAGCACGTCGCCCTCTTTCGTCCCGGCTTTCTGCTCGACCAACGCCGATAAGCCCCTTGGAAGCAAACCGGAATTTAGGGCCGCCTTGATGTGGATCGACCAAGTTTGATGAAAGTCGTGGAACAACCCAGATGGAACTTGGTTCCAATTATGAATTGGCATCGGACATCTCCTGCTGCAATGGGACGCATTTGCTCTTCCGCGATATTCGCGCAAGTCTCTACTTCCCCAAAACCTTGAGCGTCACGCTCTGCGTCGCGTGCTCGGTCGTCTTGCCCTCGCGTTTGGCGAGCAGCACGATCGGATGCTCCATCGCAGGCACCCATGGCTCCGCGTAGATGCTGATGGTGCGGCGCGTTTCCTGCGGGTTGACCAGGATGCCGTTCAGCCCCAGGTCCAACACCTTGACGCCGTGCGGCAGGCCGCGCACTTCGAGCGGCACTCGGCCCACGAAACCCTGCCTGCGTTCGATGTTCACCGTGATCTTGGCAATGCCCCCCGGCTTCAGCGCCAATTCCGTGACGTCGGCAAAGGCGATGAGGTCGCCCGGCTCCGTCACCTGGATCGCCTGGCCCGTCGAATCGCGCCGTACGAGCTTGCCGTCAATCTCCGCTTCGCCGACGAGGGTCACGGAGGACTTCCCCGGCGCCTTCGCATTGTAGCCCGCGTAGAGCGTGACGGCGGTGCTGGTGTCCTCGGCGCCGAGCGTCGTCGCGGGGAGTTGCAGGCCCTCGGGGACGTTCGTCCAGCGCAGTTTCACCGGGCCCTGGAAGCCGTCGAGTCGATCGACGGTGATCGCGATGGGCAGGCCGCTCCCCTTGGCGACGCTGGGCGTCATCGGCGTGAAGCTGACTTTGAAACTCGGCTCGGGCGCGCGAACGGTCAGTCGGTAGCCGAAGTTATCACCGCCGCGCCCGTGGGCGTCGCGGATTCGCACTTGATAGACGCCGGCCGCGGGCGCCTCGAAGAAGATTCGCGAGTCTCGGCCATAGCCCGGGCCGCCGTCGTCGTTGCGGTAGTAGAGCGGGAAGACCGGGAAGCCGTTGGCCGGGAACGACGTGCCGGGGGGATGGATGCTTACCTTGTACATCGCGACGCCGATGGGATGATGCGTCGGCGTGGTGTCGAGATACGTGAGCCGTTGGCCGCGATGGCTGAAGAAGCTGCAGTCGGCGTCGGGATGGCCGGGGAGGTTTTTGATCTTGATGAGTTCGCCGTCCACGAAGAGAAGGTCGTCGATGCCGAGTTCGCCCCAGTTTTCCAGGCGGATGTTGGTGACGACGGAATCGTGATCGCGGAAGGTGACGTTGGTCTTCGCCCGGCAGCGCAGCAACGCGCGCGGCACGAGGTTGCCTTGCTCGTCGAGAATCTCGATGACGGAATCGAGATTGGAGCCGAGCCGGCGTGCATCGACTTCGACGACGAACCGCTGGCCCTTGGTCGCCTGAAACGCGTGGACGTTCGCCTGGCCTGACTCCTCCAGGCGACTGTTGAACGTGATCGGCGTCGAGAGATTCGTTGCTTCTTTGAACGCGTCGAAGTTCGCGCCGACGACGATGCTGGTTTCGCCGAGCGGCTTCGCTTCGAGCTTGAGCGGGATTCGGCTGCCGACTTCCGCGTCTTTCGGGATCGGCACTTGAACGCTCGTCGGCTTACCGAGAAAGACGCCGCGAACCTCAATGGTGGCCGTGAGGCCACGTCGTCCGCCGAGCGGGAAGATCGAGGTGACGATCGGGATCTCGCCCAGATGCAGGCGATACGTGAACGCGTCGCCGCCGCGCAGGTCGTGATCGCGGACGCCGACGACGTAGGTTCCCGCCTGCGCGAAGCGATGGCCGAGATGGCCGCGCGTGCTCTCGGCGAGGATCACGCCCTTCGCATCGGAGAGGACGAGGACCGGCTCGAACTTTGCCCCTGTCTTCGTGATGATGTGGACGCCGAGTTCCTCGCCCGCCTTGGCGTCGAAGGCGTAGTAGTCGGCGTCGCCCGCCTTGTCGAGCTTGCCGACGACGCTCGCGGGGAGCGCGATCTTCTGGGCCCGGCCTGGCGAATCGTTCGCGCTCTTCTCCGGGACGTTCGCGAAGAGATCGACCGTCAAATCGAGTGGCGGCGATGCCCCCGACGCGTTCTCAGCGGTGAGCTTGTAAACGCCCGCGCGGGCCCTGGCATCGATGACGATCTCCGCCTCGAGCTTCTTCGAATCTTGCGCGACGATCTCGATCGTGGATTTGACGCCTTCGAGTTTCAGCATGGTGACATGCTTGAGATGCTCGCCGTCGAGATGAATGCGGACTTTGTCGCCGCGACGAATCTCCGCCGGCTTCGCGTTCTTGAGCACCGGAAGGGCGATCTTCGACTCCTTTTGCAACGAAGTCGGCTGGAGCTTGACGGCTTTCTTCGCGGCGCCGGGCTTGATTTCGCGGACGCTCTTGCCGGTCTTCTTGTCGAAGATCTGCACGACGCCGTCGTATCGGCCCACCGCGATCTGCCCGGCGTGGTCCATGACAACCAGGTGCAGTCCGGTCTCCGGCATCTTCTCGAAGACGACCTTCTCGGAGAGATCCGTCGGATCCCACGACTTGACGATCCGATCCTGGCCGAGCGAGTAAAGAAACTTCCCATTGTGCGAGAAGGCAAGCTTGACGACGGGGCCCTCGTGCGCGAACGCCGACTGCGCGATTTTGATGCCCGCGGGCCCGACGCGGTACAGGCGGATCGACTTATCGACGCCGCCGGTGACGATCGATTGGCCGTCGGGGCTCCAGGCGACCGCGTAGAGCCAATCGGTCGATTCGCCCTGCGTGAAGAGGAGCTTGCCCGATTCGACGTCCCAAATCTTAAGAGCGCGATCCGCGGAAACGGATGCGAGCCGTTTGCCGTCGGGACTCAGAGCGATGCCGTAGACGGCGTCGCTGTGCTCCTTGAGCGTGCGCGGCTTGTCCTCATTTCGGTCGAAGATCTGAATGCGCGTGTCGTAACTGCTCGTGATAATGCGTTGGTTCTTGAAATCGAAGGCAAGATCCAGGATCGCATCCTTGTGTGCGAGCAGGGTGAAGTTACCTTCGGCGATTACCACTTTCCCTTCGCGGCCTACTTCACTGATGGCGAGTAACAAGGGGTGAACCGCCAGTGCCGTGCAGCTTCCGATTGCGGCGCGCCCGAGCTCCAGCTTGCCATCGGCATCGGCGACGAACAGTTGCGGGCCCCGTGCGAACATTATCGTTTTGGCTTTGTCGTCGTACGCCAGTGCCGTCACCGGCGCCTGAGTCGGCCGCTTCGGCTTGATGTCGGGGATCTCGACTTTTACGACCGCCCCGTCGTCCTTGGCGCCGGCGCTCACCCACGCCGCGATAACGGCGATCTCCTCCGCCTTCGGCTGATGCGCGTACTTCTTCGGCGGCATCTTCGGCGATTCTTTGCCCTGCATCAGCAGAATCATGCTGCTCTCGTTCGGCTTACCCGGAACCACGATCGCGCCGCCGTCGGAGCCGAGCATCAAAGACTTGTACGTCTCCAGATCGAGGCCCCCTTTGAGCGACTTGGCGTTGTGGCATTCCTGGCAATACTTCGTGAGAAAGGGACGCACGTCCTTGGCGAAACTGGGCGTCTGCGCCTGCGCCGCAACGGGGAGCGTCAGAGCGAGGAGAGCGAAGGTACGCATGGCATGGATTCCCTGGCAGAAAGGTGCGATCAACCCTCATTCTAGCCGAGCAAACGTGGGTCGTCTTGATCGACTATAACTCGCCGAAGAAAAAGCCACAGAGAGCACAGAGGACGCCGAGATAGGAAGCTTCTAATGATCTTCGAGCCTCTCTTGCTTTTTCCCTCTGTGTCCTCTGTGCTCTCTGTGGCTCATTTTTCTTACGGTCACAATTGCTTCGTGAGCACTTTCGACTTGCGGCCCGAAATGTCATAGCGCTGCTTGCGCGAGAAAGGAAGGTCGTCGGGGGAACCGAGGCGGAAGCCCCCCTTTTGCACGAAGTAGTTGATCGCCTGCGTCGACAGACAGAAGAGATCGCGCACGCCGACGGTGCGGGCGTGCTCCTCGACGAAGTGCATCAGGCGGGCGCCGATGCCCTGGTTCTCGAACTTTGTCGAGACGCAGATGCAGGCCATCTCCGCCTTGTTCTGATCCGGAAACGGATGCAAGGCGACGCATCCGGCCACGGTGCCGTCGACGTCGAAGACGTAGTAATCGCCGATCTGCCGTTCGATCTCGGCCAGCGTTCGAGGCAGCAGCTCGTCGTTCTCGACCCCGGCGCGGATCAGGGCGTAAATCGAGCGTGCGTCCTTTTTCTTCGCCTGCCGGATGGCATGGTACTGGTTGAGATGCACGAGGGTGCCGATGCCCTCGTTGGAAAAGACTTCGCCGAGTAAGCCCTCCTCGACTCGGCCGTCGATGATATGCACGCGCGGCACGCCGTTACGCAAGGCGCGGACCGCGTTCGTGAGCTTCGAGAAACTCTGATCCAGAAAGTCCGCGCGCGGCCGCTTGAGCAGATGGTCGGCTTGTTCGACGGAGAGATGGCGAAAAAGCTCGACTTCGCCACCAGGCTCCGCGGACCTCAAGACAATCCCGGGCGACGACGTCAGGTAAATGAGCTTGGTGGCTTGAAGTTGTTTGGCGACCTCGGCGGCGGCGGCGTCGGAATTTATACGGTACGTCGTTCCTTCGCCGTCGCCGCCGAGCGGCGGCAACACCGGCACGATCTCGTGCTCCAAAAGCGCCTTGAGCAGCGCGATGTCGATGCGCTCGATCCGTCCGGTCCACTGCTGATCGATGCCTTGCAGGATGCCCGCCGGATGCGCGACCAGCGCGTTGCAGTAGGCGCCGCGCAGGTCGTTGGCGGACAGGCCTTCGAGGATTTCATGCGTCACGCGGTTGGCGGCCGTGAGCGCCAGCTCAAGCGTGTCGGCATCGGTGATGCCGGTGCCGTCGAGATTGGAGGCTGTTTTGCCGGTCTGCTGCGCGAGTTCCTGAATCTGCAGACTGGCGCCATGCACGAGGACGACGCCGATGCGCAGGCTGCGCATGAGAGCGATATCGAGCATGAGATTGCGAAAGTTCTCGTGCTCGACGATTAAGCCGTCGGCGGCGATGACGAAGATCTTGTCCCGATACTGCGGGACGTAGCGCAGGATTTCGCGCAAATCTGCCAATCGGTGCATACCCGGCTCCGCAAGAGAGGGACGATTTTCGAGCACCCTTCATCATATACGCCGGGCTGCCCGCATCGAAGCGAAACCAACCGCCGAATCGAACGCAAAACTAACCACAGAGACACAGAGAACACAGAGAAAGAGGAAGGGAAATCGGTAAAAAACGAGCGAACCTCCGCCTTCATTCCTCTTTCTTCCTCTGTGTTCTCTGTGCCTCTGTGGTTAGTTTTCTCAATTCATTTCGCAACGTCGCTCGTGGGTTTGACGCCGGTCTGCGGCTTGCCTCCCTTGCGGTAGACTTCGATCAGCGTCTCCTTGACGTTGTCCGCTAACTCGGATTCCTGGATCGTGCGGTACAGCGCCTCGAGCGGATAGTCGATCCGTTTCAGGTCGACGCGGTGATTCTCGATGACGGCGTACGAGGCGCGCGGGTCGCCGTCGCGCGGCTGGCCGACGCTGCCGGGATTAACGACCAGTTTGTTGCCCACCTCCAGCACGTAGGGCTGATGCGTATGCCCCACGCAGATCACCTGGGCGTCGACGTCCTCCAGACGTTCGCGCCAGAACTCGACGTCGCACGGCGCGTATTCGTCCAGCGGATCGCTCGGCGTGGCGTGTACCAGCAGATACTTCGTGTCCTCCAGCGTGAGCCGGCGCATGACGGGCATGCTCGCCAGGTAGCGCCGATCCGCGGGCGCCAGGCGCGGCTGCAGCCATTCGCGCGTCACCTTGGTGAGATACTTGAAGCCCGCCTTGGCCTGCACGTCGACGTACTGGGCGACGCCGTGATCGTGATTGCCGCGGACGACGGCGAACGCGCGTTGCCGTACCCAGTCGATGCACGGACCTGCCTGCAGGCCATAATCGACCAGATCCCCCAGGAAGAGGCACAGATCGAACGGCTCCTCGATTGCTTGTAGCGCGTGCCAGTTGGCGTGAATGTCGGCCAAAACCAAGATACGCATGCCCGCTCCCTTGTCCCCGTTTCCTGTTTCAGGGTATACTGCCTGAACGCCGAACGCGAGTCCAGTCTTTCTCCCCGGGTAGCCATGGCCACTGACAAGAACGCCCGCCGACTGCCGTTGCGCCAGCTCCTGACGCATACCGAGAAGCACAACCGCGACCTGGCCGAGTTGCTGCACAGCGACCTGACGCCCAAGATCGCCGATTTGCACGAGTTGAGCCAGCCCGTCCGCCGACGCGGCCAATATCCGACGGTGACCGCGCTGGGTAACGCCCTGGGACAACTCGGCACGCTCGGCAGCGACTTCCTCAAACGCCTGGACGAATTCCTGGAAGAACTGGATGCGATCCGCGATCACGCGAATCGCGACCGCATCGAACGACGCCATTAGGAGAAACGACGTTGCCTCCCGTACTTCACCAAGACGCTCTGGGCGATATCCGCAACGCCCGCTTCCTCGGCCTGGCATGCGATCTCGCCTACTATCCCGAAGCCCAGGGCGTACCCCTCTTCCAGGAAAAGCTCGGCCTCGCGGCCAAGATGTTTTCCGTCGGAAATACCCAGGCCTACGTGGGGGGCAATGACACCGACCTCGTCGTTGCCTTCCGCGGCACCGAAGCCCCCACCAGCATCGAGGGCCTGAAAGATTGGCTCCTCACCGATGCCCTCAATCTCTTGATGCTCCCCGAGGGCCGGATGGGGACGGACTTCGCGGCCGCCGGCGTGCAGGCGCGTTTTCACAAGGGATTCATGGACGCCCTGGTCGACATCTGGGATCCGGTGTACCACGCCGTCGTCGCCGAGACCGAGCGGCTCGATCGGCCCTTGTGGATCACGGGGCATAGCCTGGGCGGGTCGCTCGCCTTACTCGCCGCCTGGCTGTTTCGGCGCAAGTTTATCTCGGTGCATCAGATCTACACGTTCGGCGGACCGATGATCGGCAACGCCGCCGCCACCGCCGCCTTCGACAAGACCTTCGCCAATCGCCTCTTCCGCTACGTCAATCCGCTCGACCCGATCCCTCGGCTGCCGACCATGAGCCTGATCGCCAACGAGTTCGGCCATTGCGAGAAACAGATCGACGTCGGCCCGCCGGCGACGGACACTTTATGGGCCGAGATCTCCGCGGGCGCCGTCGGCAGCATCATGAACCTGACGATCATGAACGCGGTCTGGGAGGCGGTCCTCAAACGCCTCGGCGCCCACGCCATGACTCAATACCTGACGCATTTCGACGACCCTCCCCAAACGTAGGTAAACTCCATGGCTCGCCAACTTCTCTCCTCAATCGTGCTCGTCGCAGGACTTGTTCCGCTGCTGCTGGGGCAAGACCGGGTTACCCCCGCAAAATCCAAAGGGGGCGAACCCCAGGGCGAAGCCTGGGCGGAAGTCCCCGAATCCTTCCGTAAGTGGAAAATCCCGGTTTGGCCCGTCCCGACCGACCTCAAACGTTGGCAGGAAGTCGACCGCGCCAAGACCCGCGCCACCCTCCTGACGTGCCTCGGCGACATGCCGACTCGTCCCGATCCGAAAAAGGTCCGCGTCGTCAAGACCGAGGACAAAGGCGACTTTACCCTCGAACACCTCGAATTCGACAACGGCATCGACATGACCGTCACCGGCATCCTCGCCCTCCCCAAAAATCGCAAGGGAAAGATCCCCGTCGTCGTCGGTCTCCATGGCCATAGCGGCTCGCGGAACGAATATCTCCCCAACCCCGAGAATCCGCTTTCGCTCGGCTGGATGCTTGTCAAGGAAGGCTACGCGGTCGCCGCCATCGACGGCTACTTCAACGGCGAACGCATCGGCAAAGGCCCCGCCGGCAGCAAGCTCGATAAAGGTTCGTACCCGCAGGAAATGAGCCTCTTCAAGCTGCACCTCTGGATGGGGAGCACCCTGTGGGGCCTGATGGTCCGTGACGAACAGTGTTTCCTCGATTACCTCGAAACTCGCCCGGAGATCGACGGCAACCGCATCGGCGCGACCGGCATGAGCATGGGCTGCACCCGATCGTGGTGGCTCGCCGCCATCGACGACCGCGTCAAAGCCGTCGTCGGCGTCGCCTGCTTCACCCGCTACACCGAACTCATCGCTCACGGCAATCTCCGCAAGCACGGCATCTACTACTTCGTCCCCGGCGTCCTCAAGCACTTCGACACGGAAGCCATCTACGCCTTGATCGCGCCCCGGCCCATGTTGCAACTCTCGGGCGACCAAGACGGCGGGGCTCCGACCGACGGCATCCTCGTGCTCGAAAAGAAACTCGCCGACGTCTACCGACTGCACGGCCAGGAGTCCAATTTCCGCAGCGTTCTCTACAAGAACACCGGTCACGAATATTTGCCGGAGATGCGCACGGAGATGGTCCGCTGGTTCGTGAAGCATCTCCCCCACGCCAGGTGAACCGTCACCGCGCCACGCTCTCCAGGACGGAAACTTCCGTGCGCGTCGGCACGATCCGTTTGAGTTCGAACCCGGCCTTCGTGAGGAGCGTGCGGAACTCCGCTTCCGTCCGCTCCATGCCGCCGGGAAGTACCAGCATGTTCAGATCGAGAAACTTGCTCCAGCCCGGCGCGTTCCCCGGTTCGATCACGCACTCGATGATTAGCAGCTTGTTCCCCGGCTGCATCGCGCGCCGGCAATGGCTGAGAATCGTGTGACATTGCTCGTCGTTCCAATCGTGAATGATGTGCCGCATGAGATAGGCGTCGCCGCCGGGCGCCACGGATTCGAAGAAGCTCCCCGCGACGCATTCGCAGCGGTCGGCGAGCCCCTGTTCCGCGATGCGCACTTTCGAGCGCTCGATGACGCCCGGGAGGTCGTAGAGGATTCCTTGTAACGCGGGCTGTTTTTGCAGGATGGCGCAGAGGAGCGTGCCGTTGCCGCCGCCGATATCGACGAGGCGCTGAATGCCGGTGAAGTCGTAGGCATCGACCATCGCCTGGGTCTCGGGCCCGTGGATGCCGGTCATGGCGGCGTCGAAAATCTTGGCCTGTTCGGGATGTTCGGCCAGCCAGGGGAAGATCGGTTTGCCGTAGATGCGGTCGAACGCGGGCTGGCCGGTCTGCACGCTGTAGACGAGATCGCCCCACGACGCATAATGTTCGTCGCCGTTCAGGAGCGACGGGGCCCGCATCGAACCGAGGCGATCGACCAGGAGTTCCGACATCGGCGTGTGATCGAAATGGCCGGCGGCGTCCTCCTTGAAGATGCCGATGCTGGCGAGGGCGCGGAGCAGGCGGTACAGCGCGTGCGGCTGCGTCTGCGTCTTGTGGGCCAAAATCTTCGGATCGCGGACGCCCGCTTCGATATGGTCGGCGACGCCCAGCTTGGCGGCGGCGTTGATCGCCTGCGAGATCCAGTAGCCGGTGGTGAGTTTGAGGAGTTCCAGACGGGGATTGGTCGGTGCGCTCATGATGCGTTCTCCGGACAAATTGACGTTGACGCCGCGAACCTGCGGCTCTATCAATGTATCCATCAGACGCGGCGGGCCCCGTCGTCTAGTGGTTAGGACACGGCACTTTCACTGCCGCGACACGAGTTCGAATCTCGTCGGGGTCACTCACTTCTTCTCGGAACGGCGCGAAAAAGCTTTGCAATCGCCTGCGACTCCTGGTAAGTTAAGATTCTCGCCGAAGTTACGTCCCACCTTTTTCTTTCGGAGACTCTTCGAATGTCCCGCTTATTCGCAACGTTGTGTGCGTCGCTTCTGACCGCCGGTCTGGTTTTTGCCGATCCGCCCGCTCCCGCCAAGGTTGCCGTCGGCACGAAGGCGCCCGAATTCAAGTTCAAGGATCAATCGGGCAAAGAAATCGATCTCTCCCAGCTCGTCACGAACGGACCGGTTCTGCTGCGTCTGACGTGCGGCTGCTCCGGCTGCGACAAGGAATTGGCATACTTCCAGGAGATCGACGCCGCGTACAAGAAGGCGGGCCTTACCAGCATCGCCATCTTCCGCGAACCCGATGCGAAGGTCGCCAAGTACGCCGCCGACAAGCAGATCAACATGGTTTACGGCGTCGACAGCAAGGGCGCCGCGTGGGGCACATTCCAGACCAAGACGATGCCGTCGAACTTCCTCATCGGCAAGGGCGGCGAGATCCTCGCCATCTCCTTCGGCTGCGACCCGAGCGGCCTGATCGCCAAGAAGCTCTCCGAGAAGATCGCCCCGGTGCTGGCGACGGAAACCGTCGACGTGAAGTCGAAGGTCGAAAACAACAAGAAGTAAGTAAGTCCAACGTTTAGCCGCCGCGTCCTCGCGGCGCGGACCGACCGGTTCGCGCCGCGAGGACCCGGCGGCTAAACGCTTTTTGGTTAACATTCGATTGCGATCGCGGTTGACATCGTGCCTCGCCGGGCGCAAACGCCTGGCCTACAATCCCTAACAGGAGGCGAAAGCGATGGAACCGATTCGCATCGGCGCAGTTACCTATCTCAACACCAAGCCGCTCATCCACAATCTGGAAGTCCTCGCGCCGCGAGCCCAGCTCGTTCTCGACTACCCCAGCCGACTCGCCGACCAGCTGGCCCGAGGCGAACTCGACGTCGCCCTCATTCCGATCATCGAGTACTTTCGCATCGGCAATCTGTCGCTGGTGCCGAACATCGCCATCGCCAGCGACGGCCCGGTGCTGAGCGTGACGCTCTTTAGCCGCGTGCCCTGGGAGAAAATTCGCCGAGTCGCGCTCGACGAAGGCTCGCGCACCAGCGCGGCTCTCACGCAGATGCTGTTACGCAAGCGCGTCGGCATGGCTCTGGAGATTGCCGCCTTGCCGCTCGACCGGTCGGCCGAGGAGGTCGACGCGGACGCGGTGCTCTTGATCGGCGACCGGGCGATGCACGCATGTTTGCCGGGCTTCGAGCACGCGTATGATTTAGGTCAGGAGTGGCACGACTGGACCGGGCTGCCGTTCGTGTACGCCGCGTGGGCGGTGCGTGAGGGCGTCGATCTCGGATCGGTCGAGGCGGCGCTCGTGGAAGCAAAACGTCAGGGACGCTCGGCGGTGGGCCGTATCGCGGCCCGTGAGGCGCCGAAGCTGGGGCTCGACGCGGGCTTCTGTCGGCGGTATTTGGATCACATCATTCGCTTCGACCTCGGGCCGCGCGAGTTGGCGGGGATGGATCGCTACTACCGCGAGGCGTGTGAACTGGGTTTGGCTCCCGCCGGCGTGAAAGTGAGTATGTATCATGGAAGTCGTCAGGCGTTGTCGGTAGGTTAGAAATGCAAAACTAACCACAGAGGCACAGAGAGCACAGAGGAAGGCAAGGAGAGAAGAGTGGTTTTCGAAGAGAGAGACCCTCTGACGCAAGAAGTGATCGGGGCGGCGATCGAGGTCCATCGTCTGATCGGACCCGGCTTGCTCGAGTCTGTGTATCAACGATGTCTCGATCAAGAGCTACGACTTCGAGGCATGACGTTCGTTCCGCAGGCAAAACTGCCGGTTGCATATAAAGGCATGCTTCTGGGCGACGATCTGGTTATCGACTTCCACTTTCCAGGAGCGCTGGTCGTGGAGATCAAGGCGGTCGAGAAACTGATGCCGATCCACGAAGCTCAATTGCTCTCGTATTTGCGTCTTAGCAAGACGCGCGTCGGTTTGCTCATTAACTTCAACGTTCTCCTGCTCAGAGACGGACTAAAACGTCTCATTCTTTGATTCTTCCTCTCTCTGTGTCCTCTGTGGTTAGCTTTGGGTAGGCAAACAATCATGCCCGCAAAATATCAAGCGATTCTCGACAAAGCCGTCGCCGGCGAACGCCTTTCCTTCGACGAAGGGCTCGCTCTTTTCGATTGCAAAGATCTCGTCCGTCTAGGCCGAGCGGCGGATGCAGTCACGTGCCGGCTCCATCCCGAGCCGATCCGCACCTACAACATCGATCGCAACATCAACTACACCAACGTCTGTGCCGCCGTCTGCGACTTCTGCGCCTTCTACCGCAAGACGGGCGACGGCGAGGCCTATGTCCTGACCCGCGAGGAACTCTACAAGAAAATCGAGGAAACCATCGCTCTCGGCGGCGATCAAGCGCTCCTGCAAGGCGGCAATCATCCGAGTCTCAAACTCCACTGGTACGAGGAAATGCTCAGCGACCTGAAGGCTCGCTATCCGACGTTCAACCTACACGCGTTCTCGGCCCCGGAAATCTGGCACTTTCACAAGCTCAACAAACTGCCGCTGCGCGAGGTGCTCCAGCGATTGAAGAAAGCCGGCATGGGGAGCCTGCCCGGCGGCGGCGGCGAGATTCTCGTCGACCGCGTCCGCGAAGCGATCACCGTCAATAAGTGCCTCACCGACGACTGGCTCGACGTCCATCGCACCTGGCATCAGCTCGGCGGACGCTCCACCTGTACGATGATGTTCGGCCACGTGGAAACCCTTGCCGAGCGGCTCGAATCGCTCGACCGCTTACGGCGCCTGCAAGACGAGACCGGCGGCTTCACCGCATTCATCTGCTGGACGTTCCAGCCGGGCAACACCGCCCTCGCCCAGCTGCCGTCGACCGGGTCCTTCGAGTATCTACGGACGCAGGCGATCGCCCGACTCTACCTCGACAACATTCCGAACATCCAGTCGTCGTGGGTGACGCAGGGCTTGAAGGTCGGGCAGCTCGCTCTCTTTTACGGCGCCAACGACATGGGGAGCTTGATGATCGAGGAGAACGTCGTCGCCTCGGCGGGAACGGTCCATTATCTGACGCTGGAGCAGATCAAGGACGCGATTCGCGAGGCGGGTTACGAGCCGCGACAGCGGAATGTCTTTTACGAAACGATCGGCGTTTAACCGTGGAGGGATGTGATGAACTGGGAAGAACGAATTACGGTAAATCCCAAGGTGTTGGTTGGCAAGCCGGTCATCAAGGGGACTCGAATCGCGGTCGAGTTTGTGATTGATTTGCTCGGCCGCGGTTGGTCAGTCGAGCGAATTCTCCTCGAATATGACCATCTGACAGCGCAGGACATTCAAGCTTGCCTCGCATACGCGCATTCTTCGTCCACGTAGGCGAGGCGCCGTCTCAATACAACTCAGCTCGTCGGCGGCGGCGTCGGCGGCTTTTGCTTGGGCTTGGACGTCTTGACCGGCATCAACATCGCCGTCATCTTCTTGCCGTCCATCGTCGGCGGCCTCTCCACCTTGCCCGCCTCGGCGAGCTTTTCCAAAATCGTGTCCATCACGCGCCGACCTTCGTCGACGTGCTGCATTTCGCGGCCACGAAAGATGACGGTCAGCTGCACCTTGTCGTTGTGTTCGAGGAACTTGCGTGCCTGCACTGATTTGGTTTCCAGATCGTGATCGCCCGTCTTGGGCCGAAGCCGAATCTCTTTGACCTTCTGCTGGCGGACCTTCGTGGTCTTATTGCGCTTCTGCGAATTGGCGAAACGCATCTTGCCGTAGTCGAGGATTCGGCACACCGGCGGACGCTCGTCGGCGGCGACTTCCACCAGATCCAGGCCGGCGGCGCGCGCCTGCTCCAGCGCTTGAAACGTCGGGACCACGCCCAACTGCTCCCCTTCAACGCCGATCAGGCGGATGGGGCTGATGCGAATTTGCTCGTTCATGCGAGGGCCGCGGTCGGGCATCGGTTGGCGATCGAATAGTTGAATCGGCGTTCTCCCTAGCTATCAGGATGAGGATGTAGCAAACGCGAGGCGTTTGTATTCTACCAGAAAATCGCGCCGCGAGGCGCCCCGTTTCTCACAAATCGGAACGAAAAGAGCAATTTCAGAGCCGGAGCGGTCGATAGCGCTCGGGCTCTGAAAACAGACCCATTTCCCGCTCAGTCCTTGAGTTTCTCGCCGGCGTCTTTCAGCTTGTCGCCTGCCGCGTCGGCGGCTGCGGCTGCCTTCTTCGCCGCGATGTCGGCGCCTTCCTTGGTTTTGTTCAAGGCGTTCTCGACGGCATTCTCGGCCGATTCGTTGATGTCTTCGATTTTCTCTTTGACCGTGCTCATTGCGGAACTCCTGACATTTGGGAAAGAACGGGTGAAACCTCGTTTCGCAACTTCCATGCCGAGGATGTCCCTGAGTGTACCATTTCCCAAACGCGATGCTATACTGGTTTGGCTTCTTTCAGACAGCGGGGATCGCAGATGAACGTCGGACACTATCGGCTGATCGCTCATCAGGGCCCCGGCTACCCGGGCGATTGGTACGAAGCCGAAGACGAGAGTGTCGGCCGGCGCGTCCGTGTGCTGACGCTGTGCAACGAAGACCGCGCCACGCCCGCCTGGGAACGGATGCAGCGACGGCTGCGCATCCTGGAGCAACTGAAACATTCGTCGGCAGTGCCGCTTGTGGAACTCAATCTCGACGCCAAAAAGCCCTACGCGGTCCTGCTGGAGCCGCGGGGCGTGCCGCTGGACGAGGTCTTGCGCCGCCGGGAACATTGGCCGGAACATTCAGTGTTGGTGCTGGGCCGCGGATTGGCGAGCGTGCTGGAATCGGCGCATCGGCTCGGGCTGCAGCACGGCCGACTGGAACCGAGCGAGATCTGGCTCGACGAGATCGGCGAGCCGAGCCTCTGTTTCGGAGGCGCCGGGGAGTGGGGCTCGCAGGACGACGTCTACGCGCTCGGGATGATCTTGTTTCGGCTGGTGCACGGCATGAACGTGACGGCGCCCGCGATTCGCTCGGGGTTCGACGAACTCCGTGAAGTCGAGTCGCTCGCCGACCTGATCGAGTTGATGCGCGCCGAGGAGCCGGAAGCCAGGCCGACGTCTGCGGAGGTGCATGTCTGGTTTCGCAACCTGATCGGCGATTCCGACCACCATCACGACATCGGCTCCACTCTGTACGGCGAGGCGCCGCCTCGGCTTGAGCCGACGAAACACCCCGTGCAGCGCCGGCTGGGTCGATTCCGCGTCATGGAAAAGCTCGGCGAAGGCGGGATCGGCGTCGTCTACCGCGGCGAAGACAGCGTCGACGGCCAACCCGTCGCGCTCAAGGTTCTGCACCCGCACCACCTGCAATCCAAACACATCGTCCGCCGATTCCAGAAGGAAGCCAGGCTGCTGGCCGAGATCCGCAGCCCGTACGTCTGCAGGCTCATCGAGTTCAACGAGGACGGCGGACAATGCTTCCTGGCCATGGAATATCTCGAAGGCCAAACGCTCGGCGCCGTCCTCGATCGCAAGCCGTTACTCCGAGAACGCGACGCGTTGACGCTGGCGGCGGATGCGGCGCGGGCCCTGGGCGAAGCCCATCGACGCGGCATCGTCCATCGCGACCTGAAGCCCGACAATCTCATCGTCTCCCCCACGACGGCGACGTATCTCCTCGCCTCGAGCGACGGCCGTTTTTCCGAAACGTTGGGCGTGAAGCTCTGCGACTTCGGCCTGGCCCGGCACGTCGAGCAAACCGCGACGTTGGCCATGACGCACGCGGAGGTGCCGCTGGGGACGCCTCTTTATATGGCGCCGGAGCAAGCGGGCGCAGGCGACATCACGCCTCGGAGCGACGTCTACGCGCTCGGCGTGATGCTGTTTCAAATGTTGACGGGGCGGACGCCGTTCCAGGCCAATACCATCGCCGGGCTGATCGCCAAGCACGCTCACGAGGAGGCGCCCTCGGTACACGATCTCAATCCGGCCCTGAGCCCTGCCCTGGGCCTGGTCGTGCAAAAGGCGCTCGCCAAGAATCCGCTCGCACGCTATGCCGACGCCGACGAGTTCCTCCTCGATCTCGATCGGCTGCTGCGTGGCGAACCGACGAACCTCGCGGTCCATCCGGCGCTTCCCGCGTTTGAGCCGGGCGACGTGCTCCATTATGATTGGTCGTGGGAGCTGAAAGCGAGTCCCGAGCAACTTTGGCCGCACGTCTCCAACACCGAACGGCTTAATCGCGAAGTCGGCCTCCCCGCGGCGGAGTACACGACGCAAGTCGGCGCGACGGCCGCCGCGACGCTCGGGCCGCGCATCGATCGATTCGGCACGTTCCGCAAGCTCGGTGTCACCAATACCTGGCAGGAACATCCGTTCGAGTGGATCGAAGGCCGACGCATGGGCGTCTTGCGCGAGTATCGCGAGGGGATCTTCAAGTGGCTGGTGACCGTGACGGAATTGCTGCCCCGCGCGGGCGGCGGCACGACGCTGCATCACCGTGTACGCATCCTGCCGCGCGGTCTTCTGGGACGTGTCGCGGCGGCCCTCGAGGTCGGTTACAAGGGACGCAGGGCGGTCGATCGCGTCTATCGGCGCATCGACGCGTTCTTGACCGGAACTCCGCAATCGGCCGCCGTCGATCCGTTCTCCGCCCGTGCCGACAAACCCGTCAGCGATGCCGGGACGTTCCACCGACTCGTGGACCAACTAGCGGCGCGCGGCGTGGCGCCGCGCGTGGCCGAGGGCCTGGTCGAGTACTTCCTCAAGGCACCCGAGCAAGAGATCGCACGACTTCGGCCGATCGCCCTGGCGGAGCGTCTGGGTCTGGACGAAGGCGCGGTCATCGACGCCTGTCTGATCGCGGCGCACGAAGGGATTCTCGAAGTGCTGTGGGACATTCTGTGTCCGCGTTGCCGCATCGCGTCGGCCATCGAAGAGACGATGAAGAGCATCAAGTCGCACGGGTATTGCGAGGCGTGCCATCTCGATTTCGAACTCGACTTCGCGAACTCCGTCGAGATGATCCTGCGCGTTCATCCGAGTCTGCGTAAGAGCGAGCTGAAGACTTACTGCATCGGCGGGCCGTCCCATTCGCGGCACGTCGTCGCCCAGGTGCGTGTCGCGGCGGGCGAACGTCTGGAGCTGGCGCTTGAGTTGCCCGAAGGATCCTACCGTCTGCGCGGCCCGCAGCTCCCCTATGCCGTCGAAGTGCGCGTGCATCCCGAGGCTCGCGCCGTTCGCGGCGAGCTGCGTCTCGTCCGCGGCCCCGGCGCCGACTTCCCGCGCACGTTTCGCACCGGCTAGCAAATCTTCTTACTGACCAACGAACATCCTCAAGAACTGGTGCTCCGCGTCGAGCGCACGGCCCAGCGGACTGACGCCTTGACCGCCGCCCGCGTCTCGGCGCTGGCGACCTTCCGCGATCTCTTTCCGCAGCAAGTGCTTTCCGGCAAGGAGCTGGTCAGCGTCGCGCACGTCACGCTGCTGACGACGGCACTGGTGGGCGCCGAGGAGCTTTATCAATCCCGCGGCGACGCCGGCGCGTTCTCCGTCATCCACGAATATTTTCGTATCCTCGAAGACCGCATCCGCCGAGAGAGCGGCGCCCTGGTCAAGACGACCGGCGAAGGCGTCCTGGCGATCTTCCACGACTCGGCGGCCGCGGTTCGGGTGGCGCTCGATCTCAAGGGCGTGCTGCAGCGCAACGACGTGACGCGCGACCTACGCCTTCAGGTCGGCGTGCATCGCGGACAGGCGATGGCCGCCACGCTCAACGGCAAGCTCGATTACTTCGGCTCCACGGTCAACCTGGCAATGCGGCTCCCGAGACTGGGCCGCGGCGGCGACGTGGTGGTGACGCAGACGCTGGTCGGCGACCCCCAGGTGCAAAATCTGCTGTGCGCGCGCAATCTGTTCGGCGAGGTCTTGCCCGCGTCGGAGGACATGCCGCTATGCCGTTTGACGCCGATCGGCACGCCCGACGTGCTGTCGATTCCGCGGGCGAAGGCGCGGGTTCTCAAGCACACGCCTGCCCGGTGAAGGAGCCGCGACCGCAAGGGAGCGGCTTGAAGTTCCAGAGCACGTAAAGCCGCTCCCTGGCGGTCGCGGCTCTTGTAGAAATATTCTCCGCTCGCTGTATAAAATGATCGCGATACGAAACCACTGGCCTCGGACATTGAGGCCATTCCCCTCAAAAAGGAGTTGGACATGCGATTTCTCACGGCGATCAGTTTCTTGGCGGCGGGCCTGGCCTTCGCGGGCGGCGCCGGCGACCAAGACAAGTTCCAGGGCGCCTGGCAGCGCGTCTCAATCATCGACGACGGCAAGAAAGTGGAGGGCGCCGAGAAGGGCTCCGTCGTCTTCAGCGGCAGCGAATACATCCTCAAGGACGGCGACACGGTCAAGAGCAAGGGGACGTTCAAACTCGACGCCAGCAAGAATCCCAAGGAATTCGACGTCATGCCCGGCGCCGGCAAGTTTGAGGGCAAGACGCTGAAGGGCATCTATAAGTTCGAAGCCGGCCAGCTCATCTACTGCATCGCCGGCCCCGACCTGGAGCGTCCCAAGGAATTCGCCAGCCCCGCCGGCTCCAAGCTGCGCCTCTACGTCAACAAGCTCGTGAAGTAACCACCCGTCAGAGCCGGAATTCCCGCGACGAGGCAGGCGATAACTCTGCCTGCCCGTCCCCGGCTCTTGCATCTCCAGACTTCCCCCATCGATGCGGCAGTCCGCCACGCCCCCCGCAACTACAATCGAATTGCTCCGAGATTTGCATTGCGAACGCTGAGGGTTCGCGATACCCTGAGAGGATGCCCCACCCCTGGAGCGTTCGCTCTCTTTCGATTCGCTCATCTACTCTCTCAGGTAGCGACCATGTGCCGAATGCATCTCCTTTGGGCGACCTCGATCGCATGCATCGCCGGCTTCGCCGCGCAGGGCGCCGAACCCGATTTCGAGAAGCAAATCAAGCCGATGCTCGCCCAGCACTGCGCCGCGTGCCACGGGCCCGAGAAGACCAAGGGCGATCTGCGTCTCGATCAGCTCAAGCCCGATTTCGCCGACAGCGGCAGCCGGCAGAAATGGCAAGAGGTGCTCAAACGCATTCAGGCGGGCGAGATGCCCCCCAAGGCGCAGCCGCAACCCGCGGCCAAGGACGTCGCGCTGCTCACCGAGTGGATCCGGTCGAATGTTCTCGCGGCGGAGAAAGCGAAGCGCGCCGAGGGGCGCGTGGCGATGCGTCGGCTCAACCGCACCGAATATGAAAACACCGTCCGCGACCTGCTCGGCGTCGACGTCGACTTTAACGATCTTTTGCCGATGGACAGCTCCGCGGCCGGTTTCGACAATGTCGCCGAGGCCCAGCACGTCTCGACGTTCCTCATGGAACGCTATCTCGAAGCGGCGGAACGAGCGCTCAATGTCGCCATCGCCAACGCCCCTCAGCCGCCGGTCATCAAGAAACGCTACCACGTCACCGACGAGCGTCACGTCAAGGTCACGACGGAAAAGGTGTTTCGCAAGGAGGAGGGGACGCTGATCGCTTTCAGTTCGTCCGCCTGGCAGGCCGTGATGCTCGGGCAGTTCTATCCGCCGGACCGCGGCAAGTACAAGTTTCGCATCTCCGCGTACGGCATTCAAAGCGATGACAAGCCAGTGACGTATCGCCTGACCGCGGGCACAATGGGCATGAGTGGCCGAACGCGCGTCGTGGGCTATATCGAGGCGCCGCCGGGGAAGGCTTCGGTCTACGAGTTCGTCGAACACCTGGAGGCGCGGAGCACGATTCGGCTGTTGCCTCACGGCTTGGCGGCCGCGCAGACCGTGAACAAGATCGGCGCCGACAACTACATCGGCCCCGGATTGGCGGTCGAATGGATCGACGTCGAGGGGCCGCTGCACGACGTTTGGCCGCCGGAGAGCCATCGCCGCATCTTCGGGGACTTGCCGCAAATCGCGGCCAAGACGTTCAAACAATACAACCGCGTGGAGACGACCTCGAAGAACCCCGAGGCAGACGCCGAGCGCATCGTCCGCGACTTTGCCGGCCGGGCGTTTCGCCGCAATATCGTCGACGCGGACGTCAAGCCGATCCTCGACCTCGTCAACAAACGCCTCGCGGAAAAGCACACGTTCGAGCAAGCGGTGCGCGTCGGCCTGATGGCGGTGATGGTCTCGCCGAACTTCCTGTTCTTGCGCGAAACCCCGGGGAAGCTCGACAATTTCGCGCTCGCCAATCGGCTCTCGTATTTCCTGTGGAGTTCGATGCCCGACGCCGAGCTTCTGGCCGTCGCCCGCAAAGAGACCCTGGGCGACCCCGCCGTGCTGAGGGCTCAGGTTGATCGGATGCTCAAGGACAAGCGTGCGTCGGCATTCACGGAAAACTTCGTGAGCCAATGGCTCGGCCTGCGCGACATCGATGCGACGATGCCGAGCCATATCTTCTATCCCGAATTCGACGAGATGTTGCGGGCCTCGCTGCTCAAGGAGCCGTACCTTTTCTTCGAGGAACTCCTGAAGCACGATTTGAGCATCGCCAACGTCATCTCGTCGGACTTCACCCTGATCAATAACCGCCTGGCGAAGCACTACGGTATCCCGGGCGTCGAGGGTTGGGAGTTTCGCAAGGTGAAGTTGCCCGCCGACAGCCATCGGGGAGGCGTGCTGACGATGGCGGCGGTGCTCAAGGCGACGGCGAACGGCACGTACACGTCGCCGATCTTGCGCGGCGCCTGGGTGCTGGAGCGCATTCTCGGCACGCCGCCGCCGCGTCCGCCGGAGGGAATCGCCGCGGTGGAACCCGACATCCGCGGCGCCGTCACCATCCGCGAACAGCTCGCCAAGCATCGGCAGCTCGCCTCATGTGCGACGTGCCACGTCAAGATCGACCCGCCCGGCTTCGCCCTGGAAAGCTTCGACGTGATCGGCGGCTACCGCGAGTTCTACCGCGTCACTGGCAACGGCAAGATCGTAACCATCGAGGGCCGAAAGATGCCGTACTACCACGGCAAGAAGATCGACCCCGCCGACGAACTCGCGGACGGCCGAAAGTTCGCGAATATCGACGAGTACAAAGAATTGTTGCTAAAGGACAAGGATCTGGTCGCCCGCAACCTGGCGACCCGGCTGCTAACGTACGCCACCGGTGCGGAACCGACGGCGTCGGACGCTCCCGCGGTCGAAGCGATTCTGACGAAGTTACGAGCGAAGGACTACGGCCTGCGAACGCTGGTGCACGAGATCGTGCAGAGCGAGTTGTTTCGAACCAAATAAAGGGATTCCCATGAAACTCAACAGACGACGTTTTCTCCGCGCCGCGGGCATCTCGCTGGCGCTGCCGTGGTTCGAGTCGTTCGCGCCGGCGACGGGCGCCGGGGCGACGCCGCCGCGGCGTATGGTGTGCATCTGCACGCCGCTGGGACTGCATCCCGCCAACTTCTTTCCGGAGCGGGCGGGACGCGATTACGCCCTGACGCCCTACCTCGATGCGATCAAGACCTACCGCGACGACTTCACGGTCATCTCGGGGCTGGCGCATCCCGAAGTTGGTTCGAGCCATGATTCGATCTTCAGCTTCCTCACCGCGGCGCCGCGTCCGGAGATTCGCGCCGGGTTTCGCAATAGCATCTCGCTCGACCAGTTCGCCGCGACGCATATCGGCGCCGAGACGCGGTTCCCCAGCCTGGCGCTCTCGTGCGAAGGTTTTAGCCTGTCATGGACGCGGACCGGCGCCGTCGTCCCTTCCGACTCCTGGCCCTCAAGCGTCTTCGCCCGATTGTTTTTGGACGGTCGCCCGGAAGAAGTGCAGGCCCAGGTAAACCGCGTCCGCGACGGCCGCAGCATCCTCGACGCAGTCGGGGATCAGGCGCGCTCGATACAGCCGGCACTGGGTTCGGCCGACCGTGAGAAACTCGACGAGTATTTCACCAGCGTCCGCGAACTCGAACGGGGCCTGGCGCGCTCGGAAGAATGGTCGCGCCGACCCAAGCCGCGCGTCAACGTGCCGCCTCCGGTCAACATCACGAACGCCGCCGACCTCGTCGGCAAAGCCCGGCTCATGTTCGATCTTATCCACCTCGCGCTGCAAACCGATTCGACCCGGCTCATCACGCTGCTTCTCTTGGGGACCAGCAACGTGCCGCCGATCCAGGGCGTGAGTCTCGGACATCACGATCTCTCGCATCACGGGCAAGATCCGGTCAAGATCGCGCAACTCCGCGCCGTCGAACTCGAGAAGATGAAAACCTTCGGCGCTTTCCTGGGCAAACTCAAGGAAACGCGCGAGCAGGGGAGTACGCTGCTCGATCGGACCAGCGTCTTCTTCAGTAGCAATCTGGGGAATGCGAGCAGCCATTCGACGCGCAACTTGCCGGTGATCCTCGCGGGGGGAGGTTTCCGACACGGTCAGCACCTGGCGTTCAACCCGGCTTCGCCGCCGCCGCTGTCGAATCTGTACCTGTCGATGCTACAGCGCACCGGCATCCAGGCGAACCGCTTCGGATCGAGCACGGGGACGCTGACGGGTTTGGAGATGGTGAATTGAAGTAGTTGGAGCCCGCAGCGCAAGCAAGGGTCAAATCGAAAACCCTTGCTTGCGCTGCGGGCTCGCATTCGGTCGGTCACACTTCGCTCAAAACTTCGATGCCGGGGAGCTTCTTCCCCTCAAGGAACTCGAGGCTAGCGCCGCCGCCGGTCGAGATGTGGGTGAACTTGTCGGCCAGGCCGAACTTCTGCACCGCCGAGGCGCTGTCGCCGCCGCCGACGATGGTGATCGCGTCGCTCGCCGCCAAGATCTCGGCGAGTCCGCGCGTCCCCTTGGCGAAGTCCTCGATCTCGAACACGCCGACCGGGCCGTTCCACACGACTGTCTGGGCGTCGGCGAGAACTTTGCGATACAGTTCGAGCGTCTGCGGACCGACGTCGACGCCTTCCATATCCGCGGGGATATGATCGAGATCGACGATCTTGGTGTTCGCCCCGGCCGCGAACTTGTCGGTTACGAGCACGTCGACCGGCAGCACGATCTTGGCTCGCGAGGTCTTGAACTTCTCGAGTAACGTCTTGGCGACGTCCAAGACCTGCGTTTCGCAGAGCGACTTTCCGACTTCTTTGCCCATGGCCTTGGCGAAGGTGTAGACCATGCCGCCGCCGATGATGAGGGTGTCGACCTTTTCGACGAGGATGCTGATGACGTCAATCTTGGTGCTGACCTTGGCGCCGCCGATGATGGCGACGAGCGGGCGCTTGGGATTGTCGAGCGCGTCCTTGAGGTACGTGAGTTCCTTCTGAATGAGCAGGCCGCATGCACGCACCGGCAGCAAACGGGCGGCGCCGGAGACGCTGACTTGATCGCGGTGCGCGACGCCGAAACCGTCGCCGACGAAGACGTCCGCCAGGTCGGCCATCTGCTGGGCGAACGCGTCGCGGGCCGGGGAAAACTTCTTGGTCGCCTTGTCCTTCTTCTCTTCCTCCTCGGCATGGAAGCGGACGTTTTCCAGGAGAATCGCTTCGCCGGGCTTCAGGGCGTCGGCCATTTTCTTGACGTCCGGCCCGACGCAATCGGGAGCGAGCGGTACGGTCTGCCCCAGAAGTTTCGTGAGCTGATCGGCGACCGGCTTCAGACTCTCTTCGGGTTTGCGTTTGCCGTCGGGCCGGCCCAGGTGTGCGGCGATCATCAATCGCGCCCCGCGCTCGAGCAATAATTTGATCGTCGGCAGACTTTCGCGAATGCGGATGTCGTCCTGGATGACGCCGTCCTTGAGGGGGACGTTGAAATCGCAGCGCAGGAGGACGCGCTTGTTCTTCACATCAATGTCGGAAACGGACAGCTTCGCCATTAGAACCTCAGGTTATTCTCGTTCGACTTACCCGTTCGGATTATCGAACAACATCTTGAGCCGGGCGCCCAGCACCGCCGGCAGGCGTTCGCACCAGGCTTCATCGATCAGTTCGACATCAATCATATCGCGCAGATGCATTCGATCCTTGTCTCGATTCGCGGTCAGCTTCATGCGCACCAAAGCATCCAGACGCAGGATGCGATGGTGCTGGATATCCTCGGACTCGGAGACGTCGGGGGCGGGCACGGCGTCGTCGCGCGTCACCTTCTCTCCCGCGAACAAGACATGCACGGCATCGCGTGCCTTGGTTCCGGGACCGTCGAGAAACATGTCGATCCCGCGGACGTGCCGATAGATGAAGCCGGCGCGCTCCATGGCGGCGACCGCCGCAGGCCAATCGGCGCGGCGCAGCAGAATATCGACGTCGCGCGTGGTGCGGACGGCGGCCTCGTCCGCCTGGGCCACCCAGGCGCGAACCGCGTTGCCGCCGATGATGGCGTAGGGAACGCCCGCCTCTTCCAGGGTTTTCGCCGTTCGTTCCAAACGTTCCTGGATCTTTTCCACAGCTCGCTCCATGCGTCGCCACAGCGCTTCGCCAGTGAGATGAAATGGCATCATCGGACGCTCTCCCTCGGCGCCTGGGTCACTTCTTCTTCGCTTCTTCGAGAAGGTCTTCCCAGCGTTTTTTCATGCGCTGCCAGAACGTCGGTTCCGGTTCGGGCTCCGCCTTCGCATTCTTGCCGCGATACTTCCCCGCAGGGCCGGCGACCGCCAGTTTCGGCGCGACGACCACGGTTTCGATCGTTTTCTTGGGCATGAGCCGGCGCTCGATCAGGCCCCAGGCGCTGCTGACGATGAAGTAAATGCACAGCCCGGCCGCAACCTTGTAGAACATGACGCCCATGAACATCATCATGAATTGCATCGTCTTCTGCTGCACTTCCTGCTCCTCGGTCGTCGGCGGCGGGGCCATGATCTTTTGCTGCACCACCATCAAGAGCACCGCGAAGATCGGCAACACATTGAGGAACGGTCCCAGGTAATAGATCGCCCCCTGCGAATCGGGGTCGCTGAGCCAGGGAATCGAATCGGTCCACCAGAGGAGCATGTCGGGGGCGGCCAGGTTCTTCATCCACAAGAACTCGCCGAGCCGAAAGTGGATGCTCTCCTGCAGCGCATAATACAGTCCCAGGAAGATCGGCATCTGCAACAGCACCGGCAAGCACCCCGCCATCGGATGGGCGTTGTGCTTCTTCATTAGCGCGCTGGTCTCGCGGTGCGCGGTGAGCGGGTCGTCCTTGTACTTCTCGCGGATCTTCTTCATCTCCGGCGCCAGCTCCTGCATCTTGATCGACAGGATCGCCTGTTTGCGGCTAATGGGGAACATGATGCCGCGGACCATGAACGTCAGCAACAGGATGGCGAACCCATAGTTGCCCAGAGCCACGAAGTGCAGCAGGTAGAGCAGCCAGTGCATGAGTTTGGTGCTGGCGATGAGCAGGCTGGTCCAGCCGATGGAGTAGAAGAATCGGCTGACGGCATTCTTGGAAGGATAATCGGTGAGTGAGTAAAGGCCGTACTCGTCGGTGTAGCGGTCGACGAGTTCAGCGGGAACGCCGAGCTGTCCGAGGAGACGCGTTTTGACGGGCCCATGATAGAGGAAATAGCGATGATTGACGGTCTTGCCGGGCTCGAGATCGAGTTCATTGCTATGCACGCGGACAGTGAGGTCGTCCATGGCGGAGCGTAGGGCTTTGCCTTTCCGCGCCCAGGTGGCCACACGGACGGGGACTTCGGGATTATCGGGGTGCGGCATCTCGTAATAGCTGAGCACGAGCGGTTGATTCTTCTGGATGCCGAGCTCTTTGAGATGATCGACGACGCGGGGGAGCAGGTAGTAGGTTCGCGAGATGGAGGCGTCGTATTCGCGGATTTCGAGGGTTTTGCTGTCGTCACTGAAATCGCCGCGGATGCCGCGAACTTCTTCGGATTCGAGCGTGGGCCGAGCCCAGGCGAGAATGCGCTGCATCTT
Organism: Gemmatales bacterium; assembly: GCA_038217425.1. Lineage (GTDB taxonomy): Bacteria > Planctomycetota > Planctomycetia > Gemmatales > Gemmataceae > JAIEPT01. Next base: position 53,917 of record JBBQPM010000013.1, read on the forward strand.
CTCGGGATTGACCCTGTCGCCGTCCTTGGCCTGCTCTTTATCGACGACGATGAGGGAAGCGAAGTACTGGTTGACGACGCCGGCGTAGAGGAGGTAGTTGCTGCCGGGATTGCCCTCGGCTGGCACGCGGTCGCCGCCCTGTCGGAGGCTGACGCGAATGCTCTCGTCCCAGTCTCGAATTAGGCGATCGCTCGCGGTGGGGTCGATGATGCCGATCGCGGAGTTGCGGAAGCTGCTGGTGTACCACTCTCCTTCGACGGGGAGCCCGTGCCCGCCGACGATTTGGTAGCGGAACTTTGAAGCGGTTTCGCCACGGTTGGTGACCTCGAGGGTCAGGCCGATGTGGAATTCTTTGGGATTGAGCAGGAACGTTTTGACGATCTCGATCTTCGAATCGGGAACCGTGGCTTTGAACTTGGCGGTCCAGACGTCGCCGTCCTTCTGCGGCTTCTGGACGACCTCCCAAATGTGTTCGCCGAGCCCGAAGACGGGATCGCCTTTGCCGGTCGGGAAGTGATACATGCGGAAGGAAGAGACGCAGGGATCGTCGGGGATGAGATCGAGTTTTTCGAGTTTGCCGCCGCTATCGACGCCGGGCCTGCCGAGGTAGTCAGCCTGTTTGAAGCGACTGAGGACGAGCTTCTGCACGCCGGCGCCTTGCGGGGTGAGCCAAACAAGGATCTCGGGGCTTTCGCTTTCGGGGGCCAGCAGGAACGCCTGCACCTCCGGATTGGGCGCGAAGGGGCGAACGTCCTTGGTCTTGGGTTTTTCTTCGGGCTTCTTGACTTCGACCTTGGGGGGCTCTTTCTTTTCTTCGGGTTTGGGCTTGACGGCTTCTTCCTTCTTTTCAGCCGGCTCGGCGGGCTTTTTCGGCGTGGATTTCAGCCGCGAACTCTCCAGGTAAATGTACCCGGCAATGACGCCGGCGGAGAGGACGATGAACAGGATCCAGTTCTTGACCATGATGCGTCTGCCGAGAAATTAGTGCGCGACTCCCCTATTCAGGATAGGAATCCCCGCCGCCTCGGCGAGTATGAGGGACTTTGACGCATGTCAGCCTAGCGATTCAAAAGCACTAGCCACAGAGAGCACAGAGGACACGGAGAAGAAAACACTTTGGATGTACGAGTCATCTGCAAATTTCTTCCTCTGAGCCCTCGGCGCCCTCTGTGGCTTGTTTCTTTCTTAGAGCGTTCGGAAGAAATGACGGAATACCGGTAGGGAGACTCCGAATTAGGCGAGCGGCCGACGTCAGTCGGCCGGTACGTGTGCTTGAGCGATTGCGATCAGATCTTCGAATGGGATGCTATACCGGCCGACTGACGTCGGCCGCTCGCCTTAGCCAATCGCCAAGCTTTGCAGCGATTGCGTTCATTCTTCCGAACGCTATAAGATTTTACTTGCAGCACGCCTTCTTCTTGGCCGAGGGGGGGACGTCGTTGGCCGGGTTGAATTCGAAGAAGCCGTTGGGCTTGAGCAAAAAACCGATGTAGGCGGTCGGCATCACCGGATAATCCTCGGGCCGAGGCAGATGGGTGTGGCCGAAGGTGTACCAGAAAACGACGTCGGTATTGGCGAGGGGCCGATCTTGCTCGGTCCATTTGCTGAGGCCGTCGCCGCCGGTGCTTTGGTTGGGATGGTCGCCGGCCGCGTAGCGTTCGTCTTCGCGGAAGGGGGTGACCCAGACATGGTGGTTGACGAACCCGGCCCGCTTGCGCCACCAGGCGTTCTTCGAGGCGAACGGGACGCAGTTGTCCCCCGGCATGAACTTGTAGCCCACCGGCTCGCCGACATGGTTGCGGACCGATTCGTTGACGATCCGCCAGGTGCGCGCGGTCTCGAGATTGAGATTCGCCCGCGCCTGCTTCTCGGTTTTGAGCAGCGTCGGCCTGGCCTGGAAAGCGTTTTCGTACGGATTGTTCGGGCCCGGTTCGTCCGGCACGACGTCGACTTGGTAGACGGAGTTGCTCGCGCCGTCGAGATCGAAGTCGAGGCGCACGTTGAAGAAGTGCTGATGATTCGGAGCATAAAGCTGCGGCGCCACGAGCACGCCGTACTTGGGCTTGGCCTCCGGCTTGAACGCGCCAAGCGAGAGGATGCCAGTCAGCTTGATCTCGAACTGGATGTTACCGTCCTGGTACAGATACCAGAAGAAGCCGTATTCGTAATTCTCGACGGTCGAAACGGAAGAGATGACGAGCCGGCGCGAGCGACGCACCTCGGGGACGTCGAGCCGGCGGTCGGTGTGCTTCCAGAGGATGCCGAAGTCTTCCTCATGCATGCAAATGGCGTTCTTGATCGTGAGGGGTTGCCCGCGGCTCGTGCACAGATCGGCGTCGAAATAGTGGATGTGCCCGAGGCAATCGCAACCGAGTTGTAGGCTGTTGGCGCACATGCCCATGCCGTACTCGCCGACGTCGAAGGCGTTCTTGCGGACCTGGGTCGGCGCCGGGTCGCCGTAGGGGACGACCATTTCCGTGAGCGACGCCCGATAAATCACGGAACGGTCGTTGTAGCGCAGATGATGGAGCGTCAGGCCCTCGCGGGCATTGAAGCCGACGACGACGTCCCAGTTCTGCCAGTGGACCTGTCGACCCTGAACGGTAAAGCTCGGACCGTCGGCCTGGGTGATGTCGATCGGTTTGATGTCGGTCCGCTGATTCGGCACGCGGTCGGCAGCGTAGTTGCGGCCTTCCGGGGGCAGCGGCCAATGGCCGTACTCTTCGACGCGGAGGACCTGCATCGTGTTCAGATCGACGACGGGGCGAATCCCCTCGATGGGTCGAGCGTAGCCGTTATCGGTCGGATCGGAGCGCAGAAAGCAGAGCGGTCGGGCCAGTCGGCGGGCGCTCTCTTCGGGTTGGCCGTAATTGCCCGCGCTCCAGATATCGACCATGACGAGGGCGGTGTCGTCCAGGCCGTAGTGCTTCTTGAGGGCGGCCTTGAACTCGGGACTGGCGAGGACGGCCTGTTCGCATTCGACCTGTTCGTCGATGGTCATGGTCGGCTGGGCGCCGGGGATGTGTTGGTGCTTGAGGAGTTTTCGCTGGGTAAGGCACAACTCGGCTTCGAAGCAGGAGTTGGTCGCGTTGTCGAAAAGGACGACGCCCGCTTGCCGCGCCGGAGGGCTCTGCGGATCGAGGGCGTGGACACGTTCCTTGGCCGGCTCCTTGAGGCTGACGGAGACGAAGCGCGTGGTCGGCGTGACTTTGCCGAGGTCTTTGAGGAGTTGCACGGCATGCGCGATTTCGGCTGCGGAGAGCGGTTCCAGCGGATGAGGAGCAGTCATGGCATTACCCGGGTGAGAGGATTCGCAAGAGGAATTCGAACCCGAAGTCATGCTATCCCGGGGCGAAGGGCGGGGCCAGCACGATTTGCGTGTATAATGCTTGGAGAATAGGAGCCAAGCATGAATGAGATTATTGTCGAAGAGACGGGGTTGCCGTTGCGCTTTCCCGATCCGCGCGAGGAGGCGTATGCCCGCGCGCAGGAGTTTCAGCGATTGTCCCCCGAGAAGCGATTCGAATATCTGCACGACGTCATCAAGACCGGAATGTATTTTATAAGCCAATCACCTCGACGAGAGATTTTGGACCAAATCTTTCTGAACCGAGAGTCGGAGTGGCAGGACATTCAGAAACGGTTGTTCGAACATGGAAAATAACGCGAATCTGACGCCGCTCATCGACGCGAGCTTGACGCTGGCCGCATCGCTGAACCAGTTTCAAATTCGTTACGCTCTGATTGGAGGGCTGGCGGCTGGCCATCGAACTCATCCGCGGTTCACGCGCGACTGCGATTTTCTTCTGACTATTCCGCAACTTGTGCTGCCCGCTCTTCTCGAGGATCTAAAATTCCGTGGCTTCGAATTCGACCTGCTATCGACCATCCGGGAGTGGACGACACGTCACATGATAGTGATGGCTTACCAGGATATTCGAATTGATTGGCTAAAGCCAGTTATCCCGGCATACCTCCACGTCTTGGAACACGCCACCGAGGAAAGTTGGCTTAACCGCCCGATCCGCATCGCTTCGGCCGAAGGGCTGATTCTGCTCAAACTGCAAGCATTCCGAACCCAGGATCAGGTAGATATCGAAAACCTAATAGCGACCAACCGCAACACCCTCGACCTGAACTGGATCCGCAACGAATGGCAGACCTTCTGCGATCTCGACGATCCCCGAATGCGGCGCCTGATGGAACTTACGAGTCAATAATCTCGCCTTCACCGCGGCGGAAACGCCAGGTGCTTCTGCAAGAACGCGAACGTCCCCTGGCCGTGGATCACGTGCCCGCCCACGAAAAACTCGATCTCCGTACGATCCGCGATGCCCAGCTGGGCGTATAGTCGCCGGACTTTCGCATACTCGAAGGCGACGTATTCGTCGAGTCCGACGCCGTCGGAGTGGCCTCGTTCCACCATGAACGGTCTGGGCGCGATGAGGGCCGCCATCTCGGCGTAGTTGAAGGTGTTGCCCAGGTTGAACTCGAACATCTCGTACTCGCCGGTGAACATGTAGCTGCCGCCCCAGTCGAGCGTCACGTTCTTCCAGATCCATTCGTTGAAATCGCCGGAACAGATCACCGCGGCGTAGCCCCGGAGAATCGCCGGGATGCGCATTGCGACTTTGCCGCCGTACGACAGGCCGTAGTAAGCGATCTTGCGGGCGTCGACGAAGTCAAGCGTGCCCAGGAAGGCGAGGATCTGTTCGTGCTGCCGAATGATGATCGCGTAGAGCGTCAGGCCTTGCAGGTTCGCCTTGCGCGTGATTTGACGGAACTGATTCTTGAAGATGTAGGGCGCCTGCGGGGCGAAGACGACGTAGCCGCGCTCGGCGAGTTGGGCGCCGAACGAGTTGTAGTACTTCGTCCGTTCCTTGGGATTGACGACGTCGATGGGGCGCCCTTCGAGACCGTGCTGGCAGACGACCGCGGGGCGTTTCTCGCCGGGCTTGATGTCGGTCGGTACGAGCAAGATGCCGAAGTTGATGACGTCGTCGTAGAGATCGAGGACGACCTCGTACGCCTTGTACTTGGGCGTCTCGAACGCGAGCCGGGTTCGCGGCTTCATGTCGCCGTTCCCTTTGGGGAGCTTGCCCATGACGCTTTCCCAGAATTCGTCGCGGATTGGTTCCTGCGACTTTTCGAAGGCCTCGAGGTTCTTCGTGTCGAGTTTCGCCCAGACGTTTTGTTGTCGCTGGACGACGGCCTCCTTGAGCAGACCTTGCGTGTAGTCGACGAGTTGCTGGAATTGCCGCTTCTGCCGGGCCTGGGCGTCGATTTTGGTGGGGGCGAAGAAGCCGCGTTCGCGCTTCGATTGATCGGCTTCTACCCCCAGCCGGCGCAGGAAATCGGGGACGACGTCGGCGTGCCTGGGCAGCGCGACGATCGACTCGCTCGCTTTTGCCGACAGCTTCGCCAGCCCCCGTTTTAGCTCGTTCTCGGCCTGGGCATGCGTCGGTGCGACGATCACGCCTGGCGCCGCGCCCATCCGTCCCGGCTTGGCTTCGGTGATCGGCCTGGCAGTCACCGCGGATTCGAGCACGATGAGACCGCGCGGCGCGATCAAACCGAGCAGCTCGCCGTCGGCATAGGTCGGCAGTAGACCCCAGACGTTGCGATAGATCGGTTCGTCCTCGACATTGGTCCGCGGTCCGAAGTAGCCGCTGACGACGCCCTGGGCGATGCGCGGTTCGCAGGCCATGGCGTAGAGGGCGATGAGGCCGCCTTCTCCGTGCCCCATGATGCCGACAGGGAGGTTGTCGACGGCGTAGTGATCAATGACCGCGAGAGTCCGCTGAATTTCATAACCGATCAGATTCCTGCCCATCTCGAAGGCCATGCGGTAGATGAACTCGCGATGGGTCTGATTGGTCGCCCGGCCAATTTTGGGATTGCCCGACCACGTGTCGTTGCGATCGATCAGCGTCGGCATGACCACGCGGAAGCCGTTCTCCGCCAGTCGGCGCGCCCATTGTTCGACGCCGTTGAGTTGATCCTCAGGCGTTTGATCGGCATCGGGGAGCACCACCACCAACCCGCGGGGCGCAGCCCGTGGTTCCAGCAACAAGCCTTCGCCATCGACGCCTTCGAAGACGCTCCAGCGGACAGCGTGAAGTCGGCAGCCGGAGCGTGTGTCCAGCACCGGCGAAACGCGAAATCCTACCGACTCGTCGCGTGCAATCACTCGGCGGTCGACGACGCCGACGATCTTGCGAAACGTTTGCCGCTTCTGTTCGACCTCAATTTTTGGCCTTTCCGCAAGTGTCGCCGACTCTAGCCGCTTCGTGAGATAGCGGTCGACGCCCTGGAGCATGGTTTGCGCGAGGTCGCCGTCGAGCGTGAGCGGCTTGGTGCCCGGCAACGGTTGGGCGTACGCGGGGGCAACGGATGAAGCAAGTACGAGGAAGCAAGCGAAATGGGAGCGGCGCATGGCGAACTCGGAAAAGACAAAGGTGCGAGCCGCGGGCCATTGTAACCTATCGTCACTTCGCCGCCAGCTTTTCCAGCGACCAAACGACGACCTCCACGCCGCGCGAGAAATGCAGCAGCGGCGGCGGTCCGGTGCAAGTAATCCCATGCGACTGCAATAAGTCTCCCGCGTCGACCTCGGCTTCCGCGGTCTGCAGCGGCCAGGGGACATGATGCACGTCGCAGCGGTACAAGTCCCCCCGCCACGACTGTGCGTAGAGACAGTAACGCTCGACCAGGAACGCCTCGAGCGTGCCCGGCTTCCCCTCGAACGACTCCGACGTCGGCCGGTACGACGCGGAGAAACGCACGGGCGATCCTCTCCTCTCGGCGTGAAAGCGGAAACGATCGTCGGCGGCGACGAACTGGATGTGCGAGCGCCAATACGGCAAGTGGAAGTAGCGCCGCGCGGCCCAGACCGCGAGGGGGTTCGACGCATCGAGGCTCAGGAACCAGACGCCCGGCTTGCCGTCATGTTCGACGTAGAGCCGGACGTTGAGTTCGGGGAAGGCGGAGATGCCGGGGAGATCGGGGAAGGGCCGGCGCATGACGCCGGTCATGCGAAAGGGGACGACGCCGACGTATGACGTGTCGCCGAACTCCTGGATGTTCAGCCCGGCCGGAACCAAATGGCGCAGCGCCGCGGCGGGGACGGGCCAGTGGGCGAAGAGGAGGTCGTACCAGTTCTGCCGCCAGGTCCAGCGGCTCGTGGGGTGCGGCCAGGGACGGTGGTCAATCCGGCGGAAAGCGGGGTGCGTCATCGCGGCTCCAAAGCGAGTTTCGTACAATCGTGTCAACCGGACCCGAAGCCGAAACTTAACGCAGGATCGTATCATGATTCCCTTACGTGTGGTCCCCCTCTTTTTCCTCGCCGCCGGCGCCTACGCCCAGGATCTCTCCGGCATCCCGGCGGCGGAACGCGCCCAACTGTCGGCGGCGGCGAAGAACGTGAAGCACCTCATCGGCCATCGGGGCTCCATGAACGATCGGCCCGAGAACACGCTGGTCGGGTATCAGCGCGCCATGGAAGTCGGCGCCACCGCGATCGAATGCGACGTCTGCACCACGCGCGACGGCGTCCTCATCAGCATGCACGACGCCGACGTCCGCCGAACCACCAACGGCCAGGGACTCATTCGCGACCTGACGTTCGCCGAGCTGCGCAAGCTCGACGCGGGCAAGGGCTTCCCGAAATACGCGGGAGCCCAGATTCCCACGTTGCGCGAGATCCTGGAACTCGCCAAGGGAAAATGCGACGTCGTGCTCGATCTCAAGGAAACGGGCGACGATTACGCCCGGCGCGTGGTCGCGGAAGTCCGCGAGTTCGGCGAACCCAGGCGGATGCTGGTCGGCGTTCGCAGCGTGGAACAGGCCAAACAGATTCGCACGCTGCTCCCCGAGGCGCTGCAAATCGGACTCGTCCCGAATCCCGCGGCGATCGACGCCTTCGCCGCCGCCAAGGTCGACGTCATTCGGCTTTGGCTCCCCTGGCTCAAGGACGCCACGCTGGTGCCGAAGATCCGCAAGCACGGCGTCGGCCTACATCTGAACGGCACGACGTGTACGCTCGAGGAACTTCGCGTGCTGCTCGGGCAGGGGCCGACGGTGATCTGCAGCGACGATCCGGGGCAGCTCGCGCGCCTTCTGGATTTGCTTCGCAAGTAGTGCATTTCCGAGCCGGAAGCGTAAGCGACGATTTGGAAT
>JBBQPM010000014.1:0-61649 GCA_038217425.1 Gemmatales bacterium
ATTTCGGCGTTGAAATGTAAGCCCAGTGGGTGAGGTACTCCGAACCCCTGGGATATGCGTTTGCAAAAGAATAAACCCAGGGGTTCGGAGTACCTCACCCACTGGGCTTATTTGCTTATTTGCCTACCTGCAGCAGGCCGCACCCGGCTTGCAGCACGGCAACCGCAGGACACAGCAGCGGCGCAGGCCGGTGCTATTGTCTTCGGGGATGGCCATCGGGCCAAAGCTGGAAACGAACAGGCTCACGAGCGTTGCGAGAAGATACATGGCATTCTCCAAGTAAAAGTGTGTGTGAAAAAACGAGACGGCGATCCGCGCTCGCTTAGCACAACCACAGACAATGGAGAACATGGAGCGGACTGGAGGTAGGGGGAGACGGGGAATGGACGTCGAACCCGGCACCAAGCGTCAACGCACCACCGGGAGCAATCTCGACGAGACCGATCGGTGCCGCGTCGACATCGAACTTGAGGTCGGGCGTTGTGGCATCGGGCAGTTCGCAGCAGCATTTCTTGGGAGCGGCCGGTTGCGGTTCGGGTCGGCTTTCGCTGCTTTGTTTGCAGCACGACGTGACCTTCTTCGTGGGGGGCGTGCAGTTCCGCAGGATCACGCAACAGAGTCCGCGCGGCACTGCGATTTGCAGGCAGAGCAGAACCAGGAGCGGGATCTTGAGGAACGTCATGCCGTGATTATTCGCGGTTGGCCGAGATTTATCAAGCCCGAATCTTCGGATGGACAAACTTCGGCCGCTTGCCGATAATCGCCGGCTGACCTCAAACTCCAGCAAGGACGCTGACATGACCTCGCGCCGTTACCTCCTCGCCACGCTCGCCCTCATCGTCGTTGCCGCCGGGATTCGGCTTCTGTATCTGGCGCGGTTCTGCCCGCTCGACCTGGCGCCCGACGAGGCGCACTACTGGGACTGGTCGCGCAACCTCGACTGGAGCTACTACAGCAAAGGCCCGCTCATCGCCTGGATCATCCGCGCCAGCTGCGAAATCTTCGGACCGCTGTCGATTGCGCTCACCGGCACGGAGATGCTCGCCGTCCGCATCCCCGCGGTCCTCTTCGGCTCGCTCCTGTTACTCGGGCTCTACACGCTGATGGTGCAGGTCCACGGCGACGCCCGGCTCGGGTTCTGGGCGGTCGCGCTGGGCCTGACGTTTCCGCTGGTGCACGCCGGCTCGACGCTGATGACCATCGATTCCCCTTACACGTGCCTGTGGATCTGGGCCTTGATCGCCGGGCATCGCGCGACGATCGGCGGGTCGTTCTGGGCCTGGCCGGCGCTGGGCCTGATGATCGGCATCGGCATCCTCGCGAAATACACCATGGTGCTGTTCGTGCCCTGCCTGGGTCTTTTCCTGCTCCTCAATCCTGCGCAGCGACCGCTCTTGTGGAGCCCGCGCTTTTGGCTGATGTGCCTGGTCGTCGGGCTCTGCTGTTTGCCGATCGTGTGGTGGAATGCGCAGAACGGCTGGGTGACGCTGAAACACACCGGAGGCCATGCCGGGCTCGGGAAGTCGCAATCGATTTACTGGCACGGACCGTTCGTCTACCTCGGCGGACAGCTCGGCATCCTGCTCGGCTACTGGTGGATCTTGTGGGCGCTGGCGATGTTCCGCTACCGTCCGTGGGGTGAAACCGACGCCCAGAAACAATATCTATGGTATCTCTCGACGCCGATCGTCGCGTTCTTCTGCCTGTTCAGCTTCAAGAACGGCGGCGGGGAACCGAACTGGCCCATCGTCGCCTACCTCGCCGGCCTGATCCTCGCCGTCAGCTACTTCCGCGAAGAATACGAACGTGCCGGCGCGGTTCGGCGCAACTGGCAACTCGGTTTCGTGGGCGGTTTCGCCTGTCTGGGCGTTCTTCTGAGCGCGTTGCTACACGATTCCCGGCCGTTCTTTCCGGTGCTCCTCAATCTCAGCAATGCCTCGACGTCGACCCACCCGATGCCGCTGCGCCGCGTCGATCCGACCGCGCGCTTGCGAGGCCATCGCGCGCTCGCTCAGGAAATCGAACGGGCCCGGCAGCACCTGGTCGATCTCGGCCACGACGTGGTCCTCGCCGGCACCAGCTGGAGCCATCCCGGCGAACTCGGGTTCTACATGCCGGGGCATCCCAAGGTCTACACCGTGGGCCTCGCGGTCGGCGATCGGCATTCGCAATACGACGTCTGGCGCCCGAACCCCGTCGCCGATCCCGAGGCGTTTCGGGGCAAGACGTTCCTGATTGTCGGATACGATCATCCGGAGTTCCGCACCGCTTTCGCCGGCGGTCGGCTCTTGGCGGAGCGCTTCGAGTATCGGGAAGAGGGCCAACCGATCGCGGAGTGGATGTACCAGGCGTACGAGGGCTTCCAGGGATTTGCGAAGAAGGCGAAGGCGGGGGCGTATTGAGAAATGCGTGATGTCCGAGCCGGAAGCGTCAGCAACGATCTAGCGAAGATCGTCGCTGACGCTTCCGGCTCGGATTTAGTTCAGACATCAGATCCAACCGAAGTACCGGGCAGCGGCGAAGATGCCGCAGCAGACCAGGGCCGTCATCATGACCAGGCCGAGGGGACCGATCTTTTCCTCCCAGCGGCGCGGCCTTTCTTCGCTTTCGGGATTCGAGATCGCGGCCGGCTGGACCTGGTGCGGCGACATGGCGAGGTCGACCTCGTCCTCGACCTGCGGCACGTGCCGGGCCACAGGTTGTAGTTTGATCACGGGCATCTGTGCGGTGGCGCGGAGCGAGCTGCGCGTCGGCAGACTTCCGAGGGCTTGCGGTTGCGGCGTCGGCGCGGAAGGCGCCACGTTCTTCGAGGGGGCGGGCGCCGGTACCGAATTCATGGTCGTGGGTCGAACGATGTGTCCGGACATGGTCGCGGGCCGGGCGACGGGCTTCGCCGTCGGGTTCATCATCGTTCCCGGGCGCTGCATCGAACCGCTGACGTTCTGCGGTCGCGGCACGGCCCCCGAAGGTTGCCGAGCAGGCGTCGGCGGCGGCGGCGCGTTGAAGCCCGAGTCCTTCTTCGGAGCCGGCGGCGCTTCTTTCTTGGCGCCGGGCATGTTCCGCGGTCGAGCCGGTTCCTTGACGCCGGGCGCTGCCGGTTTCTCCGCGAGCGGTCTCAGCTGATCGACCAGTTCGCCAGCGTTGGAGAATCGGCCATCGGGCGACTTCTGCAGTAACCGATCGACGATGTCGATCAATTCCTGCGGCACATCGCTGGCCAATTCCGCGATGGAGCCGGGCTGTTTGAACTGATGCGCCATCATCTTCTCGGCCGCACTGCCGTCGGGGAACGGATACTGCCCCGTGAGCATGTAGTACAATGTGCATCCGAGACTGTACTGGTCGCCCTGCGGCGTCAGATTCGTCGGGTCCATGATGCTTTCGGGACTGGAGCAATCCAGACCGTTGGCGACCGAGTTCGCGGTCGACATGGTGTCCACCAGCGATTCGCCTTCCGTCTCGGCGAGCAAGCAGCCGATGCCGAAATCGAGAATATGCACCTGATGATCGGCTTCGATCATGATGTTGGACGGCTTGAGCAGGCCGTGAATCAGGCCTTGCGTGTGGCAGACGTCGAGCCCCTCGGCGATTTGCAGGGCGTAGTGCGCCGCCAGACCGTGCGGGATGCCGGGAGCGCTGCGCGATTTTTCCTGGATGATCTTTTCGAGCGTATTCCCCTGAACCATGGGCCAGGCGAGGTAGTGCATGCCCCCGGCGGTGCCGACGTCGACGAACGGGACGACGGCGGGGTGTTTGCACTGCTCGAAGGCGCGGACCTTTCGCCGCGCGATGCGGACGTTCCACATACTGCGGCGCGGCAGGACTTTCACCGCGTACCAGTGTTGGTCGGTCTTCGATTGAGCTTTGTACACGGTCCCCATACTGCCGGCGCCGAGCGCGTCCATGAGCGTGAAGGGTCCGAGGACGAAGCCCTGGGTCTTGCCCTGGAGCAGACGTTCGGCCTGGAAATCGGTGAGAATTCCCTGGGCGATGAGGTATTCGGCCAGGGCCGGGGGTTCGGCGTTGGGGTTCTTGCTGAGATATTCGCCGATGATTTGATCGAGTCGACCGCGATCGAGGAGATTGCTGCGTCTTAGATCCCAAACGAACCACTCGCAGGCTCCCAGTTCCGATGTGACCATGTTCCGTTCCTCGCCATGTAGGGGATAGATGCCGTGAATCGACCGTTCGAGCGGGCCGACTCTTTTTCCGAGAGCGACGGGGAGCAAACCGCCGCTCCGAAGACGTCTGTCGAAAACATGGGATAAAAAACAGACCGTGTCAAATGCGCAGACGGGTTCCGTCCTAAGAATTGTGCCGATATTGCGAGGGGTTTTGGTCGAAAGCGGCGAGAAAACCTGAATATTCTGCTTCCGTCCGAGCCGGTAGCGTGAGCGACGAATTTGCTCAGGCAGTTGCTGACTTTCGCCCTCGGCTCGGAAATGCGACGAATTTGCTCAGGGCGTCGCTCACGCTTCCGGCTCGGAAATGCAACTCCTCGCCGCCTTGCATTCCGCGCCGGATCGATTATCCTGTACCTCGCCCAATTTTTCTCTCGGCGCGAGGTCCCGTCATGAAGCCGCTGCTGACCCTGCTCACACTCCTGTTGGCGCTTCCCGCTTTCGCCAGCGCCCAGGCGCCCGCGAAGAAGATGAACGTCCTCTTCATCGCCGTCGACGACCTCAATCACTGGGTCGGCTACCTGGGACGCAACAAACAGACGCGCACGCCCAACATCGACAAACTCGCTGCCCGGGGCGTGTCCTTCACGCGCAGCTACTGTGCCGCGCCCTCCTGCAATCCCTCGCGGGCCGCCCTCCTCTCGGGACTGCGCCCCTCCACCTCCGGCGTCTACGACAACAACGTCGACTGGCGCCCTCTCATCCCCGCCGAGCTGACGCTCATCTCGCTCCTGCGCCGCTCCGGGTACTACGTCGCCGGCGCCGGCAAAATCTACCACGGCTCGTACGACCGCACCAGCGAGTTCGAAGATTACTTCCAGCCCAAGAACAAGGGCAAGAAAGCCCCTTTCGAGCAAAAGTTCGCGGGCAAATTGCCCTACGCCGCGCTCGAAGGAGGCGACGACGTCGATGTCGACTATCACATCACCGACCACATCATCGGCCAACTCAAGAAGAAGCACGAGAAACCGTTCTTCCTCGCCTGCGGGCTGCACAAGCCCCACTTGCCGTGGAACGTTCCCAAGAAATACTTCGATCAGTTCCCGCTCGACAAGATCGAACTGCCGCCGTACTTGAAGACCGATCTCGACGACGTGCCCGCCGTGGGCCAAAAGATGGCCAAGTCCTCCGGCGACCATGCCGCGATTCTCAAGGACGGTTCGTGGAAGCAGGCGGTCCAGGCGTATCTCGCCTGCGTCGCTTACACGGACATGAACGTTGGACGATTGCTCGACGCGCTCGCGAACTCGGAGTACGCGGAGAACACGATCATCGTCCTCTGGGGCGATCACGGCTGGCACTTGGGCGAGAAGGACCACTGGCGCAAGTTCGCGCTGTGGGAAGAGGCGACGCGGGCGCCGCTCATCTGGGTCGTGCCCGGCATGACCAGGCCGGCCGTGTGCGAACGGACCGTCGACTTCATGAGCATCTATCCGACGCTGTGCGAACTCACCGGCATCGCCATCCCCAAACACGTCGAGGGCGTCAGCATTCGGACGCTCCTGGAAAACCCCCAGGCGGAATGGAAGACCCCCGCGCTCACGACGCACGGCTACCAAAACCACGCAGTCCGTACGGAAGGTTGGCGCTACATCCGCTACGCCGACGGCGGCGAAGAACTGTACGACGAAGCCAAGGATCCCTACGAATGGCGTAACCTGGCGGCGCTCCCGGAACACGCCGAGCTGCGCGCGAGCCTGTCAAAGTTCATGCCGAAGCAGAACAAGAAGAAGTAGGTACACCCATGTTTCGCGTAGTTTGCTTTCTGATTCCGCTGTCGCTCTTCGCTCAGGAAGGACGCCAGGAATCTCCGCATGAGGCGGCGCTCAAGCAACTGCTGGACGTCATGGACCGAGCCTCAATGGTGCTGGGGCTCATCACCAATTCCGAGAACGGCAACGAGGCGCGTCCCGAGATCAAGAAGTTCGTCGAGGAGTTCGTCAAGGTCCGCAAGGCTTCTGAAAGCCTGCCTCCGCCCAAGAAAGAACTCAAGGATATGCTCGCCAAGGAGTACAAGACGAAGGTCGAACTTTCGACCAAGAAGTTCCTCGCCGAGATCGAACGCATCCGTCGGCTCGCGGGCATGAAGGGGGTGCTGGAAGAGCTTCGGCCCATTCTGGATTACAAGACCAAGTAGGCGTCAAAGAAATTAGCCACCGAGGACACAGAGAGCACAGTTCTCTGTGCCCTCGGTGCTCTGTGTGGGTAGTTTTGATGACCTTATTCTGGCCTGCATTTCAAGGTAACGGCATGACCAACGCGATCATCGAAGGTAAGTGGGCGGACTTGGACGGGATCCACGCGGGACAGATTCGCATCGAGGCGGGCCGAATCGTCGAGGTCGGCGACCGACTCGGTGCGCCGGACCATCTCTTCGGCGACGATTGCCTGATCTTCGCCGGCATGGGGGACATTCACATCCACGCCCGAGAGGACGTCACCGGCCACGAGGCGTACAAGGAAACGTTCGCGACCGCCTCCGCCGCGGCGCTCAACGGCGGCGTGCTGCACGTCGCCGACATGCCCAACAACCGGGCCGCGCCGATCGACGACCGCAGTTACGCCGCCAAGGAAGCGCTGCTCGAGCGTTACCGTCTGCCGACGACCTTCACGCTTTACGCCGGCATCGGCCCCGGCACGAAACCGCTGACCCGAAACGTTCCCTACAAGGCGTACATGGGCCCCAGCGTCGGCGATCTCTTCTTCTCCAGCCTCGAACAACTCGACGTCACGCTCGCGTCATACCTTGGCCAAGCGGTGAGTTTTCACTGCGAGGATCCGATCCTGCTCGAGAAATACCAGGGGATGCCGACGCACGAGGCGCGTCGGCCGGCGGAATGCGAACTCAGCGCCACGCGTTTCGCCCTGGCCATGATTGAGAAATATCGGCTCACGGGGAAGCTGTGTCATTACTCCGTGGGCGAGGGGTTGCCGCTGATTCGCGCCGCGAAGGCGCGGGACGTGCCGGTGACCGCGGAGGTGACGCCGCACCACGTCTTCTTCGACATGGAGGCGATCACCGAGGGGAATCGCGGCTGGATGCAGATGAACCCGCCGCTGCGGACGCCGGCCGACCGCGAGGCCTTGCTCGAGGCGCTGCGCGACGGAACCGCCGACTACCTGGCGACCGACCACGCGCCGCACACGTTGGCCGAGAAGGCGAAAGGGACGTCGGGCCAACCGCACCTGGACACCTTCGGCCCCTTCGCCGCCTGGCTGATGTTGGAGCAGGGCTTCACGCCCGCGCGAATCGCGGCCATCTGCTGCGCCAATCCCGGCTCGTTCGTCAATCCGTACCAGCCGGAGAAATGGGGCCGAGTGCTGCCCGGGTACGTCGGTTCGCTCACGGTGCTCGACTTGGCGAAGCCAATCACGATCGCGCGCGAGAGTTTGAAGACAAAGTGCGGTTGGAGCCCGTTCGAAGGCGTGACGTTCCCCGGCAGCATGGCGGCGGTATTCGTACGCGGCCAGCGAGTGTAGGACTTCAATCGACGCCCCTTTGATTTTCAGGTAGAATTCGAGCGGAGTCGAATGGTCTGAAAAAGCGGAGACGCGAAATGATGTTCGAACGCATCACCCATAATCCAAATGTGATGGGCGGCAAACCCTGCATTCGCGGCCTGCGGATCACCGTCGGCACGGTCCTGGGTTTGCTTGCAAACGGCAAAAGTCGCGAACGAATTCTCGAGGCTTATCCCCATCTGGAAGCGGAGGACATTGACGCGGTATTGAAATATGCTGCGTGGCGACTCGAGGAGCGGGAAGAGCCGTTTGCCGTCGCATGAACCTTCAGCTTGTGATTGACATGAACCTATCAGCAGAGTGGGTCGACGAACTCTTCATGCACGGCTGGCACGCCGTCCATTGGTCCACTGTGGGCGACCCGCGAGCCGATGACGCTGTAATCATGGAGTGGGCGCGCAACCACAATTATGTCGTCCTGACTCACGACCTGGATTTCGGCGCCCTGCTCGCTCAAACTCGAGGGAACGGCCCAAGCGTGCTTCAATTGCGCGGCGAAGACGTCTCCCCCGAAGAACTCGGAACTGCTGTTGTCTCCGCGTTAGTGCAGTTCAAAATGGTGCTTCTCGCGGGAGCTTTGGTTGTTGTCGATACCAAGAGAACTCGTGCGCGAGTGTTGCCGCTTTTCTGTTTCCCATCGCCGCAAAACGACCTGGACGCGCTCATAGCGCGTCCAGGACGTGCGGCCTGTGGTTACTTGGCTCGTTCGTATTCCTCGACGACGCCCTTCTCGTCCTTCAGGTGAAGGATCTTGTCGTCGAGTTTTGTAACCGTGTCGACCTTCGACTTGCTTTGGCCGCCGAAAGCCACTTCGCTGGTGAGCTTGTCGCCGACGAGTTTGTACTTGCCGTCCAGGACAGCGTCTTTGCCGTTGATGGAGAAGCGCACCAGGACTTTGTTGTCGGCGGTGAACTCCACCGAGGCGCCGGGAGGGGCGCCTACGGCCTTGGTGATCTTCCAGACGCCGATCAATTTCTTGGGCGCGATCGCCGCGCCGCCGGCGGTGAGGGAAAAGGCGACGGCGAAAACCGCGAGCCCGGCCAGCATACATTGCAACTTACGCATCGAACCATCTCCGTGATGAGTGTGGGAAAAGACTCCATCAACTTCCCATGACCGAACCCGTTTGGCAACGCTTTTTCCTCAAAATTCCATCTGCGTTAGGTTGCGCATGCCGAGGACTTGCGGTCGCCGATTACTTGGCCCGTTCGAATTCTTGAACTTTGCCCTTTTCATCCTTCAGGCGAAGGGTCTTGTCGTCGAGCTTCTGAATGGTGTCGACCTCTGACTTGGTCTGGCCGCCCAAGTTCATTTCGGTGGTGAGCTTGTCGCCGGCGACCTTGTACTTGCCTTCGAGGACGGCATCCTTGCCGTTGATGGAAAAACGCACCACGAACTTGTTGTCGGCGGTGAACTCCACCGAGGCGCCGGGCGGGGCGCCTTCGCCCTTGGTGACCTTCCAAACGCCGACCAATTTCTTGGGCGCGATCGCCGCGCCGCCGGCGGTGAGGGAAAAGGCGACGGCGAAAACCGCGAGCCCGGCCAGCATACATTGCAACTTACGCATCGAACCATCTCCGTGGTGAATGTGAGAAAAGACCCAACCAACTTCCCATGGCCGAACCCGTTTGGCAACGCCTTTTCCTCAGAATTCCATCCGTGCCAGGTTGCGCATGCCGAGCTTCAGCGGGACCATCGTGCCGAAGAGGCCGACCGCTACGCCGATCCAGCCCAGGCCCCATAACATCCACGGGACGCCTGCCTCACTCGAAAGCTGCCCCGCGAAGTACGCCAAATGATGCGGCAGCGCCATCAGCGCGATCACCACCCCCAGGAAGAACAGCCCGAGCAGCAGGTTCATCGTGCCGCCGAAGCCGATCGCGATCTTCGACGGATCGCTCTCGCGAAAATTCGGCATCAGCGCCCCCATACCGACGCTAATGCCCGAAAGCCCGATCGCCAACACCCCCATCGTCAAGAAATGGGCGAAAATGATCGACCCCGGCATGCGCAGCATCCAGTCGCAAAAGCAGACGAACGACACATACGGCACGAAGCACGTCGCGGCCGAGAACGCGAACTTCCCCCAGACCAAACGTTTGCGGTCCAGCGGCAGAAGCCCCAGGATCCAGAATTTTCGGCCCTCCAGACTCAGCATCGGGAAGATGAATCGGCCCGTGTAAGCACACATCAGAAACGAGGTCGCGGTCAACGTCAGCAGGCTGATCCAGTTTTTGAAGCCCTGGTCGATGTCCTTGCGGTAGTAGTGCCGCATCGAGGAAAAGTAGAGCCCGCCCAGAACGATGAAGATGAGCACCTGCATCCACTGCGCGGGGTCGCGGCGAAAGGTGCGGAGATCCTTGAGGATGAGGACGCGCGTCTGGGCGTCGAGGAAGAACATGAGCTTGTCGAGGACGACGTCGGTCCAGCCGAGGCGGTAGTGGCTGCGCGTGAGCGTGCCGCCGGTGATGAGCCGATCCATGCCGCGGCGGAACAGGCGTTTGCCGAGCCAGGCAGCGACCAGATAGAGAAACAGCCCCTGACTCCAGACGAGCACGAGGTAGTATCCCGCGAGCAACGGCTGTCCCGTCGCCGCCGCCTTCAGGCCTGCCGCGACCCAGTGCGGCGGCGACAACTCGCTCTGCAAACTCGTCAAATCGCTCAGAAACTTGTCGAACCACTCGCGATCGAGCGTCCGGGGCGCCATGCCGCGAAACGTCCACCACAGCGCCACGCCCAGAATACCGGCGAGCACGATTCCGAGCTGGCGCCAGTGCCGCGGGAAGAAGTTGACGACGAGGAGACAAACGATGGCGCCGACCGAGCCCGGAATGAGCACGAAGCCGACGAAGAAGAGCGGCAGCGACAGAAAGAAGACCCAGCCCGCGCCTGGCACGAGCATGCCGTAGGCCAGCAGCATCGGGCTCCCCAGGAGCAGAAAGCCCCACGAACTGAAGGCGATCGCCCCTTGAAACTTGTACGCGAAGATCTGATCGTCCGGCGCCGGCGTGATGAGCAGGAACTGACTCTCCGGCGACGCGAAGAGTGCGCTGAAGAGAATCAGCGACGTCGAGAAAAAGAGCATCACCATGAGCACAAGAAACAGATAGTCGAAGATCAGCAGGGGAATGCCCAGATCCAGACTGAGGCCCCAACGATGGTCCATTTCGCGAAAGGCAACGAAGCTGGCGGCAAAGAGCGTCGCCCAGATCACCAGGCAAGCGAGAAGAATGGTGGCTGCGCGGAGGAGATTCTCGACGAACAGGAGCCGAGCCGAGTTGCGCAGCATTTGCCAGCGAATTTGCTGCAGCAAACTGAACATGACGGCTCCGCCAGATGTTAAGATAATCCGACTCTGACAGTCAGGCCGAATCGAGTTGCGGCGATCGACTCGAATAGAGCCGGCCTTTCAGGCCGAAATCAGCTACTTCGACGCGAGGAGCTGACGCAGCACGAACTGCAGGATGCCGCCGTGCCGGTAATACTGCACCTCGCCGGGCGTGTCGATGCGGACGACGACGGCGAAACTCTTCACCGTGCCGGTTTCGCTGCGTGCCTTGACCGTGATGCGCTTGCCGGGAGCGAACGACGCCAAAACTTCGGGGAGTCCTTCGAAGTCGTAGACTTCTTGACCGGAGAGGCCGAGCGATTCGGCGGTCTCGCCAGAGAGAAACTGCAGCGGCAAGATGCCCATGCCGACGAGGTTGCTGCGGTGGATGCGTTCGTAGCTCTCGGCGATGACGCAACGGATGCCGAGCAGGTATGGGCCCTTCGCCGCCCAATCGCGTGACGAGCCGGAACCGTATTCTTTGCCAGCCAGGATGATGAGGGGCGTTCCCTCGGCTTTGTACTGCATGGCGGCGTCGAAGATCGACATCGGGGCGCCGTCGGGGAGATGGCAGGTCACGCCCCCCTCGGTACCGGGAGCGAGCTTGTTTTTGAGTCGGACGTTGGCGAAGGTGCCGCGGACCATGACTTCGTGATTGCCGCGCCGGGCGCCGTACTGGTTGAAGTCTCCGGGGAGTACGCCGTTCTCCATCAGGTACTTCCCCGCTGGGCTGTCCTTCTTGATCGACCCGGCCGGCGAGATGTGATCCGTCGTGATGCTGTCGCCCAGCAACGCGAGGACGCGGGCGCCCTTGACGTCGCGCGGCGCCTTCGGCTCGGCGGGCATGTTGTCGAAATACGGCGGGTTCTTCACATAGGTGCTCTTGTCGTCCCAGGCGAAACGATCCCCGGTCGGGACTTTCAGCGCCTGCCACTGGGCGTCGCCCTTATAGACATCCGCGTAGATCTTGGAGAACGTCTCGGGCGTCACGCTCTGGGCGATCGCGTCCTTGATCTCCTTCTGCGTGGGCCAAAGATCGCGCAGGAAGACATCCTTGCCGTCGCTGCCGACGCCGATCGGTTCGATCTCGAAGTCGATATCGATCTTGCCGGCCAGGGCGAAGGCGACCACGAGCGGCGGCGACGCAAGGTAGTTCGCACGCACTTCGGGATGGACGCGTCCCTCGAAGTTACGGTTGCCCGACAGGGCGCTGGCGACGACGAGGTCGTGGTCGGCGATAACCTTCGAAATCTCCGCGGGCAAGGGCCCCGAGTTGCCGATGCAGGTGGTGCAGCCGTAGCCGACCAGGAAGAAACGCATCTGTTCGAGCGAGCGCATCAGCCCCGCCTGGATCAAGTACTCCGTCACCGCCTTGGACCCGGGCGCCAGCGAGGTCTTCACCCACGGCTTGGTCGCCAGCCCTTTTTCCGCCGCCTTCTTGGCGACCAATCCGGCCGCGATCAGGACCGAGGGATTCGAGGTATTGGTACAGCTGGTGATGGCCGCGATGACAACCTTGCCATGCTCCGCGGGCAGCGAACTGGCGAAACTCACGGGGCCTTCCATCGTAAGGGCAATCTTCGCGTCCTTCTTTTTCATCAAGCTGGGCAGCGACTCGTGAAACGACCGTTTGATGTCGCGCAGGGCGACGCGGTCTTGCGGCCGGCTCGGCCCGGCGAGCGACGGCACCACCGTCGAAAGATCCAGTTCAAGCGTGTCGGTGTAGATCGGGTCGACGGATTCCGACGTGCGAAAGAGGCCCTGCTCTATGCAGTACGCCTCGACCCGGGTGATCGCCGCCTCGCTACGGCCGGTGAGTCGCAGGTAGGCGAGGGTCTCGTGATCGACCGGGAAGATACCGCAGGTGGCGCCGTACTCGGGGGCCATGTTGGCGATGGTGGCGCGGTCGGCGAGCGGCAAGAGATCCAGGCCGGGCCCGAAGAACTCAACAAATTTGCCTACGACGCCTTTCTTGCGAAGCATCTGGGTGACGGTGAGGACGAGATCGGTGGCGGTGGCGCCTTCGGGGAGCTGCCCGGCCAGGCGAAAGCCGACGACCTGCGGGATGAGCATGGAGACGGGCTGTCCGAGCATCGCCGCCTCGGCTTCGATACCGCCGACGCCCCAGCCGAGCACGCCCAGGCCGTTGACCATGGTCGTGTGCGAATCGGTGCCGACCAGCGTATCGGGATAAAGGCAGCTCGAGGCCTCGTCGAGAAAGACGACGCGGGCCAGGAATTCGATGTTCACCTGATGGACGATGCCGGTTTCCGGCGGCACGGCCTTGAAGTTCTTGAACGCGGTCTGCCCCCAGCGGAGGAAGGTGTAGCGTTCCTGGTTCCGCTGGTATTCGAGGTCGGTGTTGTCCTGGAATGCGGCCGCGGTGCCGAAGGAATCGACCTGCACGGAGTGATCGATGACGAGTTCCGCGGGCTGCAGCGGATTGATGCGTTTGGGATCGCCCCCCATCGCCTTCATGGCGTCGCGCATGGCGGCGAGATCGACGACCGCGGGGACGCCGGTGAAGTCTTGCAGCAGCACGCGCGCCGGGGTGAACGCGATTTCCTTGGTCGGCTCGGCCTTGGGATCCCAGTTGGCGAGGGCGGCGATGTCGGCTTCGGAGACGTTGATGCCGCCGTCCTCGGTTCGCAGCAGATTTTCCAGCAGGATCTTCAGCGAGAAGGGCAACCGCTGGGCCTGTGGATGCTTCCCATAAACCGCGGCCAGGCGATGGATGGTGAAATCGATTCCGTCGACTTGAAGGGTGCCCTTCGAAGGATAAGCGTTCGCCATAGCAAGAGTCCCACCAGGAGAAGTTGAAGTGGAGACTATGATACGACCGACGCGAGTCGAAGCGAGAGCAGGTTCTACGGCGCCGGCCGAAGCCGCTGCACTTCGACTTCCAGCGACGAGATCCGCGTCTGCAGATGGCCCAGCTCCACTTGCAGCTGATGGATGGTGTCCGATTGTTCGACGAGGCGTTCGTACTCGTTGGCTGCCTCTTGCACCGCTGCTTCGAGGTCGGCCGGCTGCCAGGGTTTTTTGAGAAACTTGAAGATGTGCCCCTGATTGATGGCCGCGATGATCGAATCGAGGTCGGCGAAGCCCGTGAAGAGCATGCGGACGGCCTGCGGATGCCCGCGCCGGACCCGGCTCAGCATCTCGACGCCGGTCACCTTCGGCATCCGCTGATCGGTCATGATGATGTGGACTTCGTTCTCATGCATGAGCCGAATGCCCTCCTCGGCACTACGGGCGCGGAGGACGTGATACTCTCGGCGCAAAAGATCATGCACCGAGTCGCAGACGTCGGCTTCGTCGTCGACCACCAGAAGCGTGTGTTTCTTCGTCGTTGCCATGGGCATCTCCTTGGAGGGATCGTTCGAGTATACTCAATCCGGGCGAATCTGCAAAATCTAAACTTGAAACGGTGGCGAGCGCCGCCGGCTCCTTAGAATGACCCGATGCCAATCTTACCCGGGCAAACCATCGGTATCGTCGGCGGCGGCCAGTTGGGGCGCATGTTCGCCATCGCCGCGCGCCGCATGGGCTATCGCGTCCACGCCTACGATCCGACCCGCGACGCTCCCGCCGGCCAAGTCGCCGACGTCGAGGTGTGCGCTCCCTACGAAGATCTCGAGGCGGCAAAGACCTTCGCTCACGGCGTCGACGTCGTTACCTTCGAATTCGAAAACATCCCGGCCGAGACGCTGCGGACCATCGCGTCGATCCGGCCTGTCCACCCTTCGCCCGAAGTGCTGCACGTGTGTCGGCACCGCCTGCGCGAGAAGGACTTCCTCAGTTCGCACGGCTTCCCGGTCGCGCGCTACAAGGCAGTGAAAAGCCCGAGCGAGCTGCAAGCGGCGCTCGCGGAGATCGGCACGCCGGCGATTCTCAAGTCGGCCGACTTCGGCTACGACGGCAAGGGTCAGGTTCGCATCGAGACGGGCGCCAATCTCGACGACGCCTGGACGCGCATGGGCCGGCCCGTCGGGGTGCTTGAAGCGTTCGTGCCGTTTTCCCTCGAAGTTTCCGTCATTTGCGCCCGCACGCAGTCGGGCGCCGTCAGCGTGTTCGGGCCGCTCGAGAATGCCCACGCACGCCACATTCTCGACGTCACGACCGTCCCCGCGAACGTCTCGCAGCGGGTGAGCCGGGACGCGATCGAGTTGGCGCAGGCGATCACGCAATCGCTGGAAGTGGTCGGGCTTTTGGCGGTCGAGATGTTCGTGGTCGGCGACACCGTGGTGGTCAACGAGCTGGCGCCGCGGCCGCATAACTCCGGGCACTACAGTTTCGACGCCTGCGTGACGAGTCAATTCGAGCAGCAACTTCGCGCCGTCTGCGGTCTGCCGCTTGGCGATCCGCGTCTTTTGCAACCGGCGGCCATGGCGAATCTGCTCGGCGACTTGTGGGAGGCCGGCACGCCGAACTGGGCCGCCGCCCTGGCGCATCCGGCGATCAAGCTGCATCTCTACGGCAAGCACGAGGCGCGCCCGGGCCGAAAGATGGGCCATCTCACCGCGCTCGCGGACACCGGGACCGAGGCACGTGCTCTCGTCCTCGCTGCGCGTGCGGCCCTCGTCCGTGAATGACGTTGCAGCGCCGCACCCGTACAACGATGTCCGCCCTCTTTTTCTCAGGAGCCTCTCATGCGACTCATTCTGACGCTTGGCGCGGTGTTGATCAGCACGTTCGGTCTGCGCGCCGACGGCGAGGTCAAGCCGATCCGCGCTCTGCTCGTGATCGGCGGCTGCTGTCACGACTACGAAAAGCAGAAGGAGATCCTCACCAAGGGGATCTCGGCCCGCGTCAACGTGCAGTGGACCATCGCCTATGATCCCGACAAGGGGACGAAGCATCTCAACCCCGTCTACGGCAACGCCGACTGGGCCAAGGGCTTCGACGTCATCGTCCACGACGAATGCACCGCCGACGTGACTGATACCGCCGCCATCGACCGCATCCTCGAACCGCACCGCGCCGGCATCCCGGGGGTCGTCCTCCACTGCGGCATGCACTGCTACCGGAGCAAGGGGTTCCCGAAGGAGACGCCGTGGTTCGAGTTCACTGGCCTGCTCACCACCGGCCATGGTCCGCAACTGCCGATCGAGATCGCCTTCGACAAGGACCATCCGATCACCAAGAATCAGGCCGACTGGAAGACCGTCAACGAGGAACTCTACAACAACACGGCCGGCAAGTTGCTGGACACCGCGAAGTCCCTGGCGCGCGGCAAGCAGATCGTGAAGCTCAAGGATGGCACGGAGCGGACGGACGACACCATCGTCGCGTGGACGAACCTGTACAAAGGCAAGACGAAGGTCTTTGCGACGACGCTGGGGCACAACAACGCGACCGTCGCCGACGCCCGGTATCTCGATCTCGTCGCGCAGGGGCTGCTCTGGTCGGTCGGCAAACAGACGCCCGAGTATCAGAGGCCGGCGAAGCAGGTGCTGCTGAACGACACGTCGGCGCCGCCCAAGTGAGGGTGTTGCGACGGCGCGGTCGATGTGGTAATTTGAAGGCGTTCGCCGCTTTTGGCGCGAAGCCGAACGCCCTTCTGAGAATCGGATGACCGCACTTCTGTCTCCAACGCCGACGCTTCCCCCCGCCGAGGCGCCGCGCGAACGTCCGTGGCTTGACACGCTCCGCTCGGAGTTGCGTCTGTTTCTCGAAGCCGTCCGCGACCGGGCGCGCCGCGAACACGATATTGCCGCGACCTTCGCCCGCCTTCATCAGCAGGCCGAAACCGAGTTTCAGACGCGCCGCACAGCGCTGGAAGGCGAAGCGCGGCAGGCCCGCGAGCAACATGAAACGCAGAAACAGGCCGCGATTCAGGCCTTGCAAGATACCCACGAGCAACTCCATCTCCGCACCAAGACCGAGTACGAAAAGGCCCGCGAAGAGGTGCTGGGCAAATACCATGCGGGCAAGAGCGAACTCGAAGAGCAAGTCAACGACCAGCGCTGGCACGTCAACGCCCGCTTTGAAGCGGAGCGGCGCAGCGCGCAGGACCAACTCGCCCGACATCACCACGAGGCCGACACCGCCATCACCCGGCTCGAAGAGACGCGTGCCAAGGCCGCGGAGGTGCTGCGCAGCTGGCAGCTCGATCCCGACTTCGTTCCCCCCGCAGTCAGTCCCGACGTGCTCGAAGGCGACCCGTGGGCCAAGCTCGCGCGCTGCCTGGAACTCGGCAAGGAGACGCTCGAAAAGCTCCTCAAGATGCCGCAGCCGCTCGTCGTCAAGGGCAACCGTCCGTACGTCTTCATCGCCGCGTTCTGGCTCGTTTCGCTGGGCATCGGATTCTACTACCTCGAGTGGTACTGGAGCCTGGTGCAGGCGACGGTGACGATCTTGCCGCTGGGCTTCCTCTTCCGCATGTGGCTCATTGGCCGAATGGAACGCGAGGCGGAGAAGAACTGGGACGGCATCCTGCAGGCGGACATCGACGCGCGTGCGGCCCGGGGCCGCGGGCTGAAGAAAGCCGACGAAGTCTTGCAGTCCGAGCGCGCCGCGATGACCGCCGAACGCGATAAAGCCCTCGCCCGGCTCGCCGAGAAAGCCAAGAAATCCCTCGAAAAACTCCGCCAGCGCCGCGACGGCGATCTGCAAAAGCACGAAGAGGTCTTCCCCCCGCGCCTCAAACGCGAGAAGGCGGAGTTCAAGGAGAAGCTGCAGCGCTCCGCCGAGGATTTCCAGAAAAGCCTGATCGAACTCAAAGCCCGGCAAGATCGGACGCTGCTGCAGGTTTCGGAACACTTCAAGCAGACGCGCGAGGATCTCAACCGCAAACACGCCCAGGCCTGGGCGGAACTCGTCCGCGAATGGAAGGCAAGTTGCGACCGCTGCCGAACCCAGATGCGCGGCCTCACCCGGCATTTCCAGCAGGCGTTCCCCCCCTGGGAGCAGGCGAATCTGGCGACCGCGATGCCGATGGGGTTGCGTTTCGGGTCGCTCGACTTGACGCTGGGCGCGTTGCCGAACGTGACGCCGAGCGATCCCTCGCTGGTGAAGTTGGACGGCGCCGGCCTCGAGTTTCCGGCACTGTTGTCGTTCCCCGAGAAGTCGTCGCTTCTGCTGGAGACGCAGGAAGAGGGCCGGGAGCAGGGCTTGCAGGCGCTCGAAGCGATCCTGTTGCGTGCCTGGCTGGCGCTGCCGCCGGGCCGAGCGCGCTGCACGATCATCGATCCGGTGGGCCGAGGCGAGCACTTCGCGGCCTTCATGCACCTGGCCGACCAGGACCCGGCCCTGGTGAATAGCCGCATTTGGACCGAGGTCGGACAGATCGAGCAGCGCATGGGCGACCTCACGTCGCACATGGAAACGATTCTGCAGAAATTCTTACGCAATCAGTACGAGACGCTGGCGCAGTACAACGAGCAGGCGGGGGAGATCGCCGAGCCGTTTCGCTTCCTCGTGGTCGCGAATTTCCCGGTCAACTTCAGCCCCGACGCGGCCCAGCGCCTGCTCAGTCTCGCCTCGAGCGGGGCCCGCTGCGGCATCTACACGTTCATCCTCGCCGACACGCGCCAACCGTTGCCGCAGGGCATGCACTGGGAGGATTTCGAGAAAGCCTGCTGCACGCTCCTGTGGCAGAACGATCACTTCGCCTGGCAGGACGAAGACTTTTCGCCTTACCCGCTGACGTTGGAATCGATGCCGTCCGACGTGCTGACGACGGCGCTCATGAAACGCATCGGCGACGCAGCGGTGGCGGCGGGCAAAGTCGAACTCCCCTTCCACGCCATTTCCCCCGCTCAATCCGAGTGGTGGAAGGAACGAACCGACGCCGGCATCTTCGTCCCCATCGGCAAAGCGGGCGCCCGTCGGCTTCAGCCCCTCTCGCTCGGGCAGGGGACGTCGCAGCACGTCCTCATCGCCGGCAAGACCGGCTCGGGCAAGTCGACGCTCTTGCACGTCATCATCATGCAGCTCGCCCTGCGTTACTCGCCCGACGAGATGGAGCTGTACCTCATCGACTTCAAGAAGGGCGTCGAGTTCAAGACGTACGCGCACAATCAACTGCCGCACGCCCGGGTCGTCGCCGTCGAAAGCGAACGCGAGTTCGGCCTGAGCGTGCTGCAGCGACTCGACCTGGAGCTGACGCGCCGCGGCGACCTGTTCCGCAAGTTCGCGGTCAACGATCTGCCGTCGTATCGCCGGCTCGCGCAAGATCGGCCGACGCTGCCGCGCGTGCTGTTGGTCGTCGATGAATTCCAGGAGTTCTTCGTCGAGGACGACAAGATCGCTCAGGAATGTGCGCTCTTGCTCGATCGCCTGGTGCGGCAGGGCCGGGCGTTCGGGGTGCATCTGCTGCTCGGTTCGCAGACGCTGGGCGGGGCATTTAGCCTGGCGCGGACGACGATCGATCAGATGGCGGTCCGCGTGGCGCTGCAGTGTAGCGAGGCCGACGCGGGGTTGATCCTGAGCCGGGAGAATACCGAGGCGCGGTTGCTGTCCCGCCCGGGCGAGGCGATTTACAACGCGGTCAACGGCCTGCTCGAGGGGAACCAGTTCTTTCAGATCGTCTGGCTCGAGGACGGCCGGCGCGACAAACTGCTCGAAGCGCTGCGAGGCCTGGCGAAGACGACGCCGCTGGCGCCGCGCGAGCCGGCCATCGTCTTCGAGGGAAACGCCGCCGCCGATCCGAGTCGCAATCCTCAGCTCGATCCGCATCAACCCTTCGCCAGCGAGGCGGGCCTGTACCGCGCCTGGCTGGGCGAATCGGTGGCGATCAAGGAGCCGGCGCATGCCGTGTTCCGCCCGCAGAGCGGCTCGAACCTGCTGCTCCTGGGACAGCAGCACGAGCACGCCTTCCACGTGATGTCCGCCGCCGCGTGGAGCTTGGCCCGCCATCCCGGGGCGCAGCTGGCGTTCGTGATCGGCCAGGCGTTGGAACCGGAGCAGGAGACGCAGTTCGAGGCGCTGGCGCAGAAGCTGCCGATCGAGCGCTGGACGCAGCGCGACCTCGGCGAGAAGCTGCAGGCGTGGACCGCGGAGTTGGATCAACGGCTCGCCGGGGCCAAGTCGACCGGGCCGCGGTTTCTGTGCCTGTACGGCTTTCAGCGGATGCGCGACCTGCGCAAGCCCGACGACGATTTCGGCTTCGGCAAGAAGGGGGAGGACCAGGCCCCGCACCGGCTTTTTGCGAAGCTGTTGCGCGAGGGGCCGACCGTGGGGATCTTCACGATCCTGTGGTGCGACAACTTCACGAACTTGCAACGGCAGCTCGACCGTCAAGGAATGCGTGAGTTCGAGATGCGCGTCTTGTTCCAGATGAACGCCAACGATTCGAGCAACGTGATGGACTCGCCGGTGGCCGCCAAGCTCGGGGCGCATCGGGCGTATCTGTACTCGGAAGACCAGGGCCGAATGGAGAAATTTCGGCCCTACGGCAAGCTGCCGGAGGCGTGGATGTAGCGGATGGGCCAGGCGTTCGCCTGTTCTCGCGGGTCTCGGCGTCTTATCATGACAGGTACGACATCCCTTGGCCAACGAGTTCCCTTCGTGAGCGATAAACTGACTTTGCCCCTGATTTCCGCCGCGCCGCCGCCCAGATGGAACGGGTTTCAACCGCTGGAGGACGCCGAAGTTTGGACGCCTCAAGGGGCGTACAACCCGGCCGAGCCCGAAGCGCCGCTCTCGGTGCCGCTCACGCCGACTGCGTCCGGTTCCACAGAGCTGCTCGCCCCTGCAGGCGGTCTCGACGCCGGGTTCGCCGCATTTCACTTTGGCGCCGACGCCATCTATCTCGGCCTCAAGAAGTTCTCCGCTCGCGCCGAGGCCGAGAACTTCACCATCGAAGAAGTCGACGAAATCACCGCCTACGCCCACTCGCTGACGCCGAGGCGGCGCGTTTTCGTCACCATCAATACGCTCATCCGCCAGGACGAACTCGCCGAACTCATCGACGCCCTGGCCGACATTGAAGCGATTGGCGTCGATGCCGTCATCCTCCAGGATCTCGGCGTGCTGCACGCGATTCAAAAGTATTTCCCGAAGCTGGCGCTGCACGGCAGCACGCAGATGGCCGTCCACAATGGCGCGGGAGCGAAGGCGCTGCAGAAGCTCGGCTTCGAACGCGTCGTCCTGGCGCGCGAGCTGACCTTCGAGGAAGTCCGCGACATCACCGCCGCCGCCGGCATCGAGACCGAAGTCTTCATTCACGGCGCCCTGTGCTACGCCTACAGCGGCCTGTGCCTCTTCTCCGCCCAGACCCTGGGACGCAGCGGCAACCGCGGGAAATGTTCGTACTCGTGCCGCGAGTCGTTCGAAGTCGTCGGCGCCCCGATGGAACTCCGCGACGGCAGCCCCGTGCACCGCGACCCCACCAACGGCTTCCCCTTCTCGATGAAGGACCTCGCACTCCCCGATCATCTCCCTGCCTTGCGCTCCGCCGGCGTGTCATGCTTCAAGATCGAGGGGCGCAAAAAGAGCCCGCTCTACGTGGCGACGACGACCGATTACTACCGCCGACTCCTCGACGGCACGCTCGACGACGCCGACCGGCCCGACATCGAAGCCGATCTGCAGACTGTCTTTAGCCGGCCTTGGACCCGGCTCTTCATTCAGTCGCACAAGGACAAGGAGGTCGCCGACCGCGACACCGTCGGCCATCGCGGCGCTCCCATCGGCAAGGTGCTCCGCTTCGAGAACGGCAAGCTCCGCTTCCGCACCGCGCGCCCCATCGAACGCCACGACGGACTGCAGATCGATCTCCCCATCCTCGGCAAACCGTTCGGTTTCCCGATCGACCATCTTTGGCTCGTCGAGGGGAAGAAGACGCGCGAGGTCTTCGAGGCGGCCGAGGGCGCGCTCGTCGAGGTCGGCGTGCCGCCGGGCCATCCCGAGCTTCCGGCCGGCGCTCCGGTCTATTGTTCTTCGTCACAAGACGTCAAGAAGAAGTACCGACACGCACGTCCCAAGCCCGGCGCCTTCCACACGCGGGCGCCGATGACCGTCGACGCCCGGCTCACCGCGGAAGCGCTGACCGTGGTCGCCCAAGTCGACGGCGTGCAGATGACGCAGGTGCTCCCCGGGCCTTTTTCGCCCGCTCAAGATCTGAGACGCATGGAAGAGACCGTGCGCGCAACGTTCGACCGACTCGGGGACAGCACGCTCGAACTCGCAGAGTTGCGCTGGCACAACGATGCCGCGGGGTTCGTGCCAGCGTCGAAGCTCAACGCCCTGCGCCGCGAACTCGTGCACAAGCTCGAAGCGAAATTGGCCGAAGATCGTTCGCGACGTTTGGCACAAGTGCACGCGGCAATCGCGCCGGCGCCGGCTAAGTTCGTCGGTCCGCTGCGCTGGTCGCTCAAGGTCGATCGCCTGAGTTTCCTCGACGACTTCGCCGCGGAGGACTTCGAAGGCGTCGACGAATTGATTCTCGACATCACCCGTCCGCATCCGACAGAGCTGCGCGAGCGCCTGGAACATCTCGCCGGCGCGCTCGGCAAAGACCGCATCCGCCTCGCGCTGCCGGCGCTCACCCGGGCCTGGGAAGATAAGCCCCTACGGCAGAAAATTGACCGGCTGCTCGCCGACGGCTGGACGAAATGGGAAGCCGCCAACCTGTCCGCCTGGCCCTACCTGGGACTCGATCCAACGACGAAGAGCTTGGGCATCGACCTGGCGACCGACTGGTCGGTCTACGTCATCAACCGCCTCGCCGCCCGGCAACTGATTGACATGGGGGTGTCGCGATTCGCCCTCTCGCCGGAGGACGGCTTCGCCAACGCCCGTTCGCTCTGGCAAGAGTTCGGCGCCCGCGCGGTGCTGATCGTCTACCAGGACACGCCGCTCTTCCTGGCCGAGTCGTGCGCCTACGCCAATCTCATTGGAGGCTGCCCCGGCAAGGCGAACTGCAGCTTCGAGAGCATGGAGATGCAGTCGGAATCGGGCGAGAAGGTGACCGCCCTGGACTACCATTGCCGGACGATCGTGCTGAACCAGGGAGCGTTCTGCCTGACGCCGCGGCTAGGCGAACTGCGTCAAGCAGGCGTCGAGTCCGTCCGCGCGGATTTCGTGTACCGTCCTTACGCCGCCGCCGAGGTGCGCGAGAGATGGCGTTTGCTACGCGCGGGCCGAGCAATTCCGCACGGGCACGCGGCGAACTGGAGCCGCGGGTTGCTGTGAGGCGCTGCCTCCTGGATGGCGGACGTTTGGCGAGATAGTACAATGTGAGGGAAACTACGGGGACGCTTCCGGCTCGGATCGAACATTATTTCCAGGAAACCGCACCATGCCCTCGCCCGCCGCCATCGATATCGCCAGCTTCCTCCCCCCCATTCCCGGCGACGAACCCTCCGGCGGTCGGACGCCGCTCGTCTTGCGGCAACGCATGGAGATCGCTCGCAAGGAATTCGAACCCAATCCGCAAGATCCCTCCGCGGCCCCCGTCCCCAAAAAGCCCGACTGGTCCGGCATCGTCAAGATCGCCACCGAAGTCCTCACGCAGCGCTCCAAGGATCTCGAAGTCTCGCTGCGACTCACCGAGGCCCTCACGCGCCAGCACGGCTTCCCCGGCCTGCGCGACGGCTTTCGCCTGCTCCGCGAGCTGACGCTCGAATGCTGGGACCGCCTGCATCCGATCCCCGACGCGGCCGACGGCGAAGGCATGGAGATCCGCGCGGAACGTTTCAACTGGATCGGCGACAATGACGCCGGCGCCCGCTTCCCCAACGCCATCCGCGAGATCAATGTCTTTAACATCAAGGGCAGCGGCTACAGCCTCAAGGACCGCCAAATCGCCGCCGAAGGACGCGGCGAAATCCAGGCCAGCGAATTCGAACACGCGCAGCCCCTCTCGGACCTGCTGATCGAAGACCTGCGCGAAGCCCTCGAGGCATTCGAACAGCTCGACCAGGCCCTGCAAGAAAAGCTCGGCAACCAGTCGCCCGGCCTGGTCGGCCTGCGACAGGTCTTCGACGAACTGCGAGACTCGGTACTGCGGTTGGCGGATCGCAACCAGTCCTCGAGCGCCGAAGCCGACGCTTCTTCCTCGTCGTCCTCGTCCGCAGCCGGCGGTTCGCAAAGCTCGGGGGGATCCGGATCGGGAGGCGGCGACGCGGTGCGAACTCGTGAGGACGCGTATCGCCAGGTCGGCCAGATCGCCGACATGCTCGAACGGCTCGAACCGCACAGCCCGATCCCGGACCTTCTTCGCAAGGCGGTAACATTAGGCCGAATGTCGTTCCGCGAGCTGTTGATCCAGATGGTGCGCGACGACGCGATGCGCGCCGACATCCGCCGCGAGTTCGGCATCAAGGAAGAAACGAGCGAATGACATGCGGCGCATTTTCGCAGCATCGATCACGGCGGGTATCTTGTTGGCGGTGAGTTTCCTCCGCTTCGGCGAGGCCCCCGCGCCGCTGGTGGCGCAACCGGTCGCAACGAACCGCGATTGGCCGATGCTTGGCGGCACGAATCGCCGAAACCTCGTCAATCTCGTTGAACGCAACATTCCCACTACCTGGGACAAGGAGAAGAAGGAGAACATTCGCTGGATGGCTCAACTGGGCAGCGACGTCATCAATAGCCCGGTGATCGCGGATGGCAAAGTCTACATCGGCACGAACAACCAACGGCCGCGCGATGCGAAAGACACCGAACCGGAAGATAATGGGGGGCGAAGACCGATCGATATGGGCGTGCTGATGTGTTTTCGCGAAAGCGATGGCGCGTTTCTTTGGCAGCACACTCACCCCAAACTTGCTGCGGGCCGAGTGAACGATTGGCCTCTCAAGGGACTCGCATCAACCCCGGTCATCGAAGGGAATCGCCTCTACTACGTCAGCAATCGTGCCGAACTCATCTGCGCCGACACGAGTGCCGATGGCAAGATCATTTGGCGCCTGGATATGATCAAAGAACTCGGAGCGTTTCCGCACAACGCCTCATCGTGTTCGCCGCTGATCGTGGAGGACTGGCTCTTCTTGCTCACGGGCAATGGCGTCGATGAAGGGCACGTCAACATCCCGGCGCCGCTCGCACCGAGTTTCCTCAAGGTGGAGAAACGAACCGGCAAGGTCGTCTGGCAAGACAACTCGCCCACCGTGAAGTTCAAGAAGTTGGCTGATCGGGTCGAGGCACTCAAGAGCTTCCGGGATCAGGTCAATCGGGCCGAGATCGTCAGTCACGCCCAGTGGGCGAGCCCGGCGCACGCCATCGTGCAGGGCGAGCATCAGGTACTCTGGCCGGGGGGAGACGGTTGGCTCTATTCCTTCGACCTCGAGGGCCGACCGTTATGGAAGTTCGACGGCAATCCCAAGGAATCCGAGTACAAGCTGGGGGCCACGGGAACTCGCAATCACTTCGTCGCCCCGCCGGTGATTTACAAAGACCGCGTTTACATCGCCGTAGGTCAAGATCCCGAGCATGAGATCGGCGTCGGCCATCTGTGGTGCATCGACATGAACCGTCGCGGCGACGTCTCACCGGAACTCGTCACCGACGCTTCGGTGTTTCCGCCCAAGACCAAGGCCAATCCCAACTCCGCGCTCGTCTGGCATTACGGCGGCGCCGTTCCCAAGGAAGAGCGAGCGCGAATGGGCCGCAACTACGTCTTTGGCCGAAGTCTCTCGACCTGTGCCGTCGCCAATGATTTGCTTGTTATGACGGATTTATCGGGCTGGGTACATTGTCTGGACGCGACGACAGGCAAAGTCCACTGGACGCACGATACCGATGCTTTCACCTGGAGTTCGCCGTTCATTGTCGACGGCAAGATATTCGTCGGCAATGACGACGGCGTCGTCACGGTCTTCGCGCACAGCAAGGTGAAGTCGATCCTGGCGGAGAACCAGATGACGGGCCGCATTCGTCGCCCCTTCGCGGTCGCCAACGGCACGCTGTACTTCGCGACCGAGAACAAGCTCTACGCGATCGCAGTGCCGAAGTAGAATCTTGCAGGTTTGGATCACTGAATAGAATTGCTGAACCGAGAGGAACGTGTCAAAATTCACGGAAATATCCGCCCCCGCGTGCGCCGTGAATCTTTTCTGCCAGGGACTATTGCCATGAAATGCTCGCTCCTTGTCGTTATCTTCGGCTTTTTGGCTGGCATTTATCCGCATTCTGCTGCGGCAGCAGATGTGGAATTCGAAGCCGTGCCGGGCGAGAAAAGCGGGCTCAGGTCGGCCATGGTGCAGTGGTTTGATCTGGAAATGAAGCGTCAGGGCGGGCCGGGCAAGGAAAGCCATGGCTGGTGGCCCTGGGGCGTGCGCGTTTTCGATTTCGATCGTGACGGAGCGCTGGACATTATCGCCTCGCACCATGGCGTGCCGCGGTCCATTATTTTGCGCTCGCATTTCAAGAAGGATGGCGAACTACGTTTCTCCAACGCAACGGCGGACCTCGGCCTCGACAACCGGGATCTTCCGGGAGCTGACGATCGACCGTGGATCTGGGATTTCGACGGCGACGGCTGGCTCGATATTGCCGGCTTTTCCGATGAATCTCCCGCCGTCTCGGCGTGGAACTCGCAAGGGAAGAAGTTCCAATCGACGCGCAAGCCCCTC
This sequence comes from Gemmatales bacterium, assembly GCA_038217425.1. Taxonomy (GTDB): domain Bacteria; phylum Planctomycetota; class Planctomycetia; order Gemmatales; family Gemmataceae; genus JAIEPT01. The sequence goes on from JBBQPM010000014.1 coordinate 26,556, forward strand.
TTCACGCCGCTCTCGCATCCGCGCGAAGTGCTGGACCTGAACGGCGACGGGTACCTCGATCTGGACGGCGGCGCCAAGGGAAAGTGGATTTACGTGCCGGAAACGCGCACCTTCCGCCATGATCCCGCGCCGCGTTTCGCCAAGCCCAAGGAACTGCCGCCGGAACTGGTGCAATCCCTGGAGGCTCATCGGAAGACGAACCGCTTCTTCGCCGTCGATTACTGGACGCACACGCCCCTGGGATACGACACGCTTGGCTACGATCCGCGTCCGATCGATCTCGACGGCGATGGCCGGGGCGACGTTGTGGCGCAAGGGTCCGGCGGGTACGGCGCGGTTTATTTGGGTCGATACCTGTTTCGGAATGCGGACGGTTCCCTTACCGATCGGACGAAAGAGCGAGGCCTTCCCGAAAGCGGCGCTCCCATTCTGGTCGAGGATCTCACCGGCGACGGTCGCCCTGAAATCCTCATCGCCGGCGAGAAAGAGAGCGGATTCTACCTCAACGACGGCGCCGGGCGATTCACGCGGGTCCCGGGCAAGCTGACCGACTTCCTCACCCGCCGGGGGCCGTACCTGCTGCGCGCCTATCGTGCGGATCTGGACAATGACGGCCGACTCGATCTGATCGTCTCCAATCCGCGCCTGGGTTCGGCGGCGGTCTTCCAGAATTCGGGCAACGGCGCGTTCAAGGAGATCTTGACCCTCAAAGGCTGCTGGGACTCCAACCCGATCGTCGTCGCGGACCTCGATAATGACGGTCGGGTGGATCTCGTCGTCGGCGGCAGCGCGGGGAAGGAATCCAAGACCGACATCACCATTTATCGCAACGTCACGAAGTCTTCCGGGCATTACCTGAAAATCGTTCCGCGTATGCCGGCGCCGAACCCGTTTGGCGTCGGGGCAATCGTGGAAGTGTTCGGGCCCGGCGAACTCGATATGCCGAACGCGCGTCCCTATTTCGTCGAAAAGGCCCACGCCGACGGCACGCCCGTGCATGTCGGCTTGGGCGAACGCACCGCCTGCGATGTGCGAATCACTTTTCCGGGCGGCAAGGTCGTCTCGACCCGGAGCGTCGCTGCGGACCAAGTCGTGACGATCGATCGCGACGCCGGCAAGATCACGGAAACGAAATGAATGGCTTCGATCCGTTCACTGCACCCGCAACCGCACGATGACGGGGAAGTGATCGCTGTACCCGCGAGGCTCCGCTTCGTTGGGCCCGCCGAAACGCCACGGCTTGCGCTGCGGGTCGCTCGGCTTCGCCAAATACTTGAGCGGGATGGCGCTGGCGGCGTCGCAGCTCCAACCGCGGTTGTCGAGCATGCCGGGGGAGACCACGATCTGATCGAACAAGTCCCAGCCCCGGTAATAGAGCGTGCCGAACTGATTCACATCCTTGTTCGCCATCAAGTTATACAGGTGCAAGTGAGGCCCCTTGCGCAGCTTCGACAGATCGCCGTCGGCGTGCAAGTGCTGGGTCACGCTGACGTCGGTCGGGTTGTCGTTGAAGTCGCCGCAAACCAGGACGTCGGCGTCGGGGTCGTTGTGGTAGATCGCGTTGGCGGCGCCGTAAACGGCGTCGGCGTATCCCGCGCGTTGCGGCGCCCCGTCGCTGAGCCGCGACGTCCAGTGGCTGGCGAGCACGATCAGCTTCTTGCCCCCCACCACGATTTGCCCCTCGAGAATCCGCTGCCGGGAGCCGTGCGAACGCGTCCGGTCGGCGAGCACCGGCAGGCGGGTAAGAATCGCCGGCGCGATATGCCGGCCCACCGACATTTCCTTCATCAGCAGATTTGTATAGTGTAGGGGCGGATCGAGCCGGGCGTTGAGCGTCGCTTGCAGAAGCTGCATGGCCCGGATGCTTTCGACTTCAACGGCGGCGAGGATGTCGGGGCCTTTGCCATCGTTGATGCTGAGAATCGCGTCGGCGAGTTTGCCGAGCTTGCGCTGGAGGATCTGCGGATTGCCGGCCAGCCAGGGATCGTACTCTTTGTCGCCCAGACCGTTGCGGTTATCGTTTTTGTCGTCGAAGAGATTTTCGAGGTTCCAGAAGCAGAACCAATAGTCGCCCGGCCCCTGCGACGTTTGCGCGCCGCCTGGGAACGGCAGGTCGAGGGTGGGGACGCCGACCTTGGCCGATTCGCCGCCGGTGCGGACGGTTTGGCGATTGGGGCCGACATTGGTTTCGCAGCCGGCGAAGCTCCAGATAACGCCGAGGAGCGGCAACAGCGCGGTGAGCAAGTGCGTCGATTTTTTCGACATGCAGGCATCCTTTCCTGTGCTCGGCAAGCGTGGCCAAGAAAATCAAGCCACAGAGAACACAGAGAGCACAGAGAAAGGAGAGAGGAGGAACGTGTACTTGCGACGTTTTCCCCTCTTTGTTCTCTGTGACCTTTGTGGCCAAATTCGCTTCGCCGCGGCACCATACCCGCAAGTGGCGGGCAATGCAACTCGGGTTGGCGGAAACGCACGCTCGTGGTATGGTGCGGGCCAAGGAGGAGATCATGTCGAAAAAAGGCGCCGCGTTTTGGCTCGCTCTTGGACTCGTGCTCGGCGGTTGCGCCGTCAGTCTGTTCACGAATCGAAGCAGGCCCGCCTTTGCCGGCAACGACCGCTTCGAAGATTTCGCGATGTGCACCGGCCCCGTCACCGTGCCGCTCAACAACCACACCGACGGCATCTGGCTGCTCGACTACAAGGCCGGCAAACTCCTCGGCTCACTCGTCGACCGCGCCACCGGCAAAGTGGCGAGCTGGGCGGAAGTCGATCTCATCGCGGAGTTCGGCGTCGCCCCCCGACAGAACGTCCACTTCCTCATGACCACCGGCGCCATCGCCAACAATCAGGCGGCGCTTTACCTCGCCGAGACCGTCACCGGCAAGTTCGGCGTCTACACCATGGGCCAACGCCCCGACGGCCTCCCCGGCATCGCCGTCCGCCGACACGACATGAGTTTCTTCCGCAAACCCGCGGAATGACGGCCTCCTCGGCGGTTGCGGCCGGTCCGCAAGAAATGCTAACCACAGAGACACAGAGAACACAGAGGAATAAGAATGAGGAGAGGAAGAGAGAGGAAAGTTGTGCCTTTCCTCTCCCTTCCTCTCCTTGTCTTCCTCTGTGTTCTCTGTGTCTCTGTGGTTAATTTTTTCGTTGATGGAACCGACCATATATCGGCGTGTCCGTGCCCTATGACCCATCTCATCGTCGGCTGCGGCTACCTCGGCAAAACGCTCGCACGCCTCTGGCTCGCCCAGAGCCATCGCGTCCTCGCCACCACGCGCGGGCGCGGCGACGAACTCGCCGCCCTCGGCATCGAACCCATCGTCTGCGACGTCCTCGACCCCGCGACCTTGCGCTTCCCGACCGTCGACGCCGTCGCTTATGCCGTCGCGCTCGATCGCAATTCGGGTCGAAGCATGCGCGACGTCTACGTGCAGGGCCTCGCCAATGTCCTCGAGCAGCTGCCTCCGAGTAAATTCGTCTATGTCAGCAGCTCCAGCGTCTACGGCCAAACCGCCGGCGAGTGGGTCGACGAGACCAGCGTGACCGAGCCCGGCGAGGAATCGGGACAGGTCGTCCTCGAAGCGGAACGGCTGCTGCAAAGCCGACGCCCCGAGGCGAACATCCTGCGATTTTCCGGCATCTACGGGCCCGGCCGACTGCTACGGCAGAAATCGATCCTGGCCGGCGAGACAATCGTGGGCGACGCGGACAAGTGGCTCAATCTCATCCACGTACACGACGGGGCGGCCGCCGTCGCCGCGGCAGCGGAGCGCGCGGAACCGGGGCGAACCTTCAACGTCTGCGATCACCAGCCGGTGCGGCGGCGGGACTTCTACCGCGAGATGGCGCGATTGCTCGGCGCGCCGGAGCCGAAGTTCGTCTCGCCCGAACCCGGGACGCCGACGCCGCCGCATGAAAAGGGGAATCGCCGGATTCGCAACGAGCGTTTGACGCGCGAGTTGGCGTTCGCGTTCGCCTACCCCGATTTCGTCCGGGGATTGCGGGGGAGCCTGCGCGATTCCGTATAATGCTGGGAACGAACCCTTCCCCGGAAGACACCTCCATGGCCATCGACTGGTCCCCCTTCGTCGCCCTCGTCCAGCGGCACAATCGCTTCCTCATCACCACCCACGTGCGTCCCGATCCCGATGGTCTGGGCTCCATGCTCGGCCTGGCCTCGGTCCTCGAAGGCATGGGGAAAACGACGCAGATGGTGATCTCCAGCGTGTGGCCGCCGCGCTACGACTTTCTCGACCCCGCACGGCGGATTGGGCGCATGGTGCTTCCGGGCGCCGAGTTTCGGCAGGCGGACGCGATTATTGTGCTCGACACGGGAACATGGGGCCAACTCGCGGAGTTTGGCGACTTCATGAAGACGTTCGCGGGGCCCAAGGTCGTCATCGACCATCATTTGTCGCAAGATCCGCTCGGGGCGCTGGCGCTGGTCGACACGACGGCGGAGGCGACGGGCCGACTGATTTTCGAGGCGGCGGAGGCGTTGGGACAAAAGCTGACGCCCGCCGCCGCCGACTTTCTCTTCGCGGCCCTGGCGACCGACACCGGCTGGTTTCGCCACAAGAACACGACGGCGCCGACTTATGCCCTGGCGGAGAAACTGGTCCGCGCCGGCGCCAACCCGACCCGGCTCTATGAACTCATCTACGAACAGAGCACCATGCCGAGATTCAAGTTGACCGCGTTGGTGCTCGAGCGATTGCAAGCCGTCGATGACGGCAAAATCGCGTATTCGCAGCTCTTCCGCGACGACTACGCCGCCACCGGCGCCATTCCGTCGGACACCGAGGAGATGATCAACTATCCGCGAGCGCTGGCGGGCGTCGAGGTCGCGATGTTCTTCATGGAGCAACCGGCCGGGGGCGTGAAGGTGAGCTTTCGTTCGCGCGAGAAGGTCAACGTCGCCCAGGTCGCGGAAACGTTCGGCGGCGGCGGCCATCGCCTCGCCTCCGGCGCGATTTTGCCAACGTCGATGGACCAGGCTGTCGCCAGCGTCCTGGCAGCGGTGCGGGCAAGGCTGTAGATAGCCCAGGGATGGCGATCCCTGGGAACCCTGAAAAATCGAGATTACGCGGGGTTCCCCAGGGATCGCCATCCCTGCGCTTTCGCCTAGATCACTCCGGCAACACGATTGCTTTCTTCTCGTCGATCTCCGTCTGTTCGCGCACCTTGCGCGGCTGCGATAACATGAGCCAGGCCGTCGGTCCGAGAATTAGCGGGATGCCGAACCATTTGCTGCGGTCGGGCATGTTGCCGAGAATCGTGATATCCCAGACGAACGTCAGCACCACTTGCATGAGATTCGTGACCGAGAGCTTGGCCGCGTCGCCCGTGGTAAACGCGGTCGTCAAAAACATCTGCCCGCAGGTCGCCATCAGGCCGATCAGAAAGAGCACGCCCCAAGACCAGCCGGTCGGCTCCGCGGGCGCCGAGTCGACCGGGAACAGCAAACATGCCAGTAGCGAGAAAATGAGCGAAACCGCCGAGAAATGCACGACGACGGCGCGCGAGTCGATGCCTTTGAGTCGGTTCAGCCCGATCATGGCGAACGCCGTGGAGAACGAGGCGCTTAGGGCGGCGAAGGTCGCGGGATTGAGGCCCTCGTCGAAGCGCGACCAGTTCATGACGATCACGCCGGCGATGCCCAGAAGCGCCGCGATCCAGACCTTGACGCCGGGGACTTCGCCCAGCATGGGCCAGGACAGCAGCGCCACCCAGATCGGAAACATGTTCGTCAGCGTGAAGACTTCCGAGACTGGCAAGCGCGACATGGCGTAAAACGTCGCCACCAGGCTCAGACTGCCGGCGATGCTGCGCATCCACAGGATGCCCGGCTTGTAGACGACGAAGCGCACGCCTGCGGCCCACGCCCAGCACGCGACCAGGACGAGCGGTACCAGTGAACGCACGACCGCGGCGCCTTGCCAGGGGAAGTACGATTTGGTCCAGTGAGCACAGGTGCCCATCCACGAGAAGCAAAAACAGCCGCACAGTAACCACAGGTAGGGCCGCAACGAATCATTCGGCACGAAAGGCTCCGAGGCAGTTTCGAAAGAGCCAATATAGCGAGCACGCTTCGGTTCGCAAAAAAAATCGCCGACGCCCCCTACAATGGCTCCTTCACTTACCAGGAGGATTTGTCATGGTTCATGTCATTGCCACGGTCGACGTCAAGCCGGGGAAGCGCGACGCGTTCTTGACCGAGTTTCATCAGCTCGTGCCGCTCGTGCGTGCCGAGGCGGGTTGCCTCGAGTACGGCCCAACCGTCGACGTGGTCAGCGGCCTCGGCGCCCAGGGGCCGATCCGCGAGAACGTCGCCGTCATCATCGAAAAGTGGGAGAGCCTCGAAGCGCTCAAGGCGCACCTGCAGGCGCCTCACATGGCGGAGTACCGCGTCCGCGTCAAGGAAATGGTCGTCAGCGTCGCGCTGCAAGTCTTGAAGCCGGCCTGACGCGGAGCGGCTTTTTGTGCCAGGGAACTTCAAGCTGCTCCCTGGCTTGGCCGACGCCGCTCATTGACTCACTCCGGGCTTTCGGCGACCGGCTCGCCGGAAACGTTGCGGCCTGCAAACGCAACCCTCTTTAATCCAGAAAACAGATCCGCTTGTTGACGTCGACGTTCACCGAATGGTACGGCTCGACCAGATTCCCCGACGCGAACATGCGGTACATGTCCTCGAGGTCGTCCTGGCCCAGTGCGTTCTTGAAGATCGGCATGAGATAATCGACGCCAGTGCGCGAGAGGTGCAGCTTCTCGGGATCGTAGAACGCGGTGTGCATCTGGCGGGCGTGGATCAGGCCCCAGCGGTCGCGCACGTCGTTGGCCTGGATGCTGTCGACGTAGAAACCGCGGTCGCGGTTCCATTGCAGAATCGAGACGGCGTTGAACTGACCGCCCAGCAGCATGTCGACCGCCTGGCCGCCGAGCTGAGCGCCGTAGAATCGGTCGAACAATATCGGCCGACCGCCCCGCTGGGTGTGGCCCACTTTCCGCGTGAAGATCGCCGCCCGCGCCGACTCGTTCCGGCGTTTCGTCGTGAAGTAGCTATCTCCCATGCGGTCGATGAGGATTTTACGAATCGCCTCGGCCGCGCCTGACAAGATTTGATTCCCCGCGGGATCGAACGACGCGACCGAAGCGCCAAGCTCCCGGCCGTTGGAATCGACGACCCCCTCCGCACAGACGATTACCACGTTCTTCTGAAGCTCGTAAATGTCGTGCACGCGCTCCACGAGTCGATCGACGTCGATCGGCACTTCCGGAACCAGGATAATGTCCGGCTGCCCATACGCGGCGCCCATGGCCAGGTAGCCCGAATGCCGGCCCATGACCTCGATGATGGCAATGCGGCGGTGGCTCTCGGCCGTGGTGCGGATACGCTGCACGCCGCCGGCCGAGACATAGACCGAGGTCGCATATCCCGGCGTGGCGTAGTTGACCATCGTCTCGATGTTGAAGGTCGTGCGCGTCCGGTTCAGGCGGTAGCGCGGCTCGGACGACTCGGGCGTCGTTTCGCGGACCCATTCGTCGGGTTCCTGGCGATAATTGAGGCCCAGGTCGTTATCGATGGTTTTCGGCGCGAGGACGCTGGGGATGTGATCGGAAAGGGCTTGCATACCGTTCAAGGTGCCGTCGCCGCCGACGCAGATGAGCCCCTCGATGCCGAGACGATGGAGACGCTGGACGATCTCGGCGATGGAGGCGCGGTCGCCGGGGTTTACGTAGTCGCGCGAGGCGCCGATGATGGTGCCGCCGTAGGCCGCGCGGAGTTCAGGGATGGTGGTAAAGAGCGGATTGAGACGCAGGTGCGGGACGCGCGGATTGAAGAGGCTGCTGAAGCCCTTGATGAGCCCGATGACTTCGACCCTGCGCTGGTTGGCGCGGGTGACGGCGCCGTGCAGGGTGGCGTTGAGGGCGGGGGTATCGCCGCCGGCGGTCAGGATGCCGATTCGTTTCATCGCGGGATTTCCTCGTGCAAGAAGTCAGCGAAAAAGACCATCGGATGCAACTTCCAGGCCAAGCGAGCGATTCCGCGTCGTGCTCAACATGGGGCCGACGATCTCGCTTCGGTCATTTCTATCAAACGCCCGGCGACTGACGCGCGCGTGTGCACTTTTCGCCCGACTTTCTTGCAATCGACTCGCCCCGCCCCCAGGGCCCGCGACTTACTGCCTGAATCAAACGCGACTTACATCAATGCACCGCATTTGGCGCCAGGGTTGCTATCTTCAGGTGGTTTGACGCTCTCCCCTACTTACTTCGCAGCCTGCCGATCTTGGGAGCTTCGCCCATGGTAACGTTCACGTTGTCCGAGCCGCTTGCCCGTCTATTCGACCGCCTGTGCGGCCAAAATTGTCCGAAGAATGAAGCCGGGCTTTGCTCGGCCGGCGCGCATTGCAAGCAGGAGGTGATCCAGGAGATCGTGCAGTCCGCGCGGGGACCTTCGGGCCTAAGAAGATTACGTACGAACCTGGAAGACTCCGAATGCGAGGCGTGCAACCTTTGGCTGGTGCTGCAAGCCATCGATCGCTTCAACGCGCACAACGTGGAAGCCTGGCTCGAGAGGCCGCACGTCGATTTGGCGGGTCGCACGCCGGTCGCGTGCCTGGCGGCGGGCGACTACGAGGACATCGTCAACGCGCTTTGGCTGCAGCCGAGCGAGCACGGCTTCGGGCCGGTAAGTTAATTATCGCCGCTCGCCCGGCGACACCTTGCCCGACGTCACCGCGAGCCAACGGCTCGCCGATACGAGCAGCACGAACCCGACCGACACCATCACGAACAGCGTCATCGATAACTTGAGGATGCCCGCGAGTTGGCGATCGGGATTGGACAGGTCCGTCCAGAAGGCGCCCGCCATGCTCACGCCCGCCGTCATCGTCGTCGACACCACGAACAGCATCGGCAACAGCGTCACCAAAGCGTAACGCGTCCGCCCCGCGTTGATCAGCATCGTCGTCACCAGCGCCAGCGCCATCGCGGCCAGGAGCTGATTGGCGATGCCGAACATCGGCCAAATCGTGTCAATCGAACCCGTCGCCACCAATCCGCCCCAACCCAACGTCACGGTCCCCGTCGCCAGGATCGAGCCGGGGAGCCAGTCGGTCCGCTCGAACTGCGGGATCGCCTTGCCGAGCGTTTCCTGCATCAGGAAGCGGGCGATGCGCGTGCCGGTGTCAATGGTGGTGAGGATGAAGAGCGCCTCGAACATGATCGCGAAGTGATACCAGTATTTGACGACGCCGGAAAATTCGATGCCCACTCGATGCATCGCCTCGGTGAAGATGCGCGACATGCCAACGGCGAGCGTGACGGCGCCGCCGGTGCGCCCGCGCAAGGTTTCGTTGCCGACCAGCACTTCCATCTCGCCCAGGTTCGCATCCATCACGTTGATATGGGCGACGCTCTCGGCTGACAGCAGCCGATCTTCCGCCTTGGGGGACGTGTTGATGCCGTATTGTTTGTAAAGCTTGTCGCGCCCTTCGCGAAACTTGGCGGCGGCTTCCGGCGTCTTGAACCCCGCTTCATACGTCGGACTCGTGTTGATCTGTTCGTACAAATCCATCGGCATCGACGCCGCCACGATCAGGGCGATGATACCTACGAGTCCCTCGATAAGCATCGAGCCGTAGCCAATCATCGGGATATCGGATTCCTTATCGACCATCTTGGGGGTGGTGCCCGAGGAGACGAGGGCGTGGAAGCCGGAGATGGAGCCGCACATGATGCAGATGAAGAGAAACGGGAAGATGCCGCCCCAGGGAAAGATCGGGCCGCCGTCGACGAAGCGCGGATTCACCGGCGGATGCACGAGCTTGGGGTTGGCAATGAAGACGCCGACGATGAGCAGCCCGATGGTGCCGATCTTGAGGAAGCTCGAGATATAGTCGCGCGGACACAGGAGCACCCAGACGGGCAAGACCGAGGCGATGAAGCCGTAGGCGCAGAGGGCGAAGACGGTCTCGTTCTTGGTGAGCGTGAAGAGGGGCGCGAGCGTGGGCGATTGCGAGACCCAGTTGCCCGCGACCGTCGCCGCAAGAACGCCGAAGGCGCCGATGGCGGATGCCTCGACGACATTCCCCTTGCGGAAGCCGTACATCCAGAAGCTGACGAACAGCGCGATCGGAATGGTGCATGCGATCGTGAACGTCCCCCACGAGCTGCCGGGGACAAGTTCGAACGCGGGTTCGGTGAGCGTCAGCGTTCGGCCCGCGATCGGCGGCATATCGCCCGAGGGGAACTTGAGCCGGAACGGATCGCTGCGAAAGACCGTATTGTCCTTGCCGTACTCGAAGGTGGTGCCGGCGGGGAAGTCGTAGACGCCCGGGTCTTTGAGCTTCGGGTCGTCGACGGGGAGGGTGATCTTGAGCCCCTTGGGCCGAGTGATTTCCTCGCCGCCCAGCGCTTTGACGACGACGAAGCCGAGCCCGGCGAGGGCGATGATGACGATGACGAGGATGGCCAGCGAGACGACGACGGCAGTCGGCTTGCCGAGTTCAGCAAGGGCGATCTGGGCGAGCGACTTGCCGCCGCGGCGCACGGACGCGGCCAGGACGAGCATGTCTTGCACGGCCCCCGCGAGGCAGACGCCGATCAGCAGCCAGAGGAGGCCCGGAGCGTAGCCGTACTGCATCGCCAGGACGGGCCCGATCAACGGCCCGGCGCCGGAAATGGCGGCGAAGTGATGGCCGAAGAGCACCCACTTGTTGGTGGGATGATAATTTTGACCGTCTTTGAGGGTGTGCGCCGGCGTGGGGATGGAGTCGTCGAGCACCGCGACTTTCGCCGCGAGAAAGGCGCTGTAGTAGCGATAGGCGATGGCCAGGACGAGCAGCACGCCGAGCAGAATCGGCGTGGCCAGGAGCACGGGCTGTTCGCCCACTTTATCCGCGTAGAGGGATTCGAAATTCACTGTCGCTCCGAAAAAGGGGCAGGCACGAATGGCATCGAGTGCGGCATTTCGCGCATGCAGAATCGCTGGCGAAATAGACACACGAATGCATCCTAGCAACCAAACAATTGTAGCGATGTGAATCGCGGTAGAGCAGTAGCGCTGGCGGCGACTAGCGGCAGCGAGCGCCATGGGATACGATGAGTTCAAGGAAAATGGAGAACCCCGCCATGAGTCAAGTTTTGACAGTTCATCTCTCCACGGAGCTTTACGATTGCATCATGGAGCGGGCAGCCAGCGCCAATCGCAGCATCGAAGCAGAAGCCCTCGATATGTTGACGGCGACCGCTGCATCGACTTCGGGAAAGGAGTCAACCCAGCAGCGATTCCGCCAACTGGCGAACTCCTGGCACAAGGCCGTCGCCCATCTCTCCTCCTCTAGCAAGAGAGAGAGCCATCCGGCATATCAGGCCATTATTGCAATGGGCCCCCCCGTAGTCCCTTACTTGCTGAGCGACCTGAACGCCCATGGCCGACACTGGTTCACGGCTTTGACGGCGATTACCGGCGACAATCCGGTTCCCGAAAAAGACGCCGGCGTCATTCCCAGAATGATCGACGCCTGGTTGCACTGGGGCAGGGCGAAGGGGCATCAATGGTAGATATCGAGAGCCTTTTTCCGCGTCTGTGCGGTTCTTTGTATCAGGTCACCAGTCCCCCCTCCTCGATTTACAACTGCATCGCATGGGCAGCGGGCGATATGAACCGCTGGTGGTGGCCTGATTTCCTCAAGCAGAGACACTGGCCTGCAGGTGTGCCGCGCGAGGAAACGTGTGCCGCCTTTCAGGAGGCGTTCGCAACGCTAGGATTTGTTGTCTGTTCGAAGGAAGTGGCCGAACCTGGCTTCGAGAAGATCGCGATTTTTGCAGATGCTGCCGGCCCGCAACACGCATCCCGGCAGCTTCAAAATGGTCGCTGGACGAGCAAACTAGGCGAGCTAGAAGACATGGAGCACGAACTCCACGACCTGGAAGGCGCCGAGTACGGAAAAGTCTCAGTCGTGATGAGGCGTCCTCTGTGATTCTCACTTCAGTTACGGGAACCAAAAGGGGACGGCGTCGTTTCCGCCGTTCCCTTTTCGCGGCCGTGCGCTACATGAGTTCCGGCATCGGCTGCGCCTGCTCTTCCACCAGATACTGGGGCCGACCGTTCAAATCCTGAATGGTGGCGCTGTTCGCGTCGATGCCGAGGTTGCGGTATAGCGACGCGTAGAGTTCCCCGAAGCGAACCGGACGCGAGACGGCGTCGCCGGCGATGCGGTCGGTCGCTCCGATCACCTGGCCTGTACGCATGCCGCCGCCCGCCAGGATCGCCATGTTGACCTGGGGCCAATGGTCGCGACCCACCTGGGCGCTGATCCGGGGCGTACGCCCGAACTCGCCCATGATGACGACCGAGCAATCGCGCGCCAGGCCGCGTTGATGCAGGTCGTCGATCAGCGCGCTGACGCATTGATCGAAGATGGGGAAGTCTTCGCGTTCGCGGTTGAAGATGGTGTTGTACGAGCCGCCATGCCAGTCCCATTTACTGTAGTTGAGGGTGACGACGCGCACGCCGGCTTCGATGAGGCGCCGGGCCATGAGCATGCTCTGCGGCACGCGCGGGGCGCCGTTGCCGTCGATCATAATGGTCGGGTTGCCGGTGCCGTAGCGGGCGACGATGCGGGGATCTTCCTTCGAAAGGTCGAGCGCCTCGGCCAATTTCGACGAGGTGAGCAGGCCGAGCGCCTGTTGCGAGAACGCGTCCATGCCGTTGACCATCCCGGAAGTGTCGACGTCGCGGCGTAGTCCGTCGAGGCCGCGGAGCAGTTCTTGCCGGCTGGCGAGACGATTGACGTCGATCCCTTGGAGGACCATGTCGTCGCGGGAGGGGCCCATGGGGCGGAACGGGGTGTAGGAGGCGCCGAGGAAGCCGGGGCCCGGTTCGTTGTAGGGGCCGTGCGTGCAGGTGTAACACAGGCTCATGAAGGGAGGCGTGGCCCGATCGACGGAACCTTGCAGCTTGGCGACGACGGAACCGAACTGAGGCCAACCGCCGGCGGGTTTGGCGCGGCGCGGGTCATGGCCGTTGAAAACCTGGATGGCGTCGTGGCCGGACTGATTGCCGACCAGCGAGCGGATGATGGCGAGTTTGTCGGTCATCTGCGCGAGGCGAGGAAACGCTTCGCAGATCTGGATGCCGTTGACGTTGGTGGCGGCCGGCCGCCAGGGCCCGGCGATTTCCTGCGGGGCGTTCGGCTTGAGATCGAACATATCCTGGTGGGGCGGGCCGCCCACGAGATAGATGAGAATCACGGACTTATTCGACGAGCGGACGCCCGCGGCCGATTCGGCGCGGAGCAAGCCGGGCAGCGTCAGGCCGCCGGCGCCGAACGCGCCGATCTTGAGGAAGCTGCGCCTGGAAAGCGAATGGGGTGTGACCGACATGGACGTCTCCGGGTGGTGGGAGGGAGATCGAGCGGGGGCAGGCCTGTGTAATCTAGCCGATACGGCATGAAATTCCAATCACGAAAGTTCGAAAAACGAGAAGACGAGGGGATGTCCGCTTTTGCGCGCGGAACCGCATAGAAAAGGAGGAAGAGAAAAGTCGACGCTTTTTGGGGAGCCAGACCATGCCGCAACAAGTCGTTTTGGGCGCTATGATGCAGTGCAGTTTCGGGATGGCGCCGAGTTCGCTCATCGTGCTGCCGGTCAACCGCGTGATGGTCGGCGGCGCGGTGGCGGCGAACATCGTCGACAACGTGCCCATCGTGAACATCCCGCCGTTCGGCATGTGCCAATCGATCGCGAACCCGGCGGTGGCGGCGGCGACGACAGCGGCGCTGGGCGTGCTCACTCCGATGCCGTGCCTGCCGGTGATTCCCGCGCCGTGGGCGCCCGGTTCGCCTACGGTTCCGGTGGGCGGGATGCCGGCGCTCAACAGCGCGTCGACGTGCATGTGCGCCTGGGCGGGAATGATCTCGATCACGAACCCGGGACAGACGGCGGTCGCGATTCCGTGACGCGCGACTTCGTGCATTTCTTCACGAATCGCGCGACTTTCGCGGTCGAGGCTCTCGCCCTTTCTTTCACGAACTCAGTCGAAGTTCGTCCCTTTTTTCACGATGGGTCCGAGATTGACGCAGGGGCGTCAAAATCGGCGCCGCCGCGCGAAGCTGGGCAAAAAGAATTCTTTTTTCGTTTGACCATTGTCCGTCCAGCATAAAAAATTATGATATACTTTAGGAAGAGTATAAGTTATTCCGAAGTTATGCTTCGGAGCTTTGAAACTCCTCTTTTTTGCGACCGATCGATTTGGTACGGTCGCCCGGCTTTTGGCCCAGCGGTTCCAGTGGGCATTCATGCCTCTCCAGCGCTCTCGTCAGGACGGCGAGACACTTCACGCGAACCGCGACTTCTCATCAGGAGGCCAGACATGTTTTCACTCCCCCGTTGCGCCCTGGGCGCCCTGGGCGCCCTCGTCGCGATCGCGCCTCTTTCCATCGCGCAAACCAACGATTCCTCGCCTTTACACGCCGAGATTCGCGTGCAGGACGGCAGCTCGCTGCGAATGGTCCTGCTCGAAAAATCGCTCGACGTCAAAACCAAATTCGGACTCCTCTCCATCCCCCTCGCGGAGATCCGCGCCATCGAGTTCGGGCTGCACATTCCCTCGAACCTCGTTCAGCCCATCCAGGACAACATCGAACAGCTCGGCGCCCACCTCTACCGCGAACGCGAAGAGGCGGCGAAGTATCTCCTCGCGCACGGCTTCTTCGCCTATCCGAAACTCCGCCAGGCGCTCACCCACGCCGACGGCGAAGTCGCCCGCCGCTCCGGAACTCTCATTCGGCAGATCGCCAAGAAGTTTCCACAGGAACTCCTCTCCCGCAGCGAGACCGATGTCCTGCATACGATCCATTTCAAAGTGGTGGGCACGATCCTCAATGAATCGCTCAAGGCCCAGTCGCCGCTCATGGGCGAGAAGGAACTCCCCCTGTGCGATATGGTCGGTCTCGAGATGCGCGGTTACCGCACGCCCAACGCCATCCTCGTCGACGCGGCTCGTTACGGCTCGAACTCCAACCAGTGGCTCAATACCGGCGTGGCGGTCGACTCCCAGCTGCAACTCGTGATCACCAGCGCCGGGCACGTCGATCTGTATCCAATCGAGCCGGGGCAATACACGTCGAAGGCCAGCGGCATGGGCGCCATGGGCCGAGACAATCAGTTCCCCGCCGGCGCTTTGGTCGGACGAGTCGGCGAGAGCGGCACGCCGTTCCTCATCGGGGAAAACTACCACGGCATGCCGGGCGAAAAAGGCAAACTCTACCTGCACATCGTGCCGAGCCCGTGGCAGAACGGCGCCGCCGGCATGTACCGCGTCGACATCCGCACCGAGCAGATCCTCATGACCACGCGCAAGTAACGAACTTGTCCCGTTTCGCCGACTCCGCTATGACGCGTTCATGGAAACGTCATCGGCGGAGTTGGCGGAAATCGCCCGTAAACGCGGCTGGGGCCTCGCCCTCATCCTCCTCGGCTGGCTCCACCTGGCCACTTTCCTCGGCTGCTACTACCTCACCATCGTCTGCAACTATCACGACGCCCCGGGCTACCTGGGCCTCTGGATCGGCGAAGTCCTCGGCATGGCGCTGATCTTTCGCCTGGTCTGCAAACCGCGCCCCGCGCAGGAAACTCCCACGCCGCTCGAGTTGATCGTGCGCCGCATCTGGATTGCGTATTTCGTGCTCGCGTTCAATCTCGCCTCGCTCAACACGTTGCGCGGGCATGCAATGTTTGAGTTGTTCCCCGCCGTCGCCACGCTGGCGTCGTTCGCCTTCCTCATGATGTCGCTGCTGGTGGATTCCCGCTTCTTCGCCGCGGTGCTCGTGATGTTCTTCAGCGGCTTGCTCATGGCCGCGTTCTTCTGGCATGCGTTCCTGATCTTCGCGTGGGCGTGGTGGCTGGTGCTGAATACGATTGGGTGGACGTTCCTCCCCGCGGAAAGAACCACGCCATGAAGTCCCTCATTCGCCGACTGCTCAACAATGTCATCGCCCGTTATCTGGTGCTGTATCCGCTGTTTTGGATCGGCTATTGGCTGCAGCGCTGGACGGGGAAAACGCCGCGCGTGAGCTACCTCGCGTTTCTGCTCCTGTACGAGCAAACGCGCGGCAGCTTGAACCGATATCTCTCGAAAAGAATCAGTCGCCGCTCGCCGGGCGTGACGATTCAGAATCCAGCCGGCATTCTCGGCGCCGGCGCGGAACTGGACGCGGAGTTGGCTCAGGCCGTGCAGACGCTCGATCGCGACGGCTATTACCGGTTCCGCAACCAGCTGCCGCGCGCGACCTGCCTCGAATTGCAGGAGTACTTTCAATCGATGCCGGCCTTATTGGTCCCACGTCCATTCAAAATGTCGGAACGGTTCAAATTCGATCCGAAGGCGCCTCTGACCGCGGTGTACCGATTCAGCGAAGAGCAGATCTACCTGCACCCCGCGATTCAAAAACTGCTCGCGGATCCCGGCCTGATCGAACTGGCGCAGCGGTATCTCGGGTGCGTCCCCATCAGCGATCTGATCGACGTGTGGTGGAGCGCTCCACGGCGGGGAGCCGCGTCTTCCGAAGCGGCCCAGCTCTTCCACTTCGACATGGACCGCATCCGCTTCCTCAAGATCTTCATCTTCCTCACGGACGTCGAGCCGCACAACGGCCCGCATGTTTACGTCCCCGGCTCGCACCGCGATCGGCCCGACCCGCTTTACGAAGTACGCCGATTCACGGACGCGGAAGTCGCGCAGGCGTATCCGCAGGGAGGCGTGGAAGTGACCGGCGAAGCGGGCACGATCCTGGCGGGCGACACGAGCTGTTTGCACAAGGGCAAGCCGGTCGAGTCGGGATGCCGACTGATGCTGGAGATCGAGTTTTCGAGTTCGCTGTACGGCCAGAAGTACGGCCGATTGCCGGTGCCGCCGGAGATGACGGAGTTGCGTCTGCGGATGGCGGAATTGCCGGAGGTGTATCAGCGGTTTTTCTTCGCTTAAATGACGAACGGCGATGAAGGGAATCAATTCCCCCCATCGCCGGTTCTGGATTCGACGGTCATCGATTAGTTTGTGCGAAGCGTGAAGCGGTTGAAGACGCCGCCTCGGTTCTGGATGACGATGGTGAAGTTGCTGGTGTAGTGAGGGCGGAAGGCGACCGTTTCGCGGTCGGTGAGGCCGATGCCGCTGACGATGAGGTTGCCCAGGTGATCGTAGACGAAGATGTCCAAGTCGGTGTCGCCGTCGCCGTTAAGCTGGAGGACGGCCGTTTCGCCGCCGACGTAACGTTCCTGGATGGTCTTGGTTCCGTAGGCGGGGGCGATTTCGCGGTAGACGCCGGCTCCGGTGGTGCTGCCCGCTTGAACGGCTCCGGCGACCAGGGCGACCAACAGCGACGCGACGATGGCAAACTTCTTCATGGCTGACTCCTTCGAGGGGTGTGAGGTTTTGTGTTTTTGTTGAGCGGTCGTTGCCACTCGTACAATCACTCAACGTCGCCCCAGCAGCCATTCGGACACGAAAGTGAGAAAAACTTTCTCGCAGTTTCATTTCGACCAAGAGTCTGTCGGATAACGAACCACGGACGCATGGCAAGCGTTAGGTCGCCTCGCCATTGGATGGCGCCTACCAATCGTTGTCGAGCGGGGTTCCGTCGGTGGGGCAAAGAGCGAGCGCCATCGCTTCGCCGCACACGTTGAAGGACAGATTGCGTACCGACGCGTCCCCCATGGCAACGGCCAGTCCGACGCCTCCGAAGCTGTGGCCGAAGATTCCGCGGTCCTTGTTGCAATGCGAATTGTCGGTGCTGGTCGTTGCGAGAGAAGGGGCCACCTGGTAGGGGACGGGATACTGGGCCCCGGACGGTGCGCTGACGCTCGGTCGATTCGATTCGAGCGCGTAATTGCCGGCTCCGAAAAACGCGCCGCGGCCGTTCGCGTCGTGCGGCGCCGCATAGTAGAGATTGTCTTGCTGATTGCAGCGTGCGTATTTGGTAGCGAAGAACACGGTTTGGCCCGCGCCGTCCGGAATGCGCTCCGTCGAAAAGTGATTCGACCAGCCTGAATAGGCGGGCGTCGTCGCCATCGGTACCGGCGCGTCGAAGGCGATGCCCGAAGCGTACGTCGAGAATACGCGAATATTCGCCACGAAACTGGATTGGCCGGTAGCGGGGGTAGGCAGCGAAGGATCGAGCAACGAATGAAACACCGGCACGGAAGTCCCGGCAAAGGCGTTGGCGTCAAAGAGCGGCTTCTGATCCAGAAACGGCAGCATGTAAACAAAGTTACTCGGAGCCGAAGAAGCTGTCGGCTTTCCCGAAGGGGCGACCGGAGCTCGGCCGTACCCCGTCGCCCACGCGGGCGGCAGTCGACCATACTGCGTCTCCATCACCTTGCACGCCATTGTCAAGTTCTTCAGTTTCGTCAGCTGGTCGGCATTATTGGCCATCTCCTTGGCCTTCGTGACGGCAACGGCGATCGAACCGATGAGAATGCCGATGATGGCAATAACAATCAGAAGCTCGATCAACGTGAAAGCCGGTCGTTTGCGAATCATAACGCCCCCCGAATCGCGAATGTCATACAAAGTTATATCTGGTATATCATTGTTATACCAGTTCGCCAAGGGGGAACTTGGGCGTTATTCTCCGTCCTCCTTCTCGCGCACGTTGAACTCCAGCTTCCACTTCTCCTTGCTGTCCCGGCTCATGCACCACAACTCCAGCGTGCCGACCTCCGTCACCCGGCTATGCAGATGCACCGGCACCATGCGTCCCTCTTTGCCGGGCGCCTCCAGCGTCGTGCTCACCGGGGCGAGTTCGTCGATCTGCCCCTCCCATTCTTCGATGACGGCGCCGACCGTGTCGCCGCGGCGAATCGTCGAACCCAGGAAGCGGAACTCCGCCGGTTCGCCGACAATTAACGCAAATTCCTGGCTCGGCACGTCGGTCTCGGTCCCCTCTTCCATGCCGAACGGGACGACGCAGACGGCCTTGAGCGGCGGCGGAAAACCCGGGACCGCGGGGAGCGACGACTCCACGCCCACGTAATACGACCGTGCGGTGCCGCCGCGGATGCGGATGCCTTTGCCGCGCCGCACCAGCCCGTAGTACGCGGCCCCGGCGGCGACGGCGCGGTCGAGGTCGGCGCCCTGCAGATCACGCACCCCGGCCTCGCTCTTGCTCCATTGCCCCAGCACTTCCGTCATCCGTTGACGTAGGGCGGTCGCCTTGAAGACGCCGCCGTTGAACAACACTTCCGCGGGCTGCTGCGATTTCTTCTTTTTCTTCTTGCTCGTCGTCTGCTGCAGCACCTCTTCGTTGCGTGACAGAAACGCGGCCAAGTGCTTGCTCACCGCGGGGTCGGCGGCGTACGGCAGGCCGATCTCCTGGAAGCCGACCGTGCGCTGCTTCTGCGGCTGAGCCGACAGCGGACAGTGCGGGAAGAAGCCGTCGACCAACAGCTTCTCCATGTCCGCACGGGCGAGGTCGCTCTTGACGGTGCCGCCGATCACGCGACTGCCTCGGCCCAGCACGGTGACCGGGGCGGATTCCAGCTGCGGATTCGCGAACAGCGTCTCCTTCGCCTGTCGGCAGCTGTGCCAGAGCATCTGCATCTGGCCCGCGTCGAGCTTGGTCCCCGCCGCAGTCAGCTTTTGACTCACGTGATGGGCGAGGGCGAGGTCCATGTTGTCGCCG
The DNA here is from genome assembly GCA_038217425.1 of Gemmatales bacterium. Taxonomy (GTDB): domain Bacteria; phylum Planctomycetota; class Planctomycetia; order Gemmatales; family Gemmataceae; genus JAIEPT01. The sequence goes on from JBBQPM010000014.1 coordinate 46,250, forward strand.
CCGAGCAAGATGTGATCGCCGACGGCGACGCGCGTGAGCACCAGCTGACCCGCTTCCTCGCTGACGGAGATGAGCGACAGATCGGTGGTGCCGCCGCCGACGTCGCAGACGAGGACGACGTCGCCGACCTCGACCTGTTCGCGCCATTTATCCTTGCTGGCATCGATCCACGCATAGAACGCCGACTGCGGCTCCTCGAGCAACGTCACCCGTTCGAGCCCGACCGCCCGCGCCGCCTCGATCGTCAGATCCCGAGCGGCCGCATCGAACGACGCGGGGACGGTGAGCACGATGTCCTGATTCTCGAGGCGATGATCGGCCACGTCCTTGGCGATCAGGTGATTCCAGGCGTCAACGAGATGTTTGAGATAGCGCGTGCAGGCGTCGACGGGCGAGACCTTGCGCACGGTCTCGGGGGCCTTCCACGGCAGGATCGGCGCCCGCCGATCGACGCCGGGATGGCAGAGCCAGGACTTGGCGGAGCCGACGAGGCGGGTGGGCACCTGGGAGCCGAAGTTGCGGGCGAACTCGCCGACGGCGAAGTCGCGGTTGGGCGCCCAGGGCAGATTCATGCTCCCCGCGGGCTGTTCGCCGGGACCGGGGAGGTAGAGGAAGCTCGGCAGCAGCGCACGCTCTTCGGTCACGCCCTGGGCGACGATTTGCGGGATTTTGAGATGTTGCAGGGCCGGTTCTTCGCCGGCGCCGGTGTCGTAGTACGCCAGGGCGGTGTTGGTGGTTCCCAGATCGATGCCCACGACGAATCGAGATGCGGACACGGCGTCTCCTCCAAGACCTAATAGGCGAGCGGGGGACGTCAGTCCCCCGGTACATCACGTTTTTGCAGAGACGAGCACCGCCAGCACTGAATTTTCGGCCGTGCGTGCAGTACCGGGGGACTGACGTTTCCCCGCTCGCCTCATTCAATCACGGCAGCTGCACTTCCGCCGGCGCGAGGACGAACTCGTCCTGCCCCTCCGCGGGCTTGGCGAGTTTCAGCTCCTTGACGCGCCAGCCGTGATGCTGCAGCGCCCCGCGGAAGGGCGGGTTGCCGGTGACGTTGCCGAGCAGGCGAATGGCGCTGGGATCGAAGTTCGCGGGGACGCTCACGGTCTGCGATTCTTCGCCGGGGAGGATCGGCTCGAGGACGAGATGTTCCTTGAGAGCCTTTTGGCAGCCGCGATGGATATCGCGAACGGCGACGCCGATCTGTGCGTCGGCGTAATTCTGAATGTCTTCGAGGAGGAAGTCGAGGAGCCGACCTTCGCGTTGGAGGACGGCGAGGAGCCGCAGCGCTTCGCCGGAGGGTTTGACGGGATCGGGCTTGAGGATCTTGTTGACCTTGGCTGCGAACGCCGAATCGGTGAGCCAGCGTTGGCCGATCTGGCGAGCTTCAGCGGCGGGCCCGGTCGGTTTCGATTTGACGAAATAGAGGATGAACCCGAGGAGGGCCGCCGCCCCGAAGCCGATGAGGATGCCTTGATGCAGTTCCGAAAGTTCCATCGCGATCGTCCGCCTGGGTGAGGGTTGCGTCTGGGGCCATTGTATCGATTACGAGCCGCGACCGTGAGAGAGCGACTCTTTGGCCAGGACGCGGGCAAGTCGCTTGCGAGCAGACCCTTGAAGCGATAATATGGCGGAATGAAGCCGAGCGTTTACATCGAGACGACGGTCCCAAGCTATTTGACCGCCCGACCCAGCGTGGATGTGGTGCGAGCGGCCCACCAGCAAATCACCCGCGAGTGGTGGGCGCGTCGAGATGAGTTTGATTTGTTCATGTCGCGCGTGGTGGTGCAAGAATGCCAGGCAGGCGACATTCAAGCGGCGGCGGACCGGATTGCGGCGCTCGCCGGCATTCCCTTGCTGGAACAGAAGCGTGAGGTAGAAGATTTGGCGGAGTCGCTGATTAGGGAAGTGCCGCTACCGCTGAAGGCTGCATCCGATGCGTTGCACATCGCGACGGCGGCGGTTCACGGGATCCAGTATCTGCTGACGTGGAATTGCACCCACATCGCGAACGTGGTGTTGCGGCCGCGGATAGAAGCAGTGTGCCGCGCGGCCGGATTTGAACCTCCGCTAATCTGCACGCCGCAACAACTGCAAGGAGAGGAGTATCACGATGGAAGATGAAATCCTGCGAGAAATCCGGGCGACGCGGGACGCCTTCGCGGCGATGCACAATTTCGATGTGCACGCCATGGTAGCGGACCTTCGGGCACGCGACTCGGCGGGCGACTGGATCGTCGTGAACCGACCGCCGCGACGGCCCGCGCTGGTTGCGATTGCGAATCCTTCGCCCGTTTCCGACGCAATAAGCGCGAAGAAGGCATAGCGTCATGCACGATCTCCACGAACTCGAAGGCGCCGAGTACGGAAAGGTCTCGCTCGTGATGAAGCGTTTCGTGTGACTCTGTTGCGAAGTACCTTCATTTGGAACACATGCTGCTCCCATGGGATTACTGCGGGAAAAAGCCGGCGCAAAGGTGATTGATCGTGAAACGAGTTGCGTTCACTTTTCGCTTCTGCATTTTTGGTTTTTACTTTATTGACTTTCCCGAAAGTCCGAGGGCCGTGCATTCCGGAAATGGAGAAAGTGGACGAATATGCTTCTTGTGTGCAGTAGGGCGCTCGCGTAAAATGCGGGCGAGTCGTGATAGAACCGATGGATTACTCTTAGGGATGATCGCCCGACATTGGCGGCAAGCGAAAGGGCTCCATGCTCGAATATATGACTGCACTCGAACTACTCCGCATGTTGGTGGAGTGGCTGTCGCGCCGAACTGCTAAAGATCCTTTGCTCTGTTTGGCAGAGGGCCATTTTAAGGTTGAGGTAGCGAACGCACTCCTAGACCTTGGGTGTCAACTACAAGAAGGAACTTATCGGGATCTCTTGAGGCATGGTCAGAAGATCAAGCAAGCTGATTATGTGAAGATTGTGGATGGACAGGTTATTTGGCAGAGAGCTGACCGCAGGGTCGTGTCAGCTGAGGGGTCGACTGACATAACCGTAGTTCTGCCAATCGAACTCCAGCTCGAATTGAAGACCAGGCCCGATCACGGAACAAAGTCCCAAGCAATGTTTAACGAGCTAATTCCCGATATTGAGAGGGTAAGCGAGACGCCTCACGTAGCCTTTCTGTTCGGCTTCGACCAAAAAATCTATCGCTCCTTCAGTGGGGCTAAGACGCATGGCCGCGGTGGGAAATCAAATCATTCTGAGGATCTGGCGAACTTCTTTCCCAAGAGTGATGGGATGAGTGAAAATATCTTATTTGAGGCGTCTCGTTACTGGAAAGGCAAAGCTCTTAATTTAGTTTGTATGAAGCAAGTACAACAATCAGGTATCAGCCGAGTTTTCGTATCAGGAATTCGCGTTGACACGATGTCAATCCAAAATCCAACTGAAGGCCTAAGCTATATGGCCCAAAAGTTGATAGCCGTTCCTTCAACGCGGTTCGAGTTCTGACTTTTTTCCGTCAAAATACCTAGAGCCGCTCCGAGCTGCTTGCACCCGTAACTTCCGACGGTGCCGGGATGGTTCAGCAACGGCGACTCGCTCACGCCTTCTGCGACCCACCTATGTCACCAACGAAGGCGCCTCCAAGTCCCGCCTCGGACGGCAACTATGTCTCAGTTGGCGAATATGCCTCTTGAGTGCGTATCGAAACCCTGGCAAAATGCGTCCGTGTTGCGGATTTCCACGCAGAACCAGCCTCGGCTGCATTCGCAAATGAACAGGCGCGCATGAGGCAATCATCCGTCGCACTCCCGGGTGTTCCGGCTTGGTGGCGTAGATGATCAAGTTGCTATCCAGCATCATTCGAATCGGCCTGGCAATGATCGGTCAGTGCGTAGCGTTCGTTGCCAGTCAACGAGGCCGCCTCGGCTCGCCAGAGTGTTCAGGGCGGCGGCCATCGCAGGGCCGTTGGACGACGTAGGATGTGCTGTAGCAAGTACCGTGACTTCCACGGGAATCGGCTGAGTCGATAGTGCGGTCGCTGGAACTTCGCAGCTCCATTCGAGTTGACCGTTTCGCAGGATGGCTGGATAGGTGGGAGTCATAGGGCGGCTCATGGTAAAGTTATTCTCCCAACTTACCAGGTACCCGGTCGATTCTCATGTCGCAAGTCCACACAAGGTACGAAAAAAAAGGGGACGGAGTAGGGGCTACTCCGTCCGCGTGCCGAACTGGCGGTCCCCCGCGTCGCCCAACCCCGGCACGATGTAGCCCACCTCGTTCAGATGCGAATCGACTACCCCCAGGTGCAGCGGCACGTCGGGATGCTGACGCTGCATCGCCGCCACGCCCTCGGGGGCGGCGATCAGGCCCAGGAACTTGATTCGGCCCATGCCCCATTTCTTCAGCTCGTCGATCGCTGCGATCGCGGAACCCCCTGTCGCCAGCATCGGATCGACTACGAAGACGACGTCGAGCTTCGATTGCTCGTTGAGCTTGTTGTAATACGCGATCGGCTGCAGCGTGCGGTGGTCGCGGCACAGGCCCAGGTGCCAAACCTGGGCGTCAGGCATCATCTCCAGAATCGATTCCGCCATCCCCAAGCCGGCACGCAGGATCGGCACCAGTCCGATCGAGCCCTTCAGACGATGCCCGCCGCACGTCGTGATCGGCGTCGTCACCTGAGTGGTCGTCAGTTCCAGATCGGACGCGGCTTCGACGAAGAGGAACTGCGCCAGATCGTGTACCAGCTTGCGGAACGCCGGCGTGGGCGTCGCCCGATCGCGCAGCGACGTCAGCCGATCCAGCACCAGGGGATGTCGGCTCACAAACACATTCTCGGCCATGGCCCGTTCTCCGTGACGTTTGGGTTCGTTCTATGCGAATTGCTCGACAATTTTCGCGAAAGTGCCGAGAATCTTGTTGCCGGGAACTCCGTCATCGGTTACAGTATACATAGGTATCTGCGATGCCTGTCTCTCTCCACACTCAGGCCTGCTGAGTGCCCGCCTGTGAATTCGATTTGTGCTTTTCGATATTCGTGCCCGCTGTAAATAGTTGTGCATCAGGAGATTGTGCCGATGTTCATCCGTTTGAGGTTGGCGCTGCTGGTTGCGCTGCTAAGTTCGTCGTTCGGCGCCAGGGCGAATGACGCGAAGCCAGCTGCGACGCCCCCCGCCGACCCGCCCGCCCCGCTCAAGCTCGTCGTCACTCCCGACAGCGTCCGCCTGCGCGGCGCCGACGCCGTGCAGCGAATTCTGGTCATGGGCAGCCCCCAATCTCTCGGCGGGCCGACCTTCGACTATAGCCGAAAGGTGCAGTACGCGAGTTCGAATCCCAAGGTCGCGACGGTGACTGCTGACGGCGTCATGGTGCCGCGCGGCAACGGCGCCGCGAATATCACTGCCAAACTCGGCAAGTTGTCGGTCGACGTTCCCGTCACGGTCGTCGAGTTCGACGTGCCGGTGCCGATCAGCTTTCGCAATCAAGTCGTGCCCCTCTTCACCAAGCTCGGCTGCAATTCCGGCGGCTGCCACGGCAAGGCGACCGGGCAGAACAGCTTCAAGCTCTCGCTGTTCGGTTTCGACGCCGACTTCGATTACAACGCCGTCACCAAAGAGGCCCGCGGGCGACGCATCTTCCCCGCCGCCCCCGAATCGAGCATGCTCCTCATGAAGGCGGCGGGCACATCCCCCCACGGCGGCGGTCGACGCGCCGCTACCGACTCTCCCGAGTACGACGTCATGCTCCGCTGGGTGCTCCAGGGGACGCCCGCCGGGTCCGTCACCGATCCCAACGTCGTCCGCATCGAGTGCTTTCCCAAAAATATCCTCACGCAACGCAACGTCGAACAGCAGGTGATCGTCACCGCGTTTTACTCCGACGGCACGAGCCGGGACGTCACCCGCGAAGCCCAGTTCAAGAGCAACGAGCCGAATATCGCCATCCCGGATGATCACGGCCTCATCCGCACCTTCGACAGTCCCGGCGGCACCGCGGTCATGGCCCGCTACATGGGCAACGTCGACGTCTGCAATCTCACGATTCCGCTCTCCGATGCGGAAACGACCCAGCAGCCCAGCCTGGCCAAGAATAACTACGTCGACGAGATCATCCAGGCGAAGTGGAAGCAGCTCAACCTCACGCCCAGCCCACTCGCCGACGACACTACGTTCCTGCGTCGGGCGTACATCGACCTGATCGGCACGCTCCCCACGCCCGACGAAGTCCGTGCGTTCCTCGCCAGCAGCGATCCGAAGAAACGCGAACAGGTCGTCGATCATCTGCTCAGCCGCGGCGAATATGCCGACTACTGGGCGACCAAGTGGGGCGACTTGCTTCGAAACAAACGTCGCGGCCAAAAGGAGAACCAGCGCGGCACCTTCGCCTTCCACGCCTGGATTCGCACCGCGCTCGCCACCAATATGCCGTACGACGTCTTCACCCGCAGCATCCTCGCCGCTCAGGGGACCGTCGATCAGCATCCGCCGGTCATCTGGTACCGCACCGTTCGCAATCTGACGTCGCAGACCAACGACACCGCCCAGCTCTTTCTCGGCATGCGCATCAACTGCGCCCAGTGCCATCATCATCCGTACGAAAAGTGGAGCCAGGACGATTACTACCAGTTCCAGGCGTTCTTCAGCCGGCTCGGTCTGAAGCCGGGCGAGTCGTCCGCGGAGCCGGCGATCTTCGTGAAGTCCGAAGGAACGGTCCGCAACCCGGCCAACAACAAGATCATGAAGCCCGCGGGCCTCGATAGCCCCGCGGTCGAGATCGGCGAGGACGAAGATCCCCGGCAAAAGCTCGTCGACTGGATGGCCGCCCCCGGCAATCCGTTTTTCGCCCGCGCCATCACCAATCGCCTGTGGGCGCACTTCATGGGCCGCGGCATCGTCGAACCGGTTGACGACATGCGCGTGACCAATCCCCCGAGCAATCCCGAATTGCTCGACGCGCTCGCGGCCGACTTCGTCAAGCACAAGTTCGACATGAAGCACCTGATCCGCGCCATCATGACGTCGACGGCGTATCAGCTTTCATCCGAACCGAACGCCAACAACCTGAGCGACCAGCAAAACTACGCCCGGGCCTATCCGCGTCGGCTCATCGCCGAGGTGTTGCTCGACGCCGTCAATCACGTGGTCGGTTCGCAGGAGAACTTCCAGGGTTTGCCGAAGGGAACGCGGGCGATTCAACTCCCGGACGAATCGGTCGGCTCGTATTTCCTCGACGTCTTCGGCCGACCGAGCCGCGAGACGCCGTGCGAGTGCGAACGGCCCAAGGAAGCGAACCTCGCCCAGGCGCTGCACCTGCTCAACTCGCCCGACCTGGAGAATAAGCTCCGCGCCCCGGCGGGTCGGATCGCGGGGCTCGTCAAAGCCAAGACCGCCGACGCGAAGATCGTCCAGGAGTTGTATCTCGCCGTGTACGGCCGACTGCCGCGGGCGAATGAGATGACGACGGTGATGACGTATGTCGCCGGTCAACCCGATAAAAAGTCCGCGTTCGAAGATCTGCTGTGGGCGATGGTCAACAGCAAAGAGTTTTTGTTCAATCACTAGGAGAATCCGAGCCGGAAGCGTGAGCGACGATTTTGACGGCAACGGCGGTTCGTATCGTCGCTTACGCTTCCGGCTCGGTAACGCAAACATTCCTGCGAGGTTTCGATGCTTAGCTTTTTCGGCGACAAGTACGCGAGCTGCGACGGTCTGTCGCGGCGCAACTTTCTAAAGGCCGGCGCCCTCGGTCTGGGGAGTCTCGGCCTGGGCGATATCCTTCGGCTCCGCGCCGACCAGGCGAACCGCGGCGCCGCCACCCGCGATACCTCCGTCATCCTCATCTGGAAGGGGGGCGGACCCAGCCACATCGATACCTGGGATCTCAAGCCGCAGGCCCCCGCCGAATATCGCGGCGAATTCAGGCCCATCGCCACCAACGTCAACGGCATCCAGATCAGCGAGCACCTGCCCCGCTCCGCTCGCGTCATGGATAAGTTTTCGATCCTCCGCTCGGTGACCCATCCCGACGCGGGCCATGACTCCGCAAGCCATTACCTGCTCACCGGTTACAAACCGACCAACGACATCCCCGCGAACGAGATGCCCAGCTACGGCTCGATCGTGGCCCGGGAACGCGGTCCCAACCGCCCCGGTCTGCCGGCGTATATCGGCGTGCCGCAAGCTCCCGGTCACACCGCCGCCGCGTATCTCGGCGTCGCCTACAATCCGTTTTCCCTCGGCAGCGATCCGAGCACCAGCAACTTCTCCGTCCGAAACTTGACGCTCCCCAGCGGCATCAGCGTCAATCGCCTCGAGAATCGCCGGCAGCTCCTGGCCTCGATCGACACGCTCCGCCGGGAGACCGATCAATCGGGCCTCATGGAGGGCTTCGACGCCTTCAATCGCCGGGCGTTCGAGATGGTGACCAGCCCGGCCGCTCAGCGGGCCTTCGACATCAATCAAGAAAACGCCCGATTGAGGGAGTCGTACGGCATGAATCGCGTCGGTCAGAGCATGCTCCTGGCCCGTCGTCTGGTCGAAGCGGGCGTAACCTTCGTGACCGTCGACGCCGGCGGCTGGGACACGCACGCCAACAACTTCGAGGCCCTCAAAAGTCGCAAGCTACCCGAGTTCGACATGGGCTGGGCGGCACTGCTGGAAGACATGCAGACGCGTGGTCTATTGGAGAACACACTGGTCTTGGTCTGGGGCGAGTTCGGCCGAACGCCGCGAATCAACCCGGCGATGGGCCGCGACCACTGGCCGGGCGCCATGTCGGTCGTCTTCGCGGGGGGCGGCTTGCGCATGGGCCAGGCGATCGGCGTCACCGACGACCGCGCCGAGTACCCGCGCGAGCGCCCGCTCACGCCGGAAGACGTGCTCGCAACGATGTATCAGGTGCTCGGCATCGATACGAACATCGACTACCTGAACGAGGCCCAGCGTCCGATCAAGATCCTGAGCGGCGGCACGCCGGTGCGGGAGTTGGTGGGATGATGGGGCGTGCGAATCTCTGCTAGAATGGGTGCAAAGGAGGTGGGTCATGAATGCCGACTTGCGACCGATACTGGCGGAGATTCGTAAGCTGCCGCGCAGCGAGTGGAAGCGAGTGATCAAGATCCTTAGGGAAGAGTTGAAAAAATCCCTCGTTCCCGCGGTTACCCCAGAGGAGACGTCGCTACAGCAGATGATTGAGGCGGGAATTATCGATCGACCCGTGGGCGAACCCGACTGGGATAGGATTCGAAATTATCAGCCTGTCGAAATTAAGGGGGAGCCGCTTTCACAGACAATCATCGAAATGAGGCGCGAGAAGTGAGCTTCTATTTCTTTGATTCGAGCGGGCTCGTCAAAGGTTATGTAAATGAAACTGGCACGTTGTGGGTCAGGTCGGTCCTGAAACTCGTCGCCAACGAAATATTCGTCGCACGTATCGCCCAAGTAGAAGTCGCGGCAGCCATCGCGCGACGAGTTCGAACTGGAACGCTTTCCCGGCCTGACGCAAAACGGGCGAAGCGTGAATTCGAGATGGATCTGCAAACGCGGTTAAGATCGGTCTCTTTATCGAAAATGTTGGCTTCGGCTTCGGCACGCCTGGCGATCAAATACGTACTTCGAGCCTACGACGCCGTGCAGCTTGCGAGCGCTCTTCGCGTCAATGCTTATTCTCAAAGAACTCACTCGAATCGAATAACGCTGGTGTCCTCGGACCGCGAGCTACTTGTCGCCGCCGTAGCCGAGGGCCTCGCAATCGAAGATCCGCTCAATCACCCGTGATGGATATCCCATGAAGCGCTGCCGATTACTTGCCTTGCTCCTGCTGGTTTCCCCGAGCGCCCACGCTCAACTCCCCATGGCCAGACTCAATAGCATCTTCCCCTGCGGCGCGCGCCAAGGGACCGCGGTCGATTGCACCGTCGCCGGCGGCGATCTGCACGGGGCGACCCGGCTCTATTTCAGCCATGCCGGCATCACCGCCGAGACCCTGAAACCGAACGTCTTCAAAGTCACCGTCGGCTCCGACGTTCCCGTCGGACATTACGACGTTCGCGTCGTCACTGCGCTGGGGCTCTCCAACGTTCGCGCCTTCGTCGTCGGCGACTGGCCCGAAGCGACCGAGAAGGAACCCAACAACGAAATCGCGCAGGCGCAACGCGTGCCGATGCCCGCGGTCGTCAGCGGCAAAATGGACGGCGGAACCGACGTCGATCATTACGTCTTCGCCGCCAAGAAGGGCCAGCGCGTCCTGATCAACTGCTGGGCCTGGCGGCTCGATAGCCAGCTCGACGGCACCCTGCGACTTTACGACGCCCAGGGCAAAGAGCTTGGCGCCTCCGTCGATCACTTTGGCCGTGATCCGTTTATCGACTTCACCGCCCCCGAAGACGGCGACTACACCGTGCGCCTCTGGGACTTCGTTTACGGCGGCGGCGGCGATTACTTCTACCGACTGCACATCGGCAACCTCCCGCATCTGGACGCCATGGTCCCCGCCGCCGTCAATCCCGGCACGAAGACGACGGTCACGTTCTTCGGCCGCAATCTGCCCGGCGGCAAACCGGCGCCCGGCGGCGCGCAAATCCAAGGCAGGCCGCTCGAAGTCATCACCCGCGACATCGAAGTCTCCGCCGACGTTGCCGCCAGCTTGAAAGCCGGCGAAGCCCTGCGGCCCGGCCAAACCTCACTCGACGGTATGCCCTATCGCATCACGACGCCCGAGGGAAGTTCCAATCACCTCTTCCTCGGCTTCACGCCCGATCCGATCGTCCTGGAAAAAGAGCCGAACAACGACAAGAGCTCCCCACAATCGCTCACGCTCCCCTGCGACGTCACCGGTACGTTCGCTCCCGCCGGCGACCAGGACTTCTACGCATTCACCGCCAAAAAAGGGGAGAAATACGTCGTCGAAACCATCGGCGAACGGCAGCTGGGTCTCATCGATCCGGTCATCCATGTTTTCGATCCCAAGGGCAAGAAGGTTTCGACCTTCGACGATTACAACCGCAATATCGGCAAGATCCGCTTCACGTCGTCGTCGCGCGACGCCTACGGCGAATTTACCGCCGCCCTCGACGGCGATTACGTCCTTCAAGTACGCGATTCCTACTACCAGCAGCGCGGCGACGCTCGCTTCGTGTATCGCCTGTGCGTCCGCAAGCAGCGTCCCGATTTCCGCCTGGTCGCGGTGCCGATGGCGGAGACGCAGCCCGATTGCACCGTGGTTCGCCAGGGGGGCCGGGAGTTTATGGACGTGCTCGTCTTCCGCAACGACGGCTACGACGAGCCGATCCGCATCGAAGCGACCGACCTGCCGCCGGGCGTTACCTGCGATCCCGTCGTCGTCGGCCCTAACAAGACTTCCGTGCCGCTAGTCTTCAAAGCGTCGGCGGATGCGGCGATCGGGCATGCCGACATTCGCATCGTGGGCAAGGGGATGATCGCGGGCAAGGAAGAAACGTGTGAAGTCCGCGCCGGCGGGCTCACCTGGGGAACGACGAACACGCCGGGCCTGGCCCGGCTCAATCACAGCATCGTCCTCGCCGTGCGCGAAGCGCCGCCGTTCGCACTCACGGCGACGCCTGAAAGGACTTCCGCGCTTCCTGGCGAAAAGATTTCCATCGCCGTCGCGCTCGACCGCGCCAAGAACTGGACCGAAGCCGTGCAAATCTCCGCATACGATCTGCCGCAGAACACGACGGTCGCTCTGGTGAACCTGGCGCCGAACGCGAAGGAAGGCAAGGCGGAACTGACGCTTGCCGCCAACGTCAAGCCGGGCACTTACACCTTTATTCTGACCGGCGCGGGCCAGGTGCCGCGCGATTACGTCGGCATCGCCAATCCGCAAGCCAAGAACAACAACCAGCGTATGCGCGTCGTCATGCCCTCCAACGCGATCACCGTCACGGTGATGCCTCCTACGAAATGAACTCGGGTGATTATGCGATACTCCGCTTTGATCGTGCTCGTTTGCGCGTCGTCCCTGGTTGCGCAGACGAAGCCAATCCCGACGGCCCAAACGATTCCGCTGCCGGGCCAGCAAATCTCGTTTCAGCGCGACGGCGCCGAGATCGCTCGCTTCTACTTTGCGCCCGATCAGCGTCGGCCCTTCGTCTATCCGATCGTCGGCCCCGCGGGGAAGTCGCTCACGCGTATGGGGCATCCGCACGACGCCATCGGGCATTCGCATCATAACTCCGTCTGGATCTCGCATCACGACGTGAACGGCGTCAGCTTCTGGGGCGATACCGGCAAGGGCCGAATCGTACACAAGCGGACGGAACTCCTCACCGACGGCGACGCCGAGGCGGGCGTCGTCTCCGTCCACGAATGGCTCGACGAAGCCAAGAACAAGGTGCTGCTCACGGAACGTCGGCGCACGCAGGTCGTGCTCCTCCCGGATCGCGAATGGCTCCTTGTGATCGATCTGCATTTCGAGGCAAAGGAAGAGGTGACGCTGGGCAAAACCCCGTTCGGCATGATCGGCGTGCGCATGGCGAAGACGATCGGCGTACACGACGGCGGCGGCCGGATCCTGAGTTCCGCCGGGGGCGTCAACGAGAAGGAGATCTTCTGGAAGCCCGCGAAATGGGTCGACTACGCCGGCGCCGTCACGCCGAAAGCCGTCGAGGGGGTCACGCTGATGGACCATCCCGCGAACCCGAACCATCCCAGCGTCTTTCACGTCCGTGACGACGGCTGGATGGGGGCGTCGCTCACGTTCGATGACGCCCGCGTCCTCAAGGTCGGCGAACCGCTCAAACTGCGCTACGGCCTCTACGTACACGCCGGGATGCTGGATGCGAAGGTCCTCGGGGCTCGTTTCGGCGACTTCGCCCAAACGCCCCTGCCCGACCTGGCGCCGAAAATGAAGAAAAAGTCATGAATTGACGATATAGAAACTTGGCTTGCGTCGCGTTTTGCGAACGTGGTATGCTGCCTGAGCCTCATCCCATGGATCCAGGTCAAGGAAGACCGCCATGAGCACGCTTCTCTTCTCGGTACCGATTCGGTCCAAAAAAGATCTACTTTGCGCCCGTCAACGGGCGCGACAGCTGGCCCACTGGTTTCGCTTCGGACCGCACGACGAGGCGCTCATTGTCGCCGGCACGTTCGCGGTCGGGCTCAAGGCGCGCGAAGTGGGCCCTCGCTTCGAGATCTGTTTTTCCGTCGAACACCATCAGCTGGTCGTGCATGTGCGTTGGCAAGATTCGCCGAATCTTCCTAAAAACCACGTTGCCGAGGGTGACCGGGTTCTTCTAAAATTAACCAAGATGTTGCCACAGGCCTCCCTCATTCCCTCGCCCGAGGAAGTGAGCTGGGTATTGGGGCAGGTGGATCGGCAGGCGCACCCCGATTTGTTCGCGGAGGTGAGCCGGCAAAACCAGGAAATTTTGATTCTCTTGCACGAGTTGCAACTCGTTCCTGAATTTGGAGGTAAGCGCGATCAAGGGCGGACGAATCCAACCGCCGCCTGAACCTTTTCCCCTCACTGCCCGTCTTTCCTATCTGGACTTTCGCGTCCAATCCGAACAGCCACTGTAGTTTGTGGAATGTCAAGGGTTGGCATTGTGAAATATTTCACTTTTTTGGCGAGAAAGTCTTGTAATCCATTCACATAGCCTTTACAATTGGGCGATCATAGACCACGTGACGTAGTCCTCGGTTTGAGCGCCGAGGGGAGCTTCAAGGAATGGGGCTACCGGTGACGACAAGGAGGGAAGGACTTGGCTTTTCTCGGGAAATGCCAAAATCGTGAAGTGCGAAAGGCCGGATTGCGATCCTCCTTTGGCGCCGATTGAAGTCAACCGAAGATCGGTTTGGCTTGGTCAGCCGCTACCCGGACTTGCTCGCTTATTGTTGTTTAGCAGGGGAAGAAATAATGAAGACCAAACGCGCCAAGACACCTGAAATTGCCATCGATATCGATCCGACGACGACGATCTTCTCTTCCGACCTGCTGACGCCCGAAGAAGAACGCGAGCTCCTTGCCACGTTTTGGGAAGCCAAGAGCGAACTCGTCAAAGGCATGATCCGCCATTTTCCCAAGCTCCGCGCCCATCGGCCCGGCGCCCCGGAACCTTGGCCCATGGCTCAGTTCATCCGCGATTACTGCGATTCGGAAGTCCGCGACGTCCCCGCCATTCGCCGAATCCACGATCGCTACATCCATTGCAAGCATCGCCTGGCCTCGGCGAACATCCGCCTTGCCGCCCACGTAGCCAAACGCTTTCGCCATCACGCTTTGGGCTATTCCGATCTCCTCCAGGAAGCCGTCTGCGGCCTCATGCAGGCCATCGACCGCTTCGACGTCAGCCACGGCACCCGCCTGGCGACCTATGCCACCTGGTGGATTCGCCAAACCCTGCAGATCGCGGTCGCCCGCCAGAGCCATCTGGTCAGCCTCTCGCCCCACCATCTTCAGGAACTCGGTCTTTTGCAGCAGGAGTCCGAAGCCCTGGCCCATGGCGGCCAGCATCTGCCCAGCCCGCAAGAATTGGCCTCGCGCACCGGCAGCAGTCTCGAACATCTGACGCATCTGCAAACCGCCACCCGGGCACCCGTCTCCCTCAACGCCGTCCTCGACGACGATAGCGATTTCAAGCTCACCGAGGCGATGCCGGACAACGAAAGCGAAACCCTTCGCGACAACACCGAACGCCAGGAAGCCCTCAGCTTCCTCATGGAAAACCTTCGGCCACGCGAACGCAAGGTGCTCGACCTTCGTTTCGGCCTGACCGGCAACGGCACGCACAGCCTGCGTCAGATCGGTCATCTGCTCCGCATCAGCAAGGAACGCGTCCGTCAAATCCAGAACCGCGCCCTGGAAAAACTGCGTGCCTCGGCCGAACGCGTCGGTTGGGATCCCAGCTTGCTGCTGGGTTAAGCGAGTCGGCGAGTCGAAAATAATGCGGGCCGCGACCGTAAGAACGGTCGCGGCTCGTTTCGTTGGCGTTTGTACCGCCTTGAGACAACTCCGCTGCGCCGTTAGCAGGTCGCGGCAGGGTGTAAGCGGTGTGAGGTGTTAGACTTCCGTCGGCCTACGTTGAATAGATCCACCGGCCCAGGAGCAGCGCCGGTACTAACAACCCCGCGATGACGCCGCCCCAGACGCCGATCAGGCCGATCGCGAGGATGGCGTCGAAGAGCACCAATCCCAACACGGCGCGCTTGACTGCGGGTTGCACCTTGTCCGGACGCGGGTTGCGCACCGCCGGCACGACCTTCAGCGCCAGGTAGATGCCGAAGGCGCCCACGAGATACGGAAACGCCGGCGACGATCGGCCCGCAAAGCCTTCTTCTTGCGCCACCGGCGGCGCGGTCAAGGCCAGGCCTAGCGACGCCAACATCACGACTGCCGCAATTGCCAGCGTGTTCTGGTTGCTGAGCCTGGCCTCCGTCTTCGCGAACCACGTCACTCCCGCGATGTACAGGAATATCGTTAAGG
>JBBQPM010000015.1:0-60866 GCA_038217425.1 Gemmatales bacterium
GGCTCTAAAGATTTCCGGCCTGCGGTACGAAGGTTAAAAGTAGATGAAAGCGGCGAAACGGGTTGTATTTGCGGCCATGCCCGCGTACGATGGGTTATCGATTCCGAAATTGCGCCCGTTCCATTCGATGCCCTTGGCCCAAGGCCCTCGGCGAACCCGTAGCCACGTAACGGACAGACCGGCATTTCCCTGCAGGGATCGGCTTCATGACATCGTTTCACTTCCTTCGCTGGCTCCAAGGTCTCCTCCAGAAAAAAGGGCGAACCCGCAGGGCCGAGCCGATCACGCGCATGGCTCTGGAGTTGCTGGAGGATCGCCTCACGCCTGCGATTTGGGACGGCGTCACGAACGCCGGCGTTCTCACCGCGAACAATAACTTCAACAACGCAGCCAACTGGGTCGGCGACGTCGCTCCGCGCCCCGGCGAAGATCTCGCCTTCCCTGCCGGCGTCAACCCTGCCAAACTCGCCGTCGTCAATACCGGCGGCCTGCGCCCCAATTCGGTCGTCATCTCCGGCTCCGGCTACACCTTTAGCGGCAGCGCCCTCACCATCGGCAGCGGCGCCACCGGCTCGCTCATCGTCAACGCCGCCGGCTCGACCAATACCATCAATCTCCCCCTGAACCTCGGCAGCACCTCGAGCAACCAACAATTCATCACCGTCGGCGGACCCGGCGCCACCCTGATCATTAACGGCGTCGTCTCCAGCGTCAGCGGCTTCAGCAACCCCATCACCAAGACCGGCCCGGGCGCCTTGGAGCTAAACGCGAACAACACGTTCACCAGTTCCTTCAACGTCGCGGAAGGCATCGTGCGCATCGGCGCCCCCCGCGCCCTGGGTACCACCGTCGCCACCGCTGCCGATATCACCGACCGCAACCAGGTGACCTTCGTCCAGGCCAACGCCCAGCTGCAAGTCGCCAACAATATTACGGTCGCCGAGCACGTCATCCTGAGCGGCATGGGCATCGGCAACGACGGCGCCCTGCTCGGTTACGGGGGCAACAACACCTGGTCCGGCCTCGTCGATATGGATAGCGACGCCAGCGTCGGAGCGTACGGCAATTCCACCCTCACCATCAGCGGGCGAATCGGCGATTTCGGCCCGGGGTACGATCTCTACAAGTTCGGTTTCGGCGAAGTCGTCTTCGACCCCGTCGCCAACGCCGTCAAGAATCCGACGGGCGGCAATACCTATCGCGGCATCACCACCGTCGATCTGGGCACCCTCACGATTCGTCATAACCTCGCCCTGGGTGCCGCCAACGGCACCGCCTTCACCCGCACCGTCGTGAACGCCTCGCCCCTGGGCCTGGGGAATGGCACCTTGAGGCTTTCGCCCCGAACCGGCAACCTCACCATCGTCAATGAACTGCTGGAACTCAACGGCTTCGGGGTTCAAAACGGCACCGTCGGCGCCCTGTGGAGCGATGGCGGCAACAACGTCTGGACCGGCGGCGTCGTGCTCGGCAGCCCCCTCCCCATCGGCTCCAATACCAGCATCGGCGTCAATGCCAACACCTCGCTCACCATCGACGGCGTCGTGCAGAACAACGGCATCACGTACCGCGGCAATCCGGCAAAGCCCATTTTCGCCATCGACAAGCTCCTTCCCGGCAAGCTCATCTTCACCAACGCCAACACCTACGGCGGTCGAACCACGGTCGCGTGCGGCACCCTGAACATCCGCGACTCCAGCGCCCTCGGCGCGCTGCCCAACGGGACGGTCTCGGGCATTGCGTTCTTCGGCGACACCGTCGTCATGGCCGGCGCCGCCCTCGAACTCGAGATGGATGCGATCAACGATCGCCTGGCGACCAACGTCCCCACGCCCAACTGGAACGGCGTCAACAACACCGTCGCCAACTGGGCCGCCGACTACGCCGGCAAAAACAACCGCAGCCTCTTCATCCGCGAACGCCTGTTCCTCAACGGCGACGGCTTCGCGGGGGCCAACGGCGCCTTGCGCAACATCTCCGGACGCAACGACTGGAACGGCACGATCAACCTCAACTCCACTTCCGCCATCGGCGTCGGGGCTGACCTGTCCGGCATCTACGAAACGCCCTCCGCCAATACCGCCATCACGGCCATCCTCAATCAGCTCACCATTTCCGGCGTCGTCTCCAGCACCACGACCTTTAACGACGAAGTTCAGTCGCTCCAACTCTCGACCGTACTGAACGACCTCGCGGGGACGTACACGCTTACCTTTGCGGGCGCCACCACCGCGGCGATCGATCTGACGATGACGACCGCCAATGTGCAGAGCATACTCGAACAGCTGCCGACCATCGGCACGGGCAACGTGCTCGTGACCGGAACGCAGGCGGTCGGCGTCGGCGGTTCGTTCTTGATCACTTTTCAGAACTTGCTGGCCGGCACGAACGTCGCACAGATGACCATCGATAGCACGAATCTCACCGGCACCACCCTCACCGCCAACTTGTTTACGCCAACCCAGGGCGGCGTGACTCCCACCTACGCCGATCTCATCAAGGTATTACCGGGCGAGTTGGTCCTGGCGCCGGGCGGGCTGACGTCGATCACCTCGGCTCTCCCCGCGGTACAGGCCCAGGCGATCAATACCTACACGGGCAATACCACGATCCAGCAGGGCTGGATCACCATCAAAAACAACATGTCCCTGGGGGGCAGACGCAGCGGCCTCGGCGATACCGCTCAATCCTTCACCACCGTCGAGAACGGGGCGGCTCTCCATCTGCGCCCCTACTTCGGTCAGGATCTGCAAGTCCCCGAACATCTCAGGCTCTCCGGCTTCGGCATCAACCGCACCTTCGGCAATCAGACCGGATTGGCGAACAACTTCCTCACCAAGGGCGCCCTGCTCAGCCTCCGCGGCAACAATACCATCGGCAACAGCACCTTCCTGGCAGACATCCACCTGATTGGCAGCGTCGGCATCGGCGTCGAATACATCCCCGCCACGCCCGCCAACGTCTCCATCTACGGCATCCAGGGCGGCACCAACCTGACGATCGCCGCCCCCTCCAACAGCAGCCTCACGTTTAACGCCACTATCAGTGAGAGCGCTCTCAACTCCGGCTTCACCAAGCTCGGCAGCCAACGGCTTACCCTCAACGGCGACGGGTACTACGGCGGCAACGTCACGGTGCAGGAAGGCGTCCTCCGCATCAGCAACGACAGCGCACTGGGATTGCCCGATCATGCGGCCGGCAATACCACGGTCGGCGGCACGACCGTCGTCGCCGGCGCCGCCCTCGAGTTCGCACCCCAGCGCACCTCCTATACCGGCGGCATCAGCTCCGGCGCCCAGATCGGAGCCGAAACTCTCCGCATCCAGAGTACGGGCTACCTCGACAACAAAGGCCCGGGCGGCAACGCCACCCTCCAGGGCGGCGGTACCATCGCCCCGGTCACCGTCCTCGGCGAAGACCACGTCTGGCGCGGCAACATCGTCCTCGAAGCCGCCAACGTCACCATCGAAACACCCACGAACGCGCGCATCCAAATCCACGGCAACGTCTCCGGCCCCGGCGCCATCTACAAGTCCGGCAACGGCACGCTCGTCCTCTCAGGATTTAATACCTACACCGGACTCACCACCGTCGCCCAGGGTATTCTCGGCGTGCATTCTTCCGCCGCGCTGGGCAGTCCCGTTAACGGTACCATCGTACAGAACAACGCGACCCTCGAGATTCAGGGCGAGATCACCGTCGCCGGCGAGGCCCTCACGGTCCTAGGGAACGGCTACGCCACCACCGGGACTATTCAGGCGGACAATCGCTGGTTCGCCCAGGGCCCCGCGCCGGTCCCGAACGGCCTCACTCCCGGCAACCTGTCGACCGCTGGACGCATCAACGGCATCGTCGTCGATCCGAGCGACCCCGACACGATGTACGTCGCCGCGTCGGGCGGCGGCGCGTGGAAGACCAAGAGCGGCGGCATCACCTGGGAGCCCCTGTTCGACCAGGTCGCCGACAACTTCGCCAACAACCAAACGCTCGTCATGAGCATGCAGATCGGCTCGATCGCCATCGATCCGACCGACCCGCGCATCCTGTACGTCGGCACGGGTCAAGATCACGGCGCGGCTTTGAGAAACGGGGGCGTAGGCGTCTATCGCTCGACCGACTCGGGCAAAACCTGGGCGCCGCTCAACAACACCACCCCCGCGCCGGTTACCGGCATCGTCACCAACCCGCTCGTGGGGGGCGCCGTCACCAAGGTCATCGTTGATCCGCTCAACCCCAACACCATCTATGTTTCCGTCAGCAGCCAGGTCGTCGGCGGCGTGGCCAGCGCCGGCGGCGTCTGGCGCTACACCATCGGCGGCGATTGGTTCAACCTCACTGCCGGCGCCACGGTCGCGCCGACTTCCGCGCAGTATGCCGCCGGCGCGGACATCGCGACCCTGCCCGGCACCGCCATCGGGGGCCGCTACACCGATATTTTGTTACTCAATACTCCCAACCCCCTGTTTCCGACCTCGTTCCGCACGCTCTACATCGGCCTGGGGGGGGTGGCGGAGAACGGCGTCTTCTGGACCGATCCCGATAATCCCACCGGCGCCGTCCAGCCGACCTGGCGCGCGAACGGCCTGGGCGCCTTCCCCAACTTCCGCACCGCCGCCGGCAACGGCGTAGCCCTGAACGGGAACGTCAGCGACGTCAAACTGGCCGGGTTCGTCGACGCCCAAGGCAACGCCCGAGTCTGGGCTTCGATGCAGGCGACCACGGGAGCGACCTCGTTGGTTTTCACCACTGCCGTCCCCCCCACGCCGACGACTCCCTGGGTTTACGCCGGCACCACCTGGTTCAACGCCGCCACCACCCCCATTCCCGGCGCCGTCACCGCCACCACGCTCCTGGCCCCTCTCAACGATTACCTGGGGGGCAACGGCGATTACTCCAACGCCATCGTCGCCACCTCCCTCACCGAGTTCTATGTCGGCGGCAGCAACTACCTCGTCCGCCATGCATTTGGCGGAGTCACCAACTACACCGACATCACGACCGCCTCCGGAGTCGGTCCCCACGTCGATCCCCACACCATCGCCATTCGCCGTCCCGCGGCCGGTTCGACGAGTCCTGTGTCCATCGTCTGGGGGAATGACGGCGGCGTTTACGATTTCGTCCCCTCGGCTGACACGTGGACCTCGGTCAACGGCAACCTCGAAACGTCCATCGTTCAAAGCGTCGCTCCCGCCGTTTCCGATTTCACCTCCTCGCTGGCTTCCACACAGGCCAACGGCATCGTGCAAATCGCCGGTTCCGTCCCCGCCGGGAACCATACCTGGCCCGGCACGCTCGTCAACGACGGCGACAACGGCAAAATCCTCCGCGATCCCCGCGATCCCAACATCCTCTACCACGTCAAAAACGTGGCCGGCATCATCACCGTCGAAATGTCCACGACCGGCGGCGCGCTCGGCAGCTGGACTTCGCTCCCCGCGCCGGCCCTTCTCGAATTGCCCAGTACCTTGACGCCGCTCGTGCTCGATCAGCAAAACACCAATCGCCTCATCACCGTCAACACCGTGGGGCTGACGACTGGCCTTGTCGAGCTGTTCTTGCAGAACGGCACCTGGAACATGTATTCGCTCAACGCGTCGCAAAACGTCCGCGCCGTCGCCATCTCCGAGTACCAGGGCGCCTACCGCGACGACGCCTCCTTCCTCCGCGCCGTCGCGCCCGATTTCGGCGCCAGCGCGTACGACCCCGACACCATTTACTTCGTCAACAACAACTCGCGCATCCTCAACGTCTCCAAGAACCATGGCCGAACCTGGGTGGCGCGCAACACCCTCTTGGCCGGCGCCTACGGCATCAGCGACCTCGTCGTCGACCCGCGCAACCGCGACTTCATCTACGCCGTCAGCGATACGCCAGGCAACGTCCCCAAGGTGCAATTTTCGCGTTCCGCAGGCCTGACCAACACCTGGCAGAACCTGACGTTCAACCTGAATCAGTTCGCGAACCTCGTCGTTCATAAGATCGTGCTCGATCCGCGCAGCCCCAATGCGCTACCGCTCCTCAGCAATCCCACGACCGCCAACTACGACGGCGCCGACATCTACATCGGTACCAACGTCGGCGTCTTCAAGCTCACCGCCGACACGATCACCGGCGTGCGCAACCTCTGGCAGCGCGTCGGCGAAGGACTTCCGCAGGTCGGCATCAACGACATGGTGCTCAATCCCGCGCTCAACACCCTCACCGTCGCCACCTTCGGCCGAGGCGTGTTCACCATTCGCCTCAACCCGCAAGATATCCAGCCCGGCGCCATCCGCGTCGTTTCCGGAACCTCCGTCTGGACCGGACCGATCACGTTGGTCGGCGACACCACCCTCGCTACCCAGGGCTCCAGCGGCCTGGCGGACACGAAGTGGTCCGCGCAGCTTACCGTACTCGGGGCCATCAGCGGCTCGGCGAACATCACCAAGGAAGGTTCGGGCAAACTCATCCTCGCCGGGCCCAACACCTTCGCCGGCAATATCAGCATCGCCAACGGCACCATCAAGACGCGGCACAACAGCGCCCTGGGCAGCACCTCCAACAACCTCGACATCGGCGCCAGCGGAGCCCTCGAACTGGAAAACTCCATCTCCCTCGGCAACATCACCCTCCGCGGCAACGGCTTCGTGCAAAACTCGCATTACGCCGGCGCCATCCGCAACACCGCCAACGTCAACACTCTCAACGCCAACATCATTCTCGACGGCGGCACGGTTCGGCCGCCGTTCACCACCGCGGACATCTTGAACGCCATCCAGGTCGCCCCCTTCGACCCCGCCGACCTCGCACGCGGCATCGTCTTCACCGGCACTCCCCGCGTCACCATCGGCGTCGAGTCCGGCTCTCAGCTCACCATCAACGGAACCATCAGCGACCGCATCGGCGCCGGCTTTACTCTCGCTCCCTCCCTTGTTAAGGAGCTTTCCGGCAACCTCGTCTTTACCCAAAATAACACCTACACCGGCCGAACCTTCGTCAACGGCGGCTCCCTCGAAATCCGCGCCAATCAGGCCCTCGGCACCGCCGCAGCCGCCGGCGCCTTCGATACCTTCGTCTCCGAGGGCGCCGTGCTTCGCCTCGCCGGCAATATCACGGTCGCCGAGGCCCTTTCGCTCTCCGGCAATGCCAACCTCACCCGCGACACCGCCCTGCTCAACGTCTCGGGCAATAACACCGTCACCGGCAACATCACCGTCGGCAACGTCGTCCAGGCATTCTCCCCCACCAGCCCCACCCTCGGCGCCACCGCGCAAACCGGCATCGACGTCGCCCTCGCCGGCGATACCCTCCGGCTTACCGGCGTGATCTCCGGAAATACCGCGACCACGGGCATCGACGCCAACAACAATTCCGTCGCCGTCAATGCGTTCGGCGTCCGCAAACTCGGACTGGGCGAACTTATCCTCTCCGCGAATAACACCTATAACGGCGGCACCACCGTTCTCTCGGGCATCCTCCAGATCACCGATACCGGGACCATCGGCAACACCTTCCTCGCGGGCGGAACCATCGCCGGCAGCGGGAACCTCGGCACCCTGACGGGCCTCGCCATTCCCGGCAATCGCATTGAGCCCGGCGCCAGCGGCGGCATCGGCAACCTCCAACCCCGGAACACCGTTCTCAACAACAACACCACGTACAACGTTCGCATCGATCCCACCAGTAACGACCGCATTTCCGTGATCGGTACCATCAACCTGGCCAACGCTACCCTCTCCGTGAGCGCCACCGCAGCGTTCAATCCGTTCGACAGTTTCACGATCGTCTCCTCCACCGGCACTCGTTCCGGCACCTTCAACGCCGGCGCCACCACGATCACCTCGACCGACGGACAACTCTTCGACATCCTTTACACGGCGAACAGCGTCGTCTTGCGCCGCAATCGCGGAACATCGCAAGTCGGCACCATCACGACGGTGGCGAGTTCCGCCCCCGCCAGCCCCTCCAACCCCGGCGCCACGGTGACGTTCAACGTGCAAGTGCGCGCGAACGCCGTCGGCAACACGACCGTCGGCAACGCCGGCACCGTCACGCTGTTCAACAACGGCGTCCAGATCGCCGGGCCGACCGCCCTCAACGTCGCGGGCAACGTCGTCTTCAACGTTCCCGGACTCGCCGTCGGCTCGCACAGCATCACCGCGCGATACAACGGCAACGCCGCGTTCATCACCAGCACCTCGGCGCCCTTCATTCACGTCGTCAACGGCAACCTGGCGACCGTTACGATCACTTCGACCAACTTGAATGCCCTCTACGGCGTGCCCGTAATCCAGGCGACCCTCACCCCGCCCGGCGCCTTGCCAACTCCCACCGGCAACGTCACCTTCACGATCACCCAGGGCACGATCGTCACAACGCGCGTCGCCACTCTCGTCGCCGGCGTCGCCACGCTGCCTGGACCGCTGCTCGACGTCGGGACTTACACGATCACCGCCGACTATGTCGGCGACTCCACGTTCCGGCCGGTACTCGGTCCGTCGCTCACGCAAGTCGTCAACCAGGCGCCGACCTCGACGACGCTCGTTTCGTTCAACCCGTCAGGCGTCGGCGGCACGAACATCACCGCGACCGTCGCTGCCCCCGGCACCCCCGCGATTCCCGACGGCAGCATTACCTTCAACGTGGACGGAACGGACCTTCCGCCCGTCGCGCTCGTCGGCGGTATGGCCACGCTCACGCCGCCGCTGAGCGTCGGCGGGCCCTACGCGATCACCGCGACCTACACGGGAAATGCCAATTTCGGCGCCAGCGTCAGTGCCGGGCTCTCGCAACCAATCTCGGCCGACACGACCGTCACGACGCTCACGACGTCTCCCGTCGGCGCCGGGTCCTTCGGTCAAGACGTCACCTTCACCGCGACCGTCACGCAGACCGCAGGCGCCACCGCGGCCGGAACAGTAAACTTTACCTACACCATCAACAGCGTCACCGCCGTCGTCCCCGTCGCACTTTCGGGCGGCGTGGCGTCCCTCACGATCCCCAACCCCGCGGTCGGCACGATCATCTTCAGCGCCGATTACCTCGGCAACTCGGTCGCCGGCGCGAGTTCGTCCGGCATGCAAGCCTACTTCCAGAACGCCGCCAGTTCGACGCTCACGCTCACCGGCCCGGCCTTCGTCTTCGGCAGCAACAATGCCACGTTCGTCGCCAGCGTGACCAGCCCCTTCACCGCCGCGACCGGCAACGTCACCTTTTTCCTCGACGGCGTCCAGCAAGGCCTCCCCGTCCCGCTCAGCGCCGGATCCGCCAGCTTCACCGCCGGCAATTTCACGCTCGGCAATCGCATCCTCACCGCAGAATTTGACGGGCTCGGCAACTTCGCAAACGCCACCCAGTCCGCGGCCTTCACCGTGATCGATTCCCCGCTCGCATTCACCGCGCTCCCCAGCACCCTTGCATCAGGCGCGTCCTTCGCCCCCCAGGTACAGGTTCTTACGCCCAGCGGTACCGTCGACACCGCCTTCACCGGCCCCGTCACCCTCGCCGTCCAGTCCGGACCGACCGGCGGAACCCTGCGCGGCACGCTCACCGTCAATGCCGTCGCCGGCGTCGCCAATTTCTCCGGTCTCTCATTCGACCTCGTCGGTTCCTACGTCCTCAGCGCCGGCGCCCCCGGACTCGGCGCCCGCGTCGCGCCCCCCATCGACGTCACCATCAATACCATCCTCTTCACCACTTCCGGCTCCCAGCCCGTCAGCGGCTCCTTCGCCGTCACCCTGCGCGCCGTCGACGTGCTCGGCAACACCGTGACCTCCTTCGCCGGACCCGTCACGATCACCAAACTCTCCGGCCCCGGAAACCTCACCGGCGGCGTCGGCGCGACGATGACCGCGGGCGTCGCGTCGCTGACCGATCTTCGCGTCAGCCAGGGAGGCACCTACACCTTCCGCATCACCGTCAACGGCTTCGATATCTTCTTCACCTACCGAACCCTGGGCCGACTGCTGTAACGCCCGGCGTTTTGCCCGTGTCGATGCTCGTACGTTCAATGGTCTCGTCATGCCCGAAATGCTCGCCGTCCTTATTTCCGGCGGTCTGGATAGCGCCATCCTGCTGGGCGACGCCCTGCGCCGCGGGGCCGTGGCGCAGCCGATCTTCATGCGCTGCGGCCTCTCGTGGGAAGGCGTCGAACTCGAGTATCTGCGCCGATTTCTCGCTGCTCTGGCGCGGCCGGAACTCAGGCCGCTCGTAATCCTCGATCAACCGGTCGCCGACGTCTACGGCAATCACTGGAGCGTCACCGGCCGAGGCGTCCCCGGCGCCCGCGACCCGGACGAGGCGGTTTTTTTGCCGGGTCGAAACGTGATGCTGCTCGCCAAGTCTCTCTTGTGGTGCCAACTGCACGGCTGGCCCGTGCTGGCCCTGGGGTCGCTGCAGACGAATCCGTTTCCCGACGCGACGCCGGAGTTTTTCACCGGGATGGCGCAGATCGTAAACTCGGCAATGCGCGGCCACGTCTCGGTGTCGCTGCCATTGGGCGGCATGAAGAAAGAAGCCGTGATGCGCCGGGGCGAGGGATTGCCGCTGGGCCACACGTTCTCGTGCATCCAGCCCCAACGCGGCTTGCATTGCGGCACGTGCAACAAGTGCGGCGAGCGCCAGGCGGCATTTGCGAGTGCGGAGATGATCGATCCGACGATTTACGCTGCACGCGGGCCATCATGAGACGTCGCCGATCCGACGTCCCACGCCGCCCCCTTCTCAGTTCTTGTTCCAGGCCAGATTCGGTCTGTCCCAAAGGATGCGGGCGGCGTAGACGCGGGCCTCGGCGCCCCACTTGTTCTCGATCGGAATCACGGGCTCGGCCGGGGGACGCTGCATCCATTCCGTTTCCACGACCCAGGTCTCATTCTCGCTGACGTTGCAGATGCCGAAGTTGCCGTAGCGGGCGCCCTTCTCGGGAATCAGAATCCGCTCAGTGGCGCGCTTGACCTGTAGCTTCTCCGTATCGACCTCGGCCATGAACAGCGGCGCGCGATGGCGGAAGATATGATCGTTGTTCGCACCCTCGCGAGTGTAGACGAGATAAAGCGCGTCGGAGTGGGTCACCCAGTGGGCTTGCGTGTTGTAAGTCCCCAGGTCCGTGCCGTCGTCCCAGGTCCACTTCTTGAGGTCGCCGTAGCGGAGCCCGTCCTTGCTGACGGCGACGTAGCCCGCGTCTTCCTCGCGCAGCGTCAGGTAATACATCCCCTTGAAGAAGGCGAGCGAAGGTTCCGGCAGGCCCCGTTTGAAATCGCGGCGGAGCGTGTCGCCGATCTCCAGGACTTTGAGCTTGGCGCCGTCGAAGCCGCAACGCAGCACGGTCGACCCGGCAAATTTCGAGCCCGTCGCGCGATGATAGACAGGGAGCAAGATCGTGCCGTCGGCGAGATCGACGCGCTGACAGCAACCGGCGCCGCACGCCTGTCCCAACTTCCCCTCGGGGAGTTCGAGCGTCGTCCACGGCGCCCAGGTCCCTTTCTCCGCGTCATAGACGGAGTAGGTGGGTTCAATCATGCGATGGATCACCGGTCCCTTGTCATCGACGTAAGCTACGGTGTGGCCCGTGCCGAGCAGCTTGCCCGACTTGGCATGCCACTTGGGCCAAAAGTCGCCGCACGCCAGTTCGACCGGCTTGCCGTCGAGCATGCCGCCGGGCCGTCTGCCCAGCGTCTCGAGATGTTTGATGGGCCCGGTCCAGGTCTTGCCCAGATCGTCGCTGCGCATCTCATGAAGTTCGTAGTAGACGTCACTGCCGGTGAGAAGCAGCGGGCTCATGGTGACGACGATACGCGGATCCCCGGCGCCCTGCGGCACGATGCCGGCGCGAGCCTGGGTGTAACATTTCTTGCCGTCGTACGGTTTGCCGTCCAGCCCCTTCGTGATGGTGTCGAGTTGGACGCGGTACGGGGGACGCTGCTGGGCGAAGACCCATTCCCACAGCGCCTCGGTGGCGTACGCTTCGCCCCAGACGCCATGGCCCAGGTTCGGATACTCGGTGTATTTGGGCTTGGCTCCGAGCTTTCGCAGCGCCTCGATGACGTCGCGCGAGCCGCTCACGGGGACGGCGTTATCCTTGGCGCCATGAAACGCCCAGATCGGGACGTGTATCATCTTCTTGGCGTCGGCCGGGTTCCACAGCCCGCAGACCGGGACCGCGGCGGCGAAGGTTTGCGGATGCGCCGCGATCAGCCCCCACGTCCCCACGCCCCCCATCGACTGACCCGTCACGTAGATGCGGGTCGGATCGACCGCGTGTTTGCGGACGACATCTCCCAATGCCTCCATCAATTCAGCCTCGACCGCGCGACCTTTGCCGCCGCGAAACTCGGCTTTGACCCAGCGATTCCCCTTGCCGTCGCACGCCGGCGCCAGGAGAAAGCAGGGGCGCTTCTTCTGCTGCTCCGCATCGGCGAGCACCGCGGCGGCGTACGTACCGCCCCCCGCGCCATGTAGACAAAGGACGAGAGGCAGACGCGCGTTCGCCGGCACTTCCTTCGGCACGAAGAGGCTGTACCGCAGCGTCTCGCCGTTCGAGGCCTTGTAGGAGTGCGCCTGGAACGACGCCGGCGCACTGCCCGGCAGACGATCCTGGGCGTGGAGCAACGCCGAGATTTGCAGGAGCAAACAAGCGGCCATCAGCGAACGGCACATAACGGTTCTCCTTAAGACGGAAGGAGCCAAACGCATGGCTTACCGCCCTTTCTGGAAGATCAGGTATTGAAGCATGGCGACGAAGAAGCCCGCGGAAAACCCGACGAGCAACTTGAGGATAGCGCGGCTCACTTCTTGCTCCTTTTGAGAGTGACCAGACTGCGCCGCTCCGCGATGATGGCAGGACAGTAGATTCGATGGAGGGAGTAGCGGTCCACTCCGAGCTTCTTGAGGGCGTGGCGGCGATGGCAGGTTCCGGCCTTGGTCGCCGTGACCCCGGCCATCATCTTTTCGACGGTTTCCAGTTCCTTCGGAGTGAGGGATGCCATACCAGCGGCGGCGACCTCCCAGGGCATCCATTCGGGAAAGGCGTAGAGCTTCGTGGTCTGGCGTTCGATCCAGAAGACGCAAAATCCGAGCTGAATACCTATTGGCGAGCGGGGGACGTTAGTCACCCGGTACGTCGTCCACGACCAAAACGGTAAATATATGCGATTTTGCAGGTGCGTGAAGTACCGGGGGACTCACGTCCCCCGCTCGCCCGAGTCGCTCTCATGGGATCCAATTCGCATCGCTCGGCACGTTCAGGCAAAACTCCGCGAGCAATCGGGCGGCGCGGTCCAGATCTTCCAGACTCACCACCTCCACCGGGCTGTGCATGTAACGATTAGGAATGCCGATGAGCCCCGCGGCCACGCCCTCGCGCGTGAGCTGGATGGCGTTCGCGTCGGTACCGGTCGCGCGCGGCACGCCGCGAACCTGCACCGGGATCTCGTTACGCTTGGCGGCATCTACAATGCGGTCGTGGACGTGCGGATTGATGTTGGGACCGCGAAACGCCACCGGGCCGTTCGAGAGCTTCGTGTCGCCCACTTGCTTCTTGTCCTGGCCCGGCGTGTCGGTCGCATGGCACACATCGACCGCGATGCCGACCGTCGGGTGAATGCCGTAAGCACTCGTCGTGGCGCCGCGCAGGCCGATCTCTTCCTGCACCGTCGAGACGCAAAAGATCGCGGCTTGCAGCGGCCGATTGTTCATGAGCCGAAGCGCCTCCATCACCACCCACACGCCGACCTTGTCGTCCAGGCCTGGCGACGTGAACAGACCGTTGCGCAGCTCCCGGCAACCGAGATCGACCGTGAGCGGATCGCCCGGCGTGATCAACTCCTCGACTTCCTTGCGATCCTTGGCGCCGATGTCGACCCAGATATCGGGGAAGTCCGGAACCTTCTTGCGTTCGTCGGCGGTGAGCAAGTGCGGCGCCTTGCGCGAAACGACCGCGTTGATCGGACCGCCCTTGGCCCACACCACGAGGTTTTGGCCCAGCAAAATCTGCATGTCCCAGCCGCCGATCGGCTGCACGTAGAGAAAGCCCGAATCGTCGATGTGCTCGACCATCAGGCCGAGCTGATCGCAATGCCCCGCGAGCATGATGCGCGGGAAACCGCCGGGATTGAGGGCGGCGATGACGTTGCCGTGTCGATCGGTCTCGATGCTGTGGGCGAGCGGCCCCGCCCAGCTGCGCACCACATCCTGAATCGGACGCTCGAAACCTGACGGGCTCGGCGTGAGGAGGAGGTTTTTCAAAAACGTAAACGACGCATCTTGCATGGCGGGCCCTCTTCAAGTTTTCACGAGACCATTGTATGGCCGAGCCCCAGCGAGCCATATACTGTCCCCATGAATAACTGGCATCTGGCAACTGGCTATCGTTTCGCGGGCGTCCACTGCGGCATCAGGCCCGACCCCAACCGACTGGATCTCGCACTCGTGACGAGCGATTGGCCCGCGCGTGCGGCCGGCGTCTTCACCCAGAACCGCGTCTGCGCCGCGCCCGTGCGCGTCTGCCGGGAACGCTTGCCGAGCGAGTCGGTACGCGGCCTCGTCATCTGTTCCGGCAACGCCAACGCTTGCACCGGCAAGCAAGGCATGAACGACGCCCGCCGCATGACGGCGCGCCTCGCGCAAAATCTCGGCTGCGCCGCGGAAGAGGTGCTCGTCGCTTCGACCGGCGTCATCGGTCGGCTTTTGCCGATGGACAAGATCGAGCCGGGGATCGACCTGGCCATGTCGCACCTCGAAGCGAGCGAGGCCGCATTCACGAAAACCAACCAGGCGATCCTGACCACCGACACCGTGATGAAGGTCCGCACCCGTCGCCTGACGCTCGCGGGCCAGGAGATCACGCTCACGGGTTTCGCGAAGGGGGCCGCGATGATCGGGCCCAACATGGCGACCATGCTCGCGTTCGTGCTGACCGATGCGAACGTCGCAGGGACCGACCTGGCGAAACTCGCCCCGTTGGCGGCGCAGCGCAGCTTCAACTGCGTCTCGGTCGAAGGGCACACCAGCACCAACGACACGCTCTTGTTCCTGGCAAACGGCGCCGGGCCCCAACTCACGGGCGCGGATCTCGAGGCGTGGAGCACCGCCGCGACCGAAGTCTGCGCCGAGTTGGCGCGGGCGATCGCCAGCGACGCGGAAGGCGCCGACCATGTGATCACTCTCGAAGTTGTCGGTCTGCGCACCGAAGCGGAGGCGCACAAGATCGCCAAGGCGGTCGCGGATAGCGCCCTCGTAAAGACGGCGATCTTCGGCGGCGATCCGAACTGGGGCCGAATCGTCTCGGCGGCGGGATATGCGGGCGTGGAGTTCGAGGAACGCGATCTATCGCTATGGCTCGGCGACTATTTGCTGTACGACCGCGGTCGGCCGTTGCCGTTCAACGCGGCGGAAGTGTCGGCGTTCATCAAGCAAAACCGCGAATTGACCATGCGGCTCGTCTTCACGCTGGGCGAGGCGCACTGCACGTTCTACACGTGCGATCTTACGTATGAATATGTAAGACTGAATGCGGACTACACGACTTGAACCAATCGTCACTGCACCGAAAGGTTGTCGATGAGCACGCGATCCCTTCCGGATCCTATGCACACAAGCAGCGTGAATCCAATTACGAAGACGAGCCAGAAAATCGCGAACGTCAGAATCGTTTGAATCGAGCGATTGATACCGAAGGACAAGCACGATTCCGAGGGATTCGCGGGATCATAGCGCACGCGGACGGCTTTCGCCTCCTTCAATTTCTGGTGGATCTCGTCATGCGATTTACGGCTGCCGCTGCCGGCGTATCCGAAAGCGAGGCGCGATCCTTCATAATTGACGCCGTCGACCGCGTACTGATATAAGACTTTGACTTCGTACGTGACGCCCTCGCTGTCGGAATTTTCGTGAACCGAAAGTTGAGCAATGTTCGCGGAGACGGTGGGCCAGTTGGCTGCTTGCGTGGATCGCCAAGCGCTCCACGCGCCGTACCCGAGCAGGCCGAAGCCGACGAGGTAAAAGACGCTGATGAAGAGCGCAAAGCAACCCATGCCCATGTCGGTTTTCACTCCGTGCCCCCCAGTGGCTTACCGCGGCTTCTTCAGAGCCGGGCGTTTGCTCTCCAGGCCGGTCGGGCAGGCGGTGCGGGCGGTGCATTCCGGGCAGGTCGGCTCTTTTTCGCCGCAGGTGCGCAGGGCGATTTCGCTGATGGCGTCCACGAACAGGCTCCCCTTGGCCTTGGGGATCTGATGTTCCAGCGAGGCGCGGATCGTTTCGAGGTCGATCTGCTCGTCGTCGATGATCTGCAGGCGGCGCAGCGTCCGCAGGCTCGGCGAATCGATCGGAATCGCGTGGCCCCCCAGTCGGGACTGCGTCACCCAGGCCACGGTGTAGTCGTTAGCGGCGGTGTAGCGCGACAGCGTCTTGGCGGCCTGCTTCATGCCCTTCTTTTCGATTGAATCCAGATCGAACGAGAACGTCGTCTCGAAGACCTCTTGCAGGAACTCGATGATGCGTTGACTGCGAGTGAGCGGATCGTTCACGAAAGGATCGATGACGTCGCACAGCTCTTGCGGAGCGCTGACGCGGACTTCGTTCCAGTCGAAGAAATTCTTGCGAAGCATCTCATACGCCTGATCGGCCGCATCGCGCGAGGCGCCTTCGCGGAGGACGGCGTAGATGAACTCTTCGAGAATGGGACGGGCGGCGGGTTCCTCCCCGGCGATCTTGGCGATCTTGCCGTGGGAGGTGAGAATGTGCGTGACGATGCGTTGCTTGCTCGCGGTAGCCATGATGTTTCCCTTCGCTCAGAAGAAAGAATCCTGTTTCAAGACAAACCGGGTTCGGTTTGCTCTTCCTCCGATGCAGGTTCGACCGACTCGTCCAAGGGCGCTTCCGCCGCGGGCGCGGAGAGAGCCAGTGCTTCGTTGATTAGTCTAGAGACTTCTATACTTTTTTTCACGCCTTCGTCCAAGACGAATTTCAGGATGGGCGTAAAACGCGTCTTCAGACGCGAACCGAGTTGCCGCTGCACGAACCCCGTCGAATGACGCAGTCCATGCATGCACAGATCCTGTTCCTTCTGCGTCCCCATGATGGAAACGAAGACCTTGGCATGCTGCAGATCGGCGGCGATTTCGGCGCGCGTAACCGTAACCCCTTTGATACGGGGGTCTTGCAGATCAAACAGAATGGTTTCGGCCGCGACTTCGCGGATGACTTCGGAGATGCGGGCGACGCGATGAGTTTTCATATCGATACCTCGTCCATTTCATGATCGACGAACTCGGCGATCGGATGCACCCGAAGCGCCTCGACGACCTGGGAGAGCGCCTGCTTGAGATGGTGCGACTCGTTGCTGACCATGGCGATGCCGAGCACCGCCGACTGTCTGGCATCCTGATCTTCGATCTCGGCGACCGAGACGTTGAAGCTATTTCGCAGTTTGTCCTTGATGCTGAGGACGACCTGCCGTTTGTCCTTGAGCGACCGGGCCTGGCGGAGGATCAGGCGTACGCGTAAAGTTCCGATGATCATGTCAAAAACTGGAAGACTTTGGAAAGTAGTTTTCTCATGTCGCGGTCGTCCAGTGGGCTTACTCCAGCTCTAATTTCCGCGTGACCGGGATCTTCGTCGATTGGCACGGCAACCACTTCCAGACCCACGGATCGAAGTTCGGATACTTTCGCAAATGCGATTCGGGAACCTTTCTCTGGATTACCTAACCGAGCCATGAACTGATCGGGGGCCGTCAGCGATTGTCGCGACACGGAAAGCCCGATTTCGTTTCCTCGCAAATAGAAGTTGCCGCTAGTGATTCGGGGACCAGGCGCTTGCCAATAAGTACCTCCAGGAATGTGGCGAAGGACGATCTCGTCATCGGCGACGGGCGAATTCATCCGTAGCTCGACTCAGGCTGCAACGGAGCACCGAATATCGTGTAGCAGACCGATCGCGATGGAATCCTTGACGAGCGAAAACTCTTTGGACTTTATCTCCTTGGTCAACTTATTCATCTGAAGGAACCCAATGATTCCATTAGGTTCGATGGCGAGTTCGAATTCGAGTTCGCGGCTTTCCCATTCGAGTAAAACGCCTCCGTTTCTCGTGGGATTGACGAACAACCACTTCTCAGGATCAGCGGGCTTACGAAAGGCCAGTAATACCTCCGCAAATTCCGCCGCCAGTTGCACGGTGTGTGCATCGGGCGTATCGGCTCCGTAGCCGTCCCAGTTGAAGGGAAGCTTACATAAGAGCGAAAGCTGTTGAAGCGGATGAGCCACTTGAATCCCTCGCCCTAATCCAGCGTTCGCTGCACTTGGTCGACGCGGAATGCCTCGATGACGTCGCCCACCTTGATGTCGTCGTAGCCGGCGACTTTGATGCCGCACTCGAAGCCCTCGCGCACCTCGCCCACGTCCTCCTTGAAACGCTTCAGCGAATCCAGACCCGCCGTGCGTTCCGCGGGCGGATAGATGATGATGCCGTCGCGGATCACGCGGATCTTCGCGCTGCGCGTGATGTTGCCCTGCGTCACGTAACACCCGGCGATCGTGCCGGTCTTGCTGATCTTGAACGTCTCGCGGACCACGGCCCGGCCCAGGTGGATGACCTCTTCCTTCGGCTTGAGCTTGCCTTCGAGCGCGGCTTTGACGTCGTTGGTCAGGTTGTAAATGATGTCGTACTCGTGGATCGTGATCTTCTTGGATTCCGCGAGCTTGAGGGCGTTGTCGTCGGCGGTGACGTTGAAGCCGATCACCAGCGTGTCATCGGGCGACGCCAGGGCGAGATCGACGTCGCTTTCGGTGATGGCGCCCATGCCGGTATGCAGGATGCGGACGCGGACTTCCTCGTGCACCAGCTTTTCGAGTTCCTTGCGAATCGCTTCGACGGAGCCGCGGAAGTCGGCCTTGAGCACGATCTTGAGTTCGGTCACCTTCTTGTCGCTGAACATGCTGGTGCTAATGGGGCCACGCTTGTTCTGCGATTGTTCGTGAACCTTCAGCTTGCGCTGCTCGGCGATCTTGCTGGCAAGGGCCAGGTCGTCCAGGACGATGAACGGGTCGTCGGCGTTGGGGATTTCATCGAGCCCGGTGAGGCGCACGGGGACGCTGGGGCCGGCTTCATCGATTGCCTTGCCCAGATCGTCGTAGAGTTGGCGAACCTTGCCGTAGGCGTGGCCGCACAGGATGACGTCGCCTTTTTTGAGCGTTCCCTCGCGGACCAGGAGGGTGGCGCGGATGCCTTCGCCCTCGCTGATCATCGCTTCTAGGCAGGTTCCCTTGGCGGCTTTATTCGGGTTGGCCTTGAGTTCGCGAAGCTCGGCGACGATGGAGATTTGGTCGAGGAGTTCGTCGATGCCTTTGCCGGTCGCGGCGCTGGTTTCGACGAACGGGGTGTCGCCGCCCATGTCGTCGGGGAGGACGGAGAGGCTGTAGAGTTGCTGCCGGGTTTTGATGACGTTGGCAGCGGGGAGATCGGTCTTGTTAAGGGCAACGACGAGCGAAACGCCCGCGGCCTTGGCATGCGCGATCGCTTCTTCCGTCTGCGGCATGACGCCGTCGTCGGCGGCGACGACGATGACGGCGATGTCGGTGACGTTGGCGCCGCGAGCGCGCATCTTCGTGAACGCCGCGTGGCCGGGCGTATCCAGGAACGTGATCGGCCGACCGCCGTGATCGACGCGCCAGGCGCGGATCACCTGCGTAATGCCCCCCGCTTCGGTGTCGACGACGTTGCTCTGGCGAATTTTATCCAAAAGCGACGTTTTTCCATGATCGACGTGTCCCATAATGGTGACGATCGGCGCCCGCAGAATCAGATTCTCCTCAGCGTCCGGTTCGTCGTAGCCGGCGAGGAGCATTTCCTCGGCGCTGGGGGGCTTGCGGATCTCGACGTTCTTGTTGTAGTCGAGCGCGAGCAGTTCCACGAGCGGCGGATCGATCACCGAGTTGATGTTGACGTTGTCCTTGGCGCCGTGAGACATGAGCTTGAAGAGCAACTCGCCCGAGCGGATGCCCATCGCTTCCGACAGCGTGCGCACGGTGATGGGGAGGATGAGCACGATCGGCCCGATCGGCTTGACAGGGCCGGAGCGCTTGAGAAGTTTCTTGTTGCGGTGAATCGTCCGGAGCGAACCGGTTTCCTCGGCCGCGAACGGATCGACTTTGCCGCCGACGATCACGACGCTGGTGTCGCCTTTGGCTTTACGCTTCTCGGCCCGTTCGTTGCGAGCTTCGCGCCGGCGGTCGCGACCCGGGATTGCTTTGACTTTCTTGCTCTTGTCGTCGCCGCCTTCCTCTTCGTCCGTAAAGTTCGCGGCATCGGGAACGACGACGGGGGGACGCAATACGTCCTCGGCCCGAATCGGCTTATCGGATGTCAGCTGGGCCTGCGTGAAGCGAGCAATCGGCTTGAGGACGTTTTCCTTCGGCTTGACTGGTTGGCTAAATTGCTTGATCGAAGGCGGCGCGATCGGCTTGGGAGCGGAAAACCCAGGACGCATGCCCGGAAGAGGCCGGCTCGGCGGGCGCGGCGTCCCGGCATCGCGCGGCGGAGACTGGGGCGCAGGCGGACTCCCCGCGGCGGGGGGCGCCGCTGGCGCACGCCCGGTCGGCAGCGACGGAATCCGCGGCAAACTGCGGCCCGGAGGCGACATCGACGGGCCGCGCGGGGTCATCGGCGCCATCGGCCGGCCGGGCGGACGTGATTCGAACGGCGCTCGAACTTCCGGCGGCTTCGGCGCTTGCGCCGCAGGTCCCACGGGGGGCGCGGCGGGCGTGGGCGGCTTGGCAGGCGCGGGAGGCGCAGCGGCGTGCGCCGCAGGCGCCGGGGTG
This sequence comes from Gemmatales bacterium, assembly GCA_038217425.1. Classification (GTDB taxonomy): domain Bacteria; phylum Planctomycetota; class Planctomycetia; order Gemmatales; family Gemmataceae; genus JAIEPT01. The sequence goes on from JBBQPM010000015.1 coordinate 20,793, forward strand.
GGCGGAGCGGGAGTCGGCGGCGTGGGCGCCGGGGCCGGCGCACTGGATCGGCCGGAAAGATTCGGCATGCGCGAACCGGCGAGCGGCGCCGGCTTCATGGGCGTGGGCGCAGCCTTCGGCTCGGACTTGACGACGGGCGGCGCTTCCGGTTCCGGCGGCGCGACGGCGGCGACTTCCGGCACAGCCTCGACTACGGGCTCCGGTTGCGGCGGCTCGGGCTCCGGTTCGGCAGCGGCCGGTTCGGGCTCGCGAACTTTGGGCTTGACCAACGTCGGGATGTGCTTGATCTTCTCGGGAACCGGCGCCGCCTTGGGCGCAGCGGTTTTGGTCGGCGCCGGCTTGGCCGAGGCCGCCTTGATCATCGCTTCGATCTTGTCGCGATGTTCCGGCTCCAGGTTGCTGAGTTGGTTCTTCGCATCGATGCCCGCCTTTTTGCACAGGTCGAGCAAATCCTTGGTTTCGATGTTCAGCTCCCGCGCCAGCTGGTAAACGCGGATTTTTTCTTTGGTCAAGCGTCGCTCCTCTAGGGGCGCGGACGAAAATCGCCCGCGCGGGTGTCTTGGCAGCCTATTGCTATTATAAGGAACGGCCCGCTCTTGAGAAGAGACCGGTCCCTCTGCCTGAGTGTTTTGGATGGTCCGACGAAAGCAAAACGAAAGATCCGCGCACGCGCGGCGGTTGCTGAAGGCAGCGACCCATGTCGCTGAAGGGCGGAAGGAAGATGGACGTGCCAGATCACCTCGTAAGCTCGGAACAGATACTTCGAAGCGTCGACCGGAGGAGCGGTTCAGGGGCGTTGGCAAGCGATCCTGACGGCTTCCGTGGAAGGTCGACGCGACTCAGCTGAATTTTCATTCTATCATAAACGGCGGGTCGAACAAAAGACCTAATTGCCCGGATTTTCGGAAGTATTTTCCTCCGTAGGAGTCGGCTCCGTCGGCGTCTCCTCCGTAGGTGATTCCTCTGCAGGCATTTCCTCCGGGGCAGCCTCGGCCGACGGTTCCTCCGCGACTTCTTCGGTCGGCGCTTCCTCCGCCGGAGTTTCGTCGGCAACGGCGGGCGCTTCGTCGGCGGCGGGTGCTTCGCCTTCGGCAGGCGCCTCGGCAGCTGCCGCGGCCGCTGCTGCCGCAGCCGCGGCAGCAGCGGCCGCGGCGGAATGACGGGCCACGCTGCGCCCCGAACGTTCTTCCGGATGGTTCGCCTTGTCGCGCTCGATTTGCTCCGACATGTCTTCCGCGAACGCTATGATCTCTTCGGCATCTTCCGGAGCGATCCCCGCTAACTCGCCTAGTTCGGTCGGTTCGATGAAGGTCAGGTCGTCGAACGACATGAAGCCTTCTTCGATGAGCCGTTCCACATGCTCCGCCGTCACTCCGGGAATTTGGCTGAACCAACCCTCGGCCCGTTCGATGCCTTCGTTGAGTTCGTCCATGGTCATGATTTCGATGTCCCAGCCGACGAGCTTGCTGGCCAGGCGAACATTTTGTCCGCGCCGGCCGATCGCCAGCGACAGCTGATCGTCCTTTACCAGGACGATTACGCGGCCCAAACGGGGATAGAGGAAGACTTCATCGATGGAGGCGGGTTGCAGGGCGTTGGGAATCAGAACTTGAAGCGAATCATTCCGGCGGACGATGTCGATGCGTTCGCCGCCGAGTTCGTCGACGATGTTCTTGATGCGTGAACCGCGAACGCCAACGCAAGCGCCGACGCAATCGACTTTGAGATCGATGCTGGAGACGGCGACCTTGGCGCGATACCCGGCTTCTCGGGCGATGGCGCGGACTTCGATGGTGCGGTCCTGAATTTCGGGGATTTCGTTTTCGAAGAGTCGACGAATGAAGTCGGGATGGGTGCGCGAGAGGATGATCTTGACGCGGTTGCCGGCCTTCTTGACGTCGAGGACGACGGCCTTGATGCGTTCGCCGACGTGGTGCGATTCGCCGGGGATTTGTTCGCCGCGCGGCAGGATGGCTTCGGTTTTGCCGACGCCAACGATGCCGGCGCCCCCTTCGATGCGGGTGACGGGGCCGTTGACGAGGTCGCCTTTCATGGCGGCGTATTCGTCGAAGACGGAATTGCATTCCGCTTCGCGGATCTTCTGGATCATGACCTGCTTGGCGCTCTGGGCGGAGATTCGGCCCAGCAGCGCGGGGTCGATGTCTTCGTCGCCTTTCTTGACTTTGATGTCGCCCGTATTGCGGTCGATGGTGACCTGGACGACGGTTTCGAGTCCGAATTTCTTTTCGGAGGCGAGCAGCAGAGCGGCTTCGATGCCGGAAAAGATGATCTCGCGATCGATGTTCTTTTCGTTCTGCATCAAATCTACGATGCGAATGACATCGGCGCCCTTCATGAATCAGTCCTCAAGAGGTCCATAAATACAAAAAAGTGGGCCAGGCCCACTTTGGTGCGTCGAGGCGCAAGCGCCTTTTCGCGGCCCGGCGTCAGCCGAGCGTGTTCATCGTCAGAAGGTCGTGGCCATTTATCATCGCAGCGATAACCCACAGCGAGGGAACACTAAGTATTGTCGCGGAAAACGTTCCGGCAGCAAGGGGACGGGCCGCGATTTTTCCGCTTTCCGAGCCGAAAACGCAGAAACTTCAAGCCCCGGATCAAGGGTCTCCGAGCCCCGGGAGATCGATCGAGCCGGCAAAGAATCCCACGAGTTCGGAGCCCCTCACCCGCTGGGCTTCGGGTCGTTTTCGAAAATTCCGAGCGTTTTTTGTGGATGCGAGACGCGCAGCGTGTTTGTATAATCAAGGCTTCGCTGCTGCCGACATCGGTGAAGGCGGGGCGGAACGCGGCGTTTACCACAACTCCTCGGGGCTTTTCTCCAGGTGCTTTATGAGCTTTAAATGGGATCGCGTGCATGTCTGGGCGTGTGAACTTCCGGATCAAAAGGGCGCCGCGGCGGGGAAACTTTCGTTCCTCGCCCAGGCGGGCGCCAACCTCGAATTCATCTACACCCAACGGCTCGCACAAACGCCCGGACAGGGCGTTCTTTACGTCGCCCCCATCACCGGGCCGATCCAGCAACGCGCCGCCCGGACCGCGGGCCTTTCCGAAACCGATCAACCCGTCGTGCGCCGTATCGAAGGCGACAATGAAGCCGGCCTGGGCCATCGGCTCACCCAGCAATGGGAACTCGCCGGCATCAGTTTGCAAGGACTGACCATGTGCGTACTTGGCTCCAAGTTCATCGGCTACGTGGCGTTCGACACCGTCGACGACGCCAACCGCGCCGCCCAGATCCTCGCCGATCTGGGAACCTCGTCGCCGGCGCTCAAGGCAGGCGTGTAGATTCCGATCTTCGTTTGGCGCTCGCCCAGACCTCGGCGAGCGCTAAACGGGGACACGCTCGAAGCCAAACATTCCGGCTTTTCGCTTTCCTTTCGCCTCGCCATCTTCTACCTTCTACATCGCCGTGCGCGATTCGGCCGCGGGCCGTCCCTTCACGCACGTTTGACTCGGACCTTCCCTCCGCTGGAGATCGCCACTCATGCACGGCCCCGAACCCGTCGCTTCCAACGTGCCCGATGATCCGAACGACAAGCGTCCCTGGTACCAGCTGCTCAATCGCTATCACTGGTTCGTGTTTCTGGTCGCGGCGCTGGGCTGGCTATTCGACTGTCTCGATCAACAGCTCTTCGTGCTCACGCGTCCCGCCGCCATGGAGGAACTCGTCTCCGACGCGGGCCAGCGGACTGCCTACGGCAACTACGTCACCAGCATCTTCATCGCCGGCTGGGCGTTCGGCGGAATCTTCTTCGGCGTCCTCGGCGATCGCATCGGTCGCGTCAAGACCATGATGCTCACCATTCTCGTCTACTCGCTCTTCACCGGCCTCAGCGCCTTCTCGACCAGCGTCTACGACTTCGCCCTATACCGCTTTCTCACCGGCCTCGGCGTCGGCGGCGAGTTCGCGGTCGGCGTCGCACTCATCGCCGAGGTCATGCCGGGACGGGCCAGGCCCTGGACGCTCGGACTTTTGCAAGCCTGCTCCGCGCTCGGCAACATTGCTGCCGCGGTTATCTTTCTCGTACTGGGCACCACCGAAGACGAAGGACTACCCACGAGCCCGTGGCGCATCATGTTCATGATCGGCGCCCTGCCCGCACTGCTGGCACTCGTCATTCGCGCCAGCCTCAAAGAGCCCGAACAGTGGGAAAAGGCCTCCCACGATGGCGTCGTCGATAGGCAACTCGGCTCCTACCGCGAACTCTTCGGCAATCCCACCTTCCGCAAGCACGCCATCCTCGGCCTCATCCTGGGCAGTGGCGGCGTCGTCGGTCTTTGGTCGGTCGGCTTCTTTACCCCCGATCTCATTCGCTCCGTGCAGCGCCCCGTCGTCGTTGATGAAGTCTATCGGGATCTCATCGCCAAGGCCAAATCCAACGGCGATGCAGCGCTCGAAGCAAATCTCACGAAGCTGCAGCCGATCCAGAAGAAAGACCTGAAGGCGCCCGACGAACTCAAGTCTCTCTCCGACGCCAATCAGAAGACGATCAACGCCCGGCTCACTCCGTGGTCGGCATACACCTCGCTGATGATCAACTTCGGCGCCGCATTCGGCATGTTCGGCTTCGGCGCCCTGTCGCAACGCATCGGCCGAAAACCGGCGTTCGTCATCGCCTTTCTCGCCGCCTTCGTCAGCACCGTCGTCGTCTGCATGTATCTCACGGAGCTTTGGCAAATCTTCGTTCTGGTGCCGATCATGGGCTTCTGCCAGCTTTCGCTCTTCGCCGGATACGCGATTTACTTCCCCGAGCTTTTCCCGACGCGACTGCGTTCGACCGGCACCAGTTTCTGCTACAACGTGGGCCGATTTGTCGCGGTCTTTGGTCCGGTGGTGAAGACGGAGCTGGAATCGTATTTCCATGGCATCTACACCGACAAGGTCGAATCGCTGCGCTACGCCGGCGCCACCATGTGCGTCGTCTTCTTGATTCCGCTGCTCGTGCTGCCGTTTTTGCCCGAGACCAAAGGCAAGGCGCTGCCGGAGTAAGCGAATGGTTTAGCCGCCGCGCCCTCGCGGCGCGGCGGCTAAACGATTTCAAAGGAGCATCTCCATGCGTCGCGCTTTGCTGATATTGCTGCTCGTGCCGACGTTCGCCGACGCTCAACCGTTCCGCATCCACATGGTCGGCGTCGGCGAATACGATCCCATTCCGTCGCTGAACACCTTCCGCATCTACCTCGAAGAACACTACCGCGACCTGCAAATTACCTCGTCGCTGGGGGGGGACAGTAAAACCTTCCCCAATCTCGAGCCGCTGGCAAAAGCCGACGTGCTCGTGATGTTCGCGCGCCGAACGAATCCATCCGCCGAGCAGATGAAGATGTTCCGCGATTTTTGGAACGGCAAGAAAGGCATCGTCGCCATGCGGACCGCGAGCCATGCTTTTCAGAAGGACGAAAACGAAGTCTGGGACAAGCAAGTCCTCGGAGGCAACTACCGCGGGTCCGGCAGCTACACGGCGCCCTTCACCGCGGTCGGCGACAAGGAACATCCAATCCTCAAAGGCGTCGGCGCCATCTCCTCGCGCGGCTACTACGGCAACGACAAGCTCGCCCCCGACGCCGACGTGCTGCAGATCGTCAAACGCGATCAAGGCGCCAAGCTCCCCGTGAGCTGGACGCACGATTACAAAGGAACGAAGACGTTCTACACGTCGATGGGCGTCCCGGAAGACTTTCGTAATGAAAAATTCCTACGAATGATGGCGAATGCGGTTTTCTGGACCGCCCGGCACGATCCCGCCAAGTATGCCAAGACGCCGACGGAAGTGCTCAACGCGAAGTTCCCGCCGGCATTGGCGAAGTTCGATCAGTTCAACGCGGCCACGATTTCGATCCCCGTGTTTGGCGGCGTTCCCGGCCAATGGGACGCAAAGATCCGCGAACGGGGTTGGATCGTCCGCGAGGGCGACAACTACCGCATGTGGTACACCGGCTACGACGGCACGAAGGAGGGGCTGCGGATGCTCGGCTACGCCACGTCGCAGGACGGCGTGACCTGGAAGCGCCATCGGGAGCCGATCTACAAGGAACACTGGACCGAAGACATGATCGTCGTCCCCCACAAGGGAAAGTACTACATGTTCGCCGAGGGGAAGGACGACCAGGCTCACCTGCTGATTTCGCTCGACGGCGTTGAGTGGAGGCGACAGGGCGTGCTCGACATCCGCATGCGCAAGGGGGCGCCGATCCCCTCCGGGCCGTTCGGCACGCCGGTCGTTTGGTTCGAGAAGGGCGCATGGAATCTTCTTTACGAACGTAGCGACAAGGGCGTTTGGCTCGCGCGCTCCAGCGATTTGAAAGTCTGGACCCACGTACAAGACGAGCCGGTCATGGTCCCCGGCGACGGCGAGCACGAGAAGGATCTGATTGCCGTCAACCAGGTCATCAAGGAAGGCGATCGCTACTACGCCTATTACCACGGCAGTATCTCGACCGGCCCCAACGCCAAGAAATGGGCGACGTGCCTGGCGACTTCGACCGACCTGATTCGCTGGGAGAAGTATCCGCACAACCCGCTATTGCCGCACGCGGAGAACAAATCGAGCGGCATCGTCGTCCACGATGGCCGAGGTTGGCGGCTCTACACCATGCATCCGGAAGTCCATTTACACCGGCAGGCGCCATGAATCGCGTGGTCATGCTCGTATCGCTGGTCTGCGTCGCGCGTTCTGCCGCGGAACTGCCGGCGTCCAAGGGCGCGTACGTCATCGTGGGATCGCTCGCCTCTCCGCTGGCGCATCAGGCGGCGGCCGCGGACGAGAAGTTCGTCTACGCCATCGACAACGCCCGCATCGCGAAGTACGACCGCGACTCGGGCCAGGAGCTGGCGCGCAGCACCGGCCCTGCCGAGCATCTCAATAGCGGCTTCTTCTGGCAGGGCAAGCTGTACTGCGCTCATTCGAACTACCCGAAAAAGCCGCACCAAAGCGACATCCGCGTGCTCGATCCGGCGACGATGAAACTCGAGATCTTTCAAACGTTCGCCGATCCGCCGGGGAGTCTGACCTGGGCGGTGCGCCGCGGCGAAGCGTGGTGGTGCTGCTTCGCGCACTACGGCAAAGACAATAGCAAGACCGTGCTCGTCGAATTTGGCCCCGGCTGGAAGGAGTTGGGCCGCTGGACGTTTCCCGCGGCACTGATCACCGACTGGGGCGGATCGAGTCTATCGGGCGGCATCTGGCACGGGGACGACCTGCTCGCCACCGGCCACGACAAGAAAGTCATTTATCGTCTGCGGCTTCCGAAGCAAGGCGCCGTCGTGGAAGTGGCGGAAGCGATCCCGTCGCCGTTCCCCGGACAAGGGATCGCGATCGATGCGAAGACGGGCAACCTGGTCGGCATCGACCGCGGCGCCCGGCGGGTGTTGTTCGCGAAATACGAGCGGCGCTAAACCGGGAGTTTCGCGTTAAAATAAAACGCAGAAGACAAGGGCCTCATTCGGAAGGGAAGACATCATGGCCGAGTTGACGTTAGAAATGGTCGCCCAGAGATTGGTAGATTTGGAACGCAAGGTTGCGGAGCTTTCCGGCAAACCGGGACCGAAAGATTGGCAACGAACCGTCGGCATGTTTGAAGGGGACGAACTCATGGCCCAGGTCGACGCGGAAATCATGGCTACTCGTGAAGCAGAACGTATTGCCGCACGGGCAGGTCAGTTCGAATGATTCTTTTGGACACGGACCACTTGACGGTGCTTCGCTTTCGAACCGGGCAGCGTTGCCTCGGATTGATTGCGCGTATGAAGGCTGCAGACGACGAGGTTTTTGGCACCACCATCATCAACGCCGCCGAGCAAACCAAAGGCTGGCTTGCGTCGATTCATAAAGAACGAGACGTACTCCGGCAGGTTGCGTGTTATCGCCAACTAGCGAAGTTGTTCGCCTTCTATGCAAGTTATCACATCGCGGAGTTTGACGAAGCATCCGCCGTTCGCTTTAGCGCTCTTCGGCAAACCAAGATTCGAGTCGGAACGAACGACCTCAAGATCGCGTTGACCACGGACTCGTTGTTGCTTACCGCGAATCGCCAAGATTTCGAATTGGTTCCTGGACTTCGTTTTGCGAACTGGCTGGACTAATCTCTGGACATTTCCAACGAGTACTCCGGATCGTTGCGATTGTCCTGGCCGCGAATCAAGCGAAATGAACGCCCGAGGACGGGCGAATGCACCCAGCCGTCCAGCTTCTTGCACGCGGCGAAGCCCAATTCTTTGTTTCGCTCAATTCAAGCCGCGGAACGTCGGCGCGGGTAAATCGTTCGCTTTGCGATTGGTTTTTCGCGTCACGCCGCGTAGGATAACAACGTAATACCGAACCCTTTCGAGGCTCGCGCTATGGCCCGCTTGACGCTTCTCCTGGCCGCCTTGATGCTGATCGGCTGTAGCCGGCATCCCGACCCTTGGGCCGAGGCGCCGCCGGAGAAGCTGCGCGTGCTGGCGTCGTTTCCGCCGATCTATTGCTTCGCCGCCCATGTCGCGGAACCGGACGGCTACGTCCTCGCCATGCTCACCGGCCAAGGCCCGCACTCGTACAAGCCGAACCATCGCGATGCCGACCGCGCCAAGAAGGCCAGTGTCTTTTTCTACAACGGCCAAACGCTTGATGACGGCATCGTTGAAGAACTCGTCATCCTCTCGCGCAGCCCGGCCAAGAAGTTCGACCTGAGCCGAGGCGTCGCCAAGAAGGATCTCATCGCCGTCGCGCCCGATCACGTCTGCCTCGACGGCTGCAAGCACGGCGATCATGATCCGCATCTTTGGCTCGGACCGACGCGCGCCAAGGAAATGGTCGATCAACTCGCGCGCGATTTGGCCGAGGTCGATCCAGCTCATGCCGAGGGCTATCGCCAGCGCGCGGGGGAGTACAAGCAGAAGCTCGATGAATTGTTGGCCTACGGCAGGGCGAAGCTCGCGGGCAAGTCGGCCAAGGTCATCACCATGCACGAGGCGCTGGGGTACTTCGCCCGCGATTTTGGCGTCGAGATCGTCGGCAGCATCCAGAAGATCCCGGGCCAGGATTCCGATCAAAAAGGCTTCGGCGATCTTTTCACGTTGTGCCAGGAGAAGGGCGTCCGGGTCATTCTCGTGGAGCCGCAATATTCGCTGAGCCAGGCCGAGCAGTTGCAGAACGAGCTGCGTAAACGCGAGATCGTCGTGAAGATCGCGGAGTTCGACACGTTCGAAACCGCGGCCGCCGACAAAAATGGCCGAATGGACAAGAATCTTTACCTGGAAACGATGCGGAAGAACATCGACCGCCTGGCCGAGGCGCTGCCATGAGTCGGCCGCTGGTGACGCTCGAAGGCGTGGCGGTCACGCTGGGGGGACACAAGATTCTCACCGGCGTGAACGGCGACATCGCGCGGGGCAAAATCACCGCCCTCATCGGCCTCAACGGCAGCGGCAAGTCGACGCTGCTGCGCACCCTCCTTAAAGAAATCCCCTACGCCGGCGCCATTCGCTTTCACTGCGGACACGATCATAGCCAGCACGAACCCCAGCATGTCGGCTACGTGCCGCAGAAGCTGCGCATTGAGGCGAACTTCCCGTTCACCGTCCGCGATCTGCTCGCCCTGACGCTGCAGCGCCGGCCCGTTTTTCTGGGCATCAGTCGCAAGATTCGGGACAAGATGGTCGAGATGCTCGCCCAGACCGGAGCGCCGGCGGCGCTCCTGGATCGGCCGCTGGACAAGATTTCCGGCGGCGAGTTGCAGCGCGTCTTGCTCGCGCTGGCGCTGGAGCCCCGGCCCGAACTGTTGCTGCTGGACGAACCGGCCGCGGGCATCGACTTCAAAGACGAAGGAAGTTTCTACGAGTTGATCCACCATCTCAACATCACGCGCGGCATCACGATCTTGCTCGTCTCGCACGACATTTCGATGGTCAGCAAACGGGCCGACCACGTCTTGTGCCTGAAGGACGGCTCGATCTATTGCCAGGGGACGACGGAGATTCTGAAGGGGAACGCCCTGAAGGATATCTTCGGGTCCGATACGATGCTGTTTCCGCACCAGCATGCGTGAACTCGGTGCGTTTCCTCGTTTAGCGTTCGCAGGCCACGCCGCGAGCGCTAAACGAAGAGGGAAATTTCTCACGCGAACGTCACCAACACCACTTTTTTCGCAACGTTCACGCCGTCGGACACCGATACCTCCAGGCCGAGCGTGCCGACAAATTCCTCTTGCAGTTCGAGCACCACTTGCGTTCCCTGCAGCGTCAAATTCCCCTTGGGCTGCTTGGGAGCCTGTGCGTTCCACAAGAGACTCGGGTCGGCATAGTAGGACGGGCTCAGCGTGGCGATCAGGTTCTCGGGTTTGAGCAGGTCGGCGCGGGTGTTGGCCGCCTTACGAACTTCGCCGTTGGGCAGAATCGCGTACCAGGTGCGGAAGTCGCGCGTGACCATCCACTTTTCGTTTTGACCCATGAAGTTCGTGTAGTAGCTCCCCGCAAAGACCAGGCCGAGCTGTTGCTGCAGCTTGGCAGCGGCGTTCTCGATCGAGACGAGCTTGACCGACAGATTGACCGATTCGGTCGCGTTCAAGATCGGCACGTTGAAGACGACCTTGCGTTGCGACTTGGGGACCGTGACGTTGGGCATGTCCCCCAGAGCCGGCGGCAACCCGGCGACTTCCACCTGGAACGTCGTGGCCGACGCCAACTTGCCGTCGGACGCGGAAACCTCGACCGCGAACTTGCCCGAAAAGCCGGGCGGCGGAGTCAAGGAAAGTTGATTGCCGACGACCGACACGCTAATGTTCGCGGCCGATCCGACCACGCGCGCCGAGTAGGCGACAGGCAGGCCTTCGGGATCGCGGGCATTGAGCGCGACCTGCAAGATTCCTTGCCCGGCTTTCATTTTCTGATCGGGGATCGGCGTCCAGATCGGCGGCAAGTTCGCCGGCGCCGGAGGCGGAGCCGGCGGCGTCGGCTTGGCGACCGTCACCAGAAAGGTCTGCAACGCAGTCCCCTTGCCGTCGCTCGCAGCCGCCTCCACTTGAAACGTACCGGTATAGGTCGACGCGGCATTGATGCGGATTTGATTACCCGCAACCAACAACGACACCGGAGCCGCGCCCCCGGCGCCCTCTTGAGCATTCCACAAGAGACTCGGGTCGTCGTATACTTCGATCGGCAGATTCGCGACGAGATTCGCCGGAGTCATCGTTCCCTGCACATCTCCCGACCACTTACGAAGTTGTCCGTTGGGTAATATGGCGTACCAGACGTTGGCGGCGCCGAGCAGCCATTTCTCGTTCATGCTCCAAGTATTGAAGTAGTAGGAACCCGAGTAGCTAATGGTGAGCGTCTGCTTGAGCTGGAAGAGCGGATTGACGCCGCCGGCGGGAGCGTTCACGAGCCGCGCGGAGTATGCGATCGGCAAGTTGTTGGCCGAGCTGGCGCTAAGGGTGACGACGAGCGTCCCGCCCGGCGCGAGGGACTGGCTGGTGATGGGAGTCAGTGTGGGAGGCACGTTGGAGATCACCGACTTTGAGGCCGCGTTGAGAGACGCAAACAGATCGAGCCGTTTGAACGTCAGACCTGTGTTTGTGACATTATCGTCCTCGTCGTCGCCATCGACCACGGCAACTCCGCTTGATTGCATGAGATTCAGGATGTCGCTTTGCGACGCAGACTTGCCGGCGGCATCGAGCGCCTGCCGCACCAAGGCGGCCGCCCCGGCGACAACCGGCGTCGCCATCGACGTGCCGGCCATCTGTTTGTAGCCGTTGTTCAGATACGTGCTGTTGATGAGCGCTCCCGGCGCCATGATGTCGAGCGTGCTGGCGCGCTGGGTGAAGCTGGCAATGCGGTCGGCCGCGGTGGTGTAATCGCGAGACCCGCTGGCGAAGCCGACGTTGCCGAAGTCGCCGTTCCACACCGCGCCGACGGAGACGACGTTGGGGCTGACGCCGGGGAACGCGATGCCGGGCTGGCTGTTTTTGCTGTAGAAACTGTTGCCCGAAGCGACGGCGACGAACACGCCTGTGGAGGTCAGCGCCTGGAATTCGTCCTCGAGAAAATCGAAGGGCGTGCTGGCGTAGTTTCCCGAGCCGAGCGACAGATTGATCGAGGCGATGTTGTACTGGGCGCGATGCGCGATGACCCAGTTGAGCGCGTCCTCAACGGCTCCGAAGGCGCCGGAACCCTTGGAGTCGAGGACTTTGAGGGCGATGAGATTGACGTTGGGAGCGACGCCGGAATAACCGACGTTGGAGGAGCCGATGATGCCGGCGACATGGGTGCCGTGCCCGTTGTCGTCCATGGGATCGGCGTCGTTATTGACGAAGTCCCAGCCGGCGACGACGCGAGTTCCCCAGGCGCCGCCGAGATCCGAGTGGGTGTAGTCGATGCCAGTGTCGATGACGACGACGGAGTATCCCTGGCCGCGATAGTTGTAGGTGTTGAATGCGGAGTCGAGCCCGATCATCGAGCCGAAGCTGTTGTTGACGGAGCTGACGCCCGCGGTGGAGACTTGTGACGCGGCGCTGATGGCGGCGTCGTCGACGGTGAAGCGCAGGTCGCGCCAGGCCTCGTGAAGGGCGCTGAAGACGGGGGTGGAAGAAAGGAGGTTTCGATCTTCCAGGGTTTCAAGGACAACATTCGCACGGTGAGCCGGCCGCGGCGCGGGGGTGCGCTCGTGAGCCGCTCGGTCCAGGCGCGCACGCCAGGACCAAAGCCAAGAGAGGAGCATGAACGGGATTCCTTCGGCAACCTGGCAATCGAGCGTGCGAGGCGGGGTTTCGCACGCGGGACCCATGGCTTTGCGTCCCCACGTCACCGTGGGTTTGCTATTATCGGGAATCAGTGAAATACCGATTCGCACGAAAACATAGCGTACGACGGCTGCGCAAGCAAATCCGCGGGGGCGAAATTTGCGGGGAAAAGCGAGTCGTCGGGTTGTACCCAAGATAACGATTATGCCGATTGGCCGAGACGGATGAGGACTGCCGGGAGCATCCATACTCGCGAATCGGAGGGACTTGCCTCACAAAGGCATCGTGCCCGCCGACTTATTGTATAGAGGTGTCAGCTCGTTCAGCGCAAGAAAATGTCGGCGCGGGCTCAAGTTTTCGGCGAGGTTTGCCGAGAGGCGAAACGCGCGAAGTTACGGGACATCGATAAGCCCAACGGATGAGGTACTCCGAACCCTTGGATTCCAGCAGTCCGCGTGTGTCGATCCCAGGGATTCGGAGTACCTCACCCGCTGGGCTTGTAACGTCAATCCCGCACGGGAATGATCTTGCGGATGAAGCCCGTTTCGAGCGGGATCGCGTCGAGCGGCGGCAAGGGCCCCGGTTCATTCTTGACCAGGGGCGCGATCTGCTCGGGCGTCAGCGGAAAGCGTCGCGGCGCATTCTGCACCTGGACGATCACCGGCGGAAGTAGCGTGACGGCGGGCGCGGAGAGATGAGGCCGCGAAACCGTGAACGAAGCGGAGGGGCGCGCCGGCGGTCGCATCCACAGGAGCAGACCGAGCGAGGTCATCAATGTGGCCATTGCGAACTTCGTCGTCATGTCGGAATCCTTTCCGAGCCCGCAATAAATCCGCTGAAGATTCTCGGACCAGGCGCCGATAAATAGGGTGTTGCCAAGGGGTGGTCCGACCCAACGAGTCCAAATGGCAGGAAGCCAACACCTTGCCGAACCATCGGAATTTGAGTTGACCAACCTGAGGATTGGCGGTGATGCAAGGTTGCATCACCGCTATTTTTTTGCGCGCCGCACAACTCAAAGAAAAGCCCAGGGACGGCTGTCCCTGGGGATTTCGAATTCCCAGGGACAGCCGTCCCTGGGCTTTCAGTTCCGCTGGTTAGTTACTAAATTCCGGCCGCCGCTTGGAGAGCTGCTGCTGCAAGCGCGAGACGATGCTCGAGTGCATCTGACTCACCCGCGATTCGGAAAGGTCGAGCGTGGCGCCGATCTCTTTCATCGTCATGTCTTCGTAGTAGTACAAGATGATGATAAGCCGTTCGTTGCGGTTGAGGCCGCGCGTAACCAGCCGCATGAGATCGCGGTTCTGCAATTTGAAGGTCGGATCCTCGGCCTTCTTGTCCTCCAGGACGTCGATCTCGCGGACGTCCTTGTAGCTGTCGGTCTCGTACCATTTTTTGTTGAGGCTGACGAGACTGACGGCGGTGGCGTCGCCGAAAATCTTCGAGTAATCCTCAATGGTGACGCCGAGCTTCTCGGCCATTTCATCGGCGCGGGGCGGCCGGCCGAGCTTGGCTTCGAGCTGTTTGCGCGATTCCTCGAGCTTGGTGTGTTTGCTGCGAACCAGACGAGGCACCCAGTCCATGGTGCGAAGTTCGTCGAGCATGGCGCCGCGGATGCGGGGCACGCAGTAGGTTTCGAATTTGACGCCGCGCGTCAGATCGAAGGCGTCGATGGCATCCATGAGTCCGAAGACTCCGGCGCTGATGAGATCGTCGAGGTCGACTCCCTCCGGGAGCCTGGCCCAAATGCGTTCGGCGTTGTATTTGACGAGCGAAAGGTAGCGTTCGACGAGCTGATTTCGCAGCTCCAGCGTCGGCTCCACCTTGTAATCGCGCCAAACTTGCTGAATGTCCACGTCCACATGCGTCACCATGGATTCCTCCCTGATGCGAGCAAGCAGATCCTTCCGAGAAACCTTTGGCCGCAGAAAACACATCATGGCGAAAGCCCCCCATAGTCGTGCCGCCTCCGATCCCCCGAAAGGAGGCGGCCTAGGTGAACCCCCGGATTGCCTGATTCTCGTATGTTCCGCGCGGTCTCGGCAGTCTGTCTTGCTGCCCAACCGGTCCCGGGAAACGCCGGAACATTATCAGGCTCTAAGCCCGACCTCTGTCCCCCGTTCGGCGTCTCCGTTTTTGGATAAAACCTCTCGCTTCGTAGGTATCGGCGTGGACTTCTCCATCCTTGAATCAAACCGATTTATTCCCGCAAAGCATGCCCCGACAATCGACGTCTTCAGTACGAGTTGCCTCGCCGAAAGGAGCCTCAAAGTCCCCCGACCTCGAAAGCTCCCGTCCCTTGCCGGTGCACGTGAGAGGGGGGCGTATAAGCTGCGAACCCGTGTTTGTCCAGCCGAAAATGCACGTCGAATTGGCGTTTCGCGAGGATTCTAGAAGGGAATTTTTACAAAGGGAGCGTCAGCGCCACGCCCAGCCCCAATAGCGTCAGAGCCAGCGCCCACTTGAACGCCCCGAAACGCCGCTGGAAACGAACTGCCAGCGCCGGTTCGTCGATCGTTCGCCCAATGAAGTCGACGCGCTTGGCGATCGTCGAGTGCTGCCAGGAGAAAAGCCAGCCCGGGTTTTCGCGGGGGATGCCGTTGAGGATGGCGACTTTCTCCAGCGCGTTCATGAACGCCCAGGGGGACGCGACCCGGGCGCCGAACAGGTCCGCTTCGCGCTCGCAGCGCCGCGAGATGAAGCCGAACACCACGAAGATATAGAGGGCGCCGGCAAGGATGCCGATTTCCGTAAAGTCGTCCGCCCACGGCGCGAGCCGAGCGAAGAGCGGGTAGCTCGTCAAGAGGTTCCAGACGTTGTGAAAGACGTAGATGCTGGCGAGTAGGAAAAATAGATAAAACGCGATGTGGCGATGCTGGATGTGCCCGACTTCGTGCCCGAAGACCGCGAGCGTCTCCTCCTCCGACATCTCGCTCACCAGGCGATCCGTGATGATCACGTAACGTAGCCAGGGGAGGATGCCGGTGACCATGGCGTTGGCGACGGTTTGGCGGGTGTGCCAGATCAAGATGTTATTGTAGCGCAGTCCCAGCTTCCGCGCCGCCTCGGCGAGCCGCTCGCGCAAGGGGCCGGCGGGCATCGGCGTCAAACGCAGGAACCAGCGGATGAAGAGCGGCAAGCCGATCACAAACATCGCCAGCGAACCCGCCGTCATGCCGATCAGCGTCCACGACAACGTCTCGGACTCCGCCGCGACCGTCGATTCCGGGACCAGGTGAAACAGAAGTTGTTCGAACAAGATCATG
The DNA here is from genome assembly GCA_038217425.1 of Gemmatales bacterium. GTDB lineage: Bacteria > Planctomycetota > Planctomycetia > Gemmatales > Gemmataceae > JAIEPT01. Next base: position 36,794 of record JBBQPM010000015.1, read on the forward strand.
ATCAACGGCGGCAGCATGAGTAGGAAATGATTCTGCGCCTGGAAGAAGACATAGCCTGCACGCGAGGGGAACGTCGGTTGGCCGTCATACTCCCCGAGTTTATGCACCAGGCGATCGAAATCGTAGAGCAGCGTCCAGAACAGCAGGACGCCGATCAGAAACGGCGCGAGGAAGAAAAGCTCGAACCCGAGCAGCACCGGCCGGGCGCCCTCTTCGGCAGGCGGATACAGTTGGCGGACGGTCCAGCCCCAGCCGAGCAAATAGGTCGTCAAAAGGAAGGCGATTAGCAGGGCGTGCAGGAAGAAGCGTTTCCAACTTTGAAAGCGATGGGCCAGGACGAAACGCTCCGACGGATCGTGTAAGAGCAGGGCGCGAAACCAGTGCGTGACGACGAGGACGGCAAGCGCGAAGGCGAGGACGATGGTGACCTGAAGGAAGGTGCAATCGCCGGTGGTGAGTCCCCCGGACGGCGCGGGCCAGGCGGGGCGAAGCCGTGCAAGGGCCAGGAGCAGTAGAAAGTAGATGGGCATGAAGTCAATCTCAGGGAGAGCGTATTGTATGACGAAACGCAGAATTGCCCTTGCCCGTCCGCGCCTCGGGCATAAGTTTTCATCACTCCTCTCAAAACTCTCCTGTTCACAATTCGCACGAGAAATGAGGCCGATGCCATGACACCCGTGGTACGCATCGCCGGCGACGGAATCGGTCCCGAGGTGACCGCGGCGACGCAAGAAATCCTCCGCGCCGCCGGCGCCAAGATCGACTGGATCGAGGCCCACGCCGGGCTCCCCGCGATCGAAAAATACGGCGAACCCCTCCCCGACGTCACCCTCGACCTCATCCGCAAATATCGCGTCGCCATCAAGGGGCCGTGCACCACCCCCGTGGGCAAGGGCTACCGTTCCATCAACGTCCGCCTGCGGCAAGACCTGCAACTCTTCGCCAGCATTCGGCCCGTCAATACGTTGCCGGGCATTAAAGTTCCTTACGAAAAAGTCGACCTCATCGTCGTTCGCGAGAACACCGAAGGTCTGTACGCGGGCATGGAACACGTCGTCGTCCCTGGCGTCGTCGAAAGTCTGCGTTTGGTCACGCACGCGGCGGCCGAGCGGATCGTGCGCTACGCCTTCGAAATCGCCCGGCATCAGGGCCGCAAGAAAGTGACCGCAGTCCACAAAGCCGACGTGCTCCCCCTCAGCGACGGCGTCTTTCTCAAGACCGCCCACGAAGTCGCCGACGATTATCCCTTCCTCGAGTTCGACGAACAGCCGATCGACCATGTCGCTTTCGGCTTGGCTCTGGACCCGACGAACTACGACGTCCTCGTGATGGAGAACCTGTTCGGCGACGTGATGAGCGATTTGTGTGCCGGGCTCGTGGGAGGGTTGGGCGTGGTGCCGGGGGCGAATATCGGCGCCAAGGTCGCGGTCTTCGAGGCGGTGCACGGCAGCGCTCCAGACATCGCCGGCAAGGGACTCGCCAACCCGATCGCGCTCCTGCGCTCGGGCGCGATGCTGCTCGATCACATCGGCCAGCGCGAGTCCGCCAAGCGCATCGAAGCCTCCGTCGTCAAGACGCTCACCGCACAGAAGGGCCTGACCCGCGATCTCGGCGGCGACGGCAACACCGCCTCCATCACCCGCGAACTCATCGCCAATCTGTGAGGATCCTTCCATGACCATTCGCGCGACTCTCATCCACGGCGGCGGCATCGGACACGATCTCATCCCCGCCGTCCAGCGAATCCTCAGCCATGTCGGCGTCAACATCGTCTGGGAGGAATTTTTCGCCGGGGGCGAAGCCGAGGCCCAGGGCAAACCCGCGCTCCCCAAAGAAATGTTCGACTCCGTCCGCCGCACCGGGCTCGCTCTCAAGACGAAGCTCATGCCTTCGCCCAAGAACGCCCATCGCAATTACAACATCGAAATCCGCAAGGCGCTCCAGCTCTTCGCCGCGGTCCGGCCCATCAAGAACGTCCGCGGTCTCCCCGCACGCTTTCAGAACGTCAACCTGCTCGTCATCCGCGAAATCACCGAAGACATCTACGCATCGATCGAACACGAAATCGTGCCCGGCGTCGTGCAGAGCCTCAAAGTCGTGACCGAGGCCGCCAATCGCCGATTCTTCCAGTTCTCGTTCGACCTCGCGCGCAAGCTCGGTCGCAAGACCATCCACTGCGTCCACAAGGCGAACATCATGAAGCTCGCCGACGGCCTGGTCCTGGAGGCGTTTCGCCACGTCGCCAAGTCGTTCCCCGACATCGCGGCCAAGGAGATCATCGTCGACAACTGCTGTATGCAGATGGTGTCGAAACCGCAGCAGTTCGACGTCCTGGCCATGGGCAACCTGTACGGCGACATTGTCAGCGACCTCGGCGCCGGCCTGGTGGGCGGCATCAGCGCGACTGCGGGCGTCAACTTCGGCGATGGCATCCGCATCTTCGAGTCGCTGCACGGCGCCACACGCGAAAGCCTCGGCGTCAACCAGGCGAATCCGCTGCCGCTGGTGTTGCCGGTGCTCGACCTGCTGGAAGCAGGCGGCGAACACGCGGCGGCGGCGAAGATCCTGAAGGGCGTCGAATCGGTGCTCACGGAAGGCAAGGTCCGCTCGCAGGACCTCGGCGGCGCGGCGACCACGACGGAGATTACCGACGCGATCCTCCGAGCGATCTAAGCGATCCCGCGAAAGCCCAGGGATGGCTATCCCTGGGAACGCGCCCGAGAATCGCAATCCAAGTTAATCGATTCGACGAAAGCCCAGGGATGGCTATCCCTGGGAACGCGCCCGAGAATCGCAATCCAAGTTTCCCTCGTTCGATTCGGCAGATTGATTCCGCGAGGGGCGCGTCCCCAGGGATAGCCATCCCTGGGCTTTCGTGAATGCCAAGATTTCGCTTCCGTCTCCACGTAAATCGGGTAGTCTAAAGCAATCTTCCTCCGCTGAGTGATCGTCGTGGAACAGCCCGCTCCGCCATCGACGCCGCCGCCCCCGTCCGCGGGGCCTAGTCCTTTTTTGCTGCCCCCCGCCGCACTTCATTCGCTCGCGTGGATCCTCGTGTTCGTGGTCGGCATGATCGTCGGCGCTGCATTCATGCGGCCCGGCGCCGCTCCCGTCGTCGTCAAGCTCGATCTCAACCGGGCCACGCTCGAAGAAATCCGCCTGCTCCCCGGCGTGGGCGATTCCCTCTCGCGCCGCATCGCCGAACGTCGTCCGTTTCACTCCGTCGAAGATTTGCAGCACGTCCCCGGCATCGGCCCCAAGACGCTCGCGCAACTCAAGCCCTATCTCGTCGTCAATGAGAGCACCGGCAAGAAAGCCAATCAATCGGGCGAACCGATCGATGTCAACATCGCCAGCCTCGAAGAGCTTCAGCGATTACCCGGCATCGGGCCCGTGAAGTCGCAGGCGATCATTGAGGAACGCAGCAAGAAGGCGTTCGCGAACGTCGCCGACCTGCGCCGCGTGAAAGGAATCGGCCCCAAGACGCTGGAGCATATCAGGCCGTTTGTGACGGTCGGCAAGCCCACGCAAGTCGCCGCCCAGTAGGAGAGTTGCATGCGAACGATCACTACGCTAATATTCTTAATCATCGTCGCGCCGGCGTGGGGGCAGGAGAAGAGGCCGCCGAACGTGGTGTTCCTGTTCTCCGACGACCAACGTGCCGACACCATCGCGACACTGGGCAACGCCCAGATCAAGACGCCGAACCTCGACAAACTCGTGCGGCGCGGCACGACGTTCACGCGCGCCTATTGCATGGGGGCGATGCAGGGTGCCGTCTGCGTGCCGTCGCGGGCCATGATGCTCACGGGCCGCACGCTGTTTCGCATCCAGGATCAGCTCACCGGGCAAACGACCTGGCCCGAAATGTTCGCCCGCCGCGGCTACGCCACGTTCATGTCGGGCAAATGGCACAACGGCCAGGCCTCGATGTTACGCGCCTTCCAACAGGGCAAAAGCCTCTTCTTCGGCGGCATGGGCAATCCGAACACGCTCCCCGTCGCCGACGTTTCGTCCGAACGAACGCTCACGAACAAGCGACCCGCTGGCAAACATTCCGTCGAACTCTTCACCGACGAGGCGATCGACTTCATCCAGCATCGGCCCAAGGACCGCCCCTTCCTGGCGTATGTGGCGTTCAACCTACCCCATGACCCGCGCACTGCGCCCAAGAAGTATCACGCCCACTACAACGCTAACCAGCCGAGCGCGCCGCCGAACTTCCTGCCGCAGCATCCGTTCAACAACGGCGCCATGGTGATCCGCGATGAAGAACTCGCCCTCTGGCCGCGCACGAAGTCGATCGTGCAGCAGCACCTCGCCGACTACTATGCCAGTATCACGTTCCTCGACGACCAGATCGGTCGCATCTTGCAGACGCTCGACGCCGAGGGCTTGACGGAGAACACGATAATCGTCTTCGCGAGCGATCACGGTTTGGCGATCGGCAGCCATGGTCTCTTCGGCAAGCAAAATCTGTACGACCATTCGATGCGGGCGCCGCTGATTTTCGCGGGCCCGGGCATCCCCGCCGACCAGCGCCGCGACGGCTTCGCGTATCTGCTCGACATTTATCCGACGCTCGGCGAGTTGACCGGCGTCCCGGCGCCCGAGGGGAGCGAAGGCAAGAGCCAGGCGGCCGTAATTGCGGGGAAAGCGAAGTCGGTGCGCGACGATGTCTTCACCGCCTACATGAAAGTGCAGCGGGCCGTGCGCGACGATCGTTTCCATCTCATCGTCTATCCGCAAATCCACAAGACGCAGCTCTTCGATCTACAGGCCGACCCGCATGAAGTGAAAGACTTGGCCGGCGACGCCAAATATGCGGCCGACGTCGCGCGCTTGACCGCACGGCTACGAGCCTGGCAGACGGAGTTGGGCGACGCGCTCCCCTTGCGCAGCGAGAAGCCGTTGCCGCTGGAGTTCGAGTTTCCCAAGGGGAAGAAGAAGGGCGACTAACCGTTTAGCCGCCGCCTCCTGGCGGTGCGGCCAGAGCCAGGCGAAAAAATCGATTTGCAACGAAACCGACGATCAAGGGGAAGCCCCATGCGTTACGTGTTCGCCATCATCTGTTTCCTGCACGCCCCGAATGCCTTTGCGCAACCCAACATCCTCATCGTCATGTCCGACGACCAAGGGATGGGCGACTTCGGCTGTCACGGGCATCCATTTCTCAAGACGCCGAACCTCGACAAACTGCACGGCCGCTCGGTACGCTTCACCGACTTTCACTCCGCGCCGATGTGTACCCCCACGCGCGGGCAGCTCATGACCGGACTCGACGCGGTTCGCAATGGCGCCACCTCCGTCACCGGCGGCCGCGCTTTCCTTCGGCCCGGGCTACTCACGCTCCCCGAGTTGCTGCGCCGGCTCGGCTACGCCACCGGACTGTTCGGCAAATGGCACCTGGGCGACAACTATCCGCATCGTCCACTCGACCGCGGCTTCGACGTCGCCAAGTATCACCTTGGCTGGGGCATGACCGCCGCCCCCGAGTTCGAAGGCAAATACATGGACGGGCGCTACTTTCACAACACCCAGGAGAAGAAGTTCAAAGGCTACATGACCGACTTCTGGTTCGACGAAGCCATGGCCTGGATGAAAGAGTGCCAGGGCAAACAGAAGCCGTTCTTTTGCTACCTGCCCACCAACGCGCCGCACGGGCCGCATGTCGTGCCGGAAAAATTTGCAGCTCCCTACAAGGACAAGAAGGCCGCGAATTTCTTCGGCATGATCGCCAATCTCGACGAGAACATGGGCCGACTCGCGGAGTTCCTGCAGAAGTCGGGCCTGGATGAAAATACCATCGTCATCTTCATGACCGACAACGGCGGTACCTCGGGCGTGCCGTTCTTTAACGCTGGGCTGCGCGCGGGCAAGACGACCTTCTACGACGGCGGCCATCGCGTCCCGTGCTGGGTCAGTTGGCCCGCCGGCAAACTCGGCATGCCGCGCGACCTCGAAACGGCTGCGCAAATGCAGGATCTCTTGCCCACCCTGGCCGAACTGGTCGGTGGCGAAATTCCCGAGAAACTCGACGGCGCCAGCCTGGCTGGACTGCTGCGCGGCACGCAGACGGATTTCCCCGATCGCATGTTGGTCGTGCAGTATTCGCGCGACGCCCTGCGCAAGTACGAGTCGTGCGTCATCTGGAATCATTGGCGGCTCGTTCTGGGTAAGGAACTCTACGACGTCAAGGCCGACCGCGCGCAGAAGAACGACCTCGCTCTCAAACATCCCGACGTCGCCGCCAAGCTCAAAGCTCACTACGAGAAATGGTGGAAGGATCTCGAACCGCTCAGCGGCAAGTTCGTCGCTACGGCGATCGGCTCGGATCGTCAGACGGTGACGGAACTCACCAGCGCCGACTGGCAGGACGTCTACGCCGACAACGCGGGCCACGTGAGCCAGGCGATCGGCGGGCCCAAGGGAGCGCCATGGAACATCGAAGTGGCGACGGACGGGGAGTACGAGATCGCGGTCAGGCGCTGGCCGCGCGAACTGGACCTGGGCCTGCGCGAAACGCCCAACCGTCCCGACGCGAAGGCGCTGCCGATCGCGGGGGCGCAGCTGGTGATTCAGGGCAAGGAAATGAAGGCGAAGCCGAGTTCGCTGACGGCGAAGGAGATCGTGTTTCGCTTGCCGCTCAAGGCGGGCCGAACGCAGCTTCAGGCCTGGTTTCAAGACGAGTCGGGAGCGAATCTAAGCGGCACGTTCTACGCGATTATTCGCAAGAAATAGCGCGGCCTATTTCGCGTCGCGCGGGTTGGCGACGAGCCGTGCGATCGCTTCGATCTCCAGGACGTGAATGATCTGACCCGGCAACTTGTAAACGCCCATGACGAGTCCCGACGCCGCCTCACCCAACGGCAGCGACGGCGGCTCGAACGACGCTTCGTCCACCGCGAGCACTTCCCCCACGCGATCCACGAGGAGCGCCATCATCTCGTCGCCGTCGCGCAGAATCAGCGGGATCGAGGCGTTTGGGTTGGGCGGAAGCTGCAGGCATTGCCGCAGATCGATGGCCGCGACGATTTGGCCGCGCAGGTTGATGAGCCCGCGCACGAACCGCGAGGCGAGCGGCACCGCGGTCAAGGGCTGGGCCGGGAGCGCCTCCTGGACCTTGCGCACATCGATGCCGCAGAACAGGGATTCGACGTAGACGGTGCAGAGTTGACGTTCGTCGTTCATGTTTCAAGCCCCTGAAAACCCTTTAATGCGTCGGTGCCGACTCGATCACGCGCATCGACTTCCACTTCCCGGTGCGAAAGCGCCAGGTGAAACAGACCGCCATCGCCAGAATGTGCGCCGACGCGAAGACCCACGCCCAGAGCAGGTCGGCACGTAACCACACCACCAGCGCCGTCGGCAATACCATGATCGGCCAGGCGAGTGCGAACGTCAGCGCCGTCACGAAACGCGTGTCCCCGGCTCCTCGCAGCGCCATCGCAAACGTCACGTTCACCGCATCCGCCAACGAATAGACTGCCACGCACATGAGCAGCCTCGGCACCAACACGGCAATCTCGTCGAAGTTCGAATCGGGCTTGCGAAACAGCTCGACCAACACGTGCGGAAAGACCAGGTAGATCACCGCGATGACGCACATGTAGCCGAACACCCAGCGCAGGCCGGTGTAGGTCGACTTCTCGGCCAGGTCGGGACGATTGCCGCCGAGCCGTTGGCCCACGAGGATGCTGACGGCTTGGCCCATGCCCATCATCGGCAGGAAGGCAACCATGTTGAAACGGATAGCGAGCGTGGTGGCGCCCATCGGCGCGTCGCCCAGTCGGCCGATCATCTGCACGAAAAGGTTAAAAACCATGACGTCGAGAAAGACCTGCATCCCCGCCGGGCCGCCAAAACGCATCAGCCGGGCGAAGAGGTCGCGTTCGAAACGCCAACCCGAGGCAGTGGCGAACTCCGCGCGATACCGGCGCTGCAAGAAAAGCCCCACGGCCAGCAGCGCCGACGCCCAAGACCCGGCGACCGTCGCCCAGCCGGCGCCTTCGATCCCCAGTTCCGGAAACCCCGCCTTACCAAAAATAAGCGGCAGCGATAGCGCCACGTTGACTGCGGTCCCAAACGCTTCGATGCCGAGTACGGTCCAGGTTTGCCCGCGTCCGGAATAAAACCCGTTCACGGCGCTCATGATCAGCATCGGCATCGCCGCGTACGTCAGGCATTGCAGGTACGTGACTTCGAGCGGTTGCAGTTCCTGGCTGTGCCCCCCCATGGCGATGAGATACGGCGCCGCGGGGACCATGAGCAAAAACAGCAAGCCGGCGAGGATCGAGAAGTGAATCCCCTGCCAAACTGCCAGCCCGACGCGTCCGGGACGTTGGGCGCCGGTGTACTGGGCGACGAACGTCGACGTGTATCCCGCGGTCACCTGCAGGAGCGCGAAGCCTTGCCAGTACCACATGACGGCCGGGAACGACGCGGTCATCTCCAGTTCGCTGTGCCGGGACAGGAGCACGGTGTCAACGAGCACCTGCACTGTCATGAAACTTTGACTGACGACGAGCGGGGCCGCGAGGTTAAGGAGTTCGCGACTACCGCCGGCGTCCTTTTCTACGGGAGATTCCACGAGCACATCCCTGGGACAAACGGATCGGGCGTTCAGTCAGGATACGAGCCCAAAGCTGCGGGTTCGGAGAAAAACTTCGCACGTCCGTTTGCGTTTGCCCAAAAACAATCCTATGCTTTCCCAAGAGGCGTTCCCTTCCCCTCCGCGCCTCCTCGGAATAGACGGTCTTTTGGTCTCTCGGTCGCTTGGCGGTTCCCTCCCGCATGCGCAGTAGGAAGAGGCATGCTTCCCCATGAACATCGTCTCCAGCATCATGCTGATCGATGCGCTCCGCGATTCCGTTCTTCTCACGCCTAACCAGTTGGAAGAATGCAATCGAATCGCGCGCGGTCACGAAGGCAAGGCCCATGCCCTGGCCAAGCTCATGGTCCAACGCGGCTGGCTCACCGTCTATCAAATGAATCAAGTTCTCTCCGGCAAAGTCAAAGACCTTCAGCTCGGCCCTTACCTCATCAGCGATAAGCTCGGGCAGGGCGGACTCTCCCAGGTCTACAAGGCCTGGCACACCGAACTCGGTTGGCACGTCGCCCTCAAGGTCATCAAGCCCGAAATCCTGTCCAATGCCGAGGGAAAGCAGCAGTTCCTCCAGGAAATGGAAGCGATGGCCCTGCTCGATCATCCCAACATCGTGCAGTTCTGCGATGCCGACCAGGCGGGGGATTACTTCTACTTCGCGATGGAGTACGTCGAAGGGACTGATCTGGGCAAAGCCGTCCGCCTCTCGGGCCCGCTGCCCATCGCCGAGGCGTGCGATTACGTCCGTCAGGTGGCGCTTGGTTTGCAGCACGCGCACGAGCGCAATCTCGTGCATCGCGATATCAAGCCGGTCAATCTCTTCCTCGTCCAAGAAGTCGGCGCCGACAAGGGGAGCCACTCGGAGCTGAACATTACGCTGAAGCCGCACAATCAAGTCAAGATCCTCGACTGGGGTTTGGCGGGTCTGCGGTTCCCAAAGAACCTCAATCAGCCGCAGCTGTTGGAGAACATCGCCAAGGGGATCATCGGGACCGCGGATTATTTGTCGCCGGAACAGGCGCGGAACGCCAATACGGTCGACATTCGCGGCGATCTTTATAGCCTGGGCTGCACGTTTTATTACTTGCTGACAGGGGATCCGCCGTTCCCGCAGGGGACGCTGATGCAGAAGATTTTGCAGCATCAGACGGCAGAGCCGGCACCGATCCACACGTATCGCGAAGACGTGCCGTCGGGCGTGGTGGACATAATGAAGCGGATGATGGCGAAGAATCCGGACGCCCGGTTTCGCACGCCGGCGGCGCTGGCGATGGCGCTGTTGCCCTTCGCACGCGATCGGACCCCGACTTCAGGGCATCGCAAGATCAAGCTCGGCAAAAAAGCCCCGTCGCCCGCCGGCCGCGATGAGACCCCTTTGCCGCAAGCGATGGGGGGCAAGCCGGGCAAACCGGTCGTGCGTCTGCTCAAGGCCGGCCCGGCACGCAACGCGCCGCCGTCGGATACGGCGTATCCGTAACCTCTCGGTCGGCTTCATGATTTCTCTCCGTAATCCCGTCATCAATGCGCTGCGGGTTACGAAGTCATAGCTTGCCCGCGCTAGCCAAAGCGGACGACGGCGCGACCTCATGCCTGCCCTTGCCAAAGAGGAAGCTGGCGGGCATTCGTACCGGGGGACTCGAACGGTCCCCCCGTCGCCGACTTAATGATTGAACGAGAACTCGCGCGAGTTCAGCAGCACCCACATCACGTCCTGCAAGCCGTCCTTCAAGTTGCCCGCCTGGCTGATCCAGTTCTTCGCCCGCTCGACTTCCTCGGCCAGCGCCGGCCGAGAGAGCGTCACCTGGTAAAGTTCCTGAATCATCGCCTCGTGGCTCTTCTTGGCGGCGATCAACTTTTCGATGCGGCCCTTCGGATCGGTGATGCGTTTGTTGAGTTCGACGTTGTTCATCAGGTGCAGCGCCTGCGCGATGTTCGGCTGCGACGACCGTTCGCATTCGCACGTCACCTGACGCGGCGGCCGGCCGAACGTGTCCAGGAAGAACGACTTGACGTCCGTGTCCGGCAACTGGATCGCGCGTGTCCCCAGCGGCAGCCCCGGGTACTTCGTCTGCGTCCCGGTCACGTAGTCGACGGCGTCTGCGAGTTGCTCGGCCGTCAGCCGGCGGATCGCGAAACGCGTGTAGTGGATGTTTTGTACGTCGGCTTTGTTCTCGGGCAGCGCGACGTTCGAAAGCTGATATGCCCGCGAGTTCAAAATCGTCCGCAGCAGGTGCCGCATGTCGAACTTGTTCTTCACGAAGTCCGCGGCCAGCGCGTCGAGCAGTTCCGGGTTGCTGGCCGGGTTCGTCGCCCGCATGTCGTCGAGCGGTTCGACCATGCCGCGGCCCATCACGTAGCCCCAGAAGCGGTTGACAATGTTCCGCGCGAAGTGCGGGTTGTCCGCCTTGGTCACCCAGTCGGCGAGCATCACGCGCCGGTCGATCGGATGATCCATGTCGGCGCCGTCGAGCGGATGAGGTTTGACGGCGCCCCCCTTGCGCGGATGCGTCTGCTCGCCCACGTTCTTGAGGTAGACGACCTGCTCTTTGCCGAAGAGTCCGAACTCCTGGCTGTTCTTGGTCCCGAGCCGCACGAAGAACGCGGCCATGCCGTAGTAATCGTCCTGGCTCCATTTCTCGAACGGATGATGATGGCACTTGGCACACGCGATGCGGATGCCGAGGAACACCTGTGACGTGTTCTCCGCCCAGTCGGCCGGGGTGTTGGCGACGCGGAAGTAGTTCGCGGGGCCTTCGGTGAACGTGCTCCCCTCGGCGGTGATGATGTCGCGCACCATCTCGTCGATCGGGCGCTTGTCGCGAATGCTGGCGCGGATCCAGTTATGGAACGCCCACATGCCGCGCTCGTTCATCTGGTCGCGGTTGATGCGCAGCAAATCGCCCCACTTGTACGCCCAGAAATCGACGAACTCCGGCCGCTCCAGCACGCGGTCGATCAGTCCGCTTCGCTTGGCGGGCGACTTGTCGTCCATGAACGCCTTGACTTCCTCGGGCCGCGGCAACGTGCCGATCAGATCGAGATAGACCCGGCGAATGAAATCGAGATCGCTGCAGAGTTCCGACGGCAGCAGGCCGAGATCTTTCCACTTGGCGAGGAGCCGTTCGTCGATGAAGTTGTTAGCGGGGAAGACGGGATCTTTCTCGAGCCGGGCATAGGGGAGCGTGACCTGCGCGACGGTGGCCTGGCCGCAAAAGCGGACCATGATGTGGGTCTCGCCGACGGCCTTGGCGCCGACCAGACCGCCGGGGGTGGTGCCGGCGACGCTATCGTTGAGCGAATCGAACTGAGCGGTGGTCGTCACGTCTTCGACGGTGCCGTCGCGCCAGGTGGCGGTGACGAGGAGTTGCTGGGTTTCGCCGGGGACCATGATGCGTTTGGCGGGCCAAACCTGGATCGAGACGACGTCGGCATCGGTCTTGGTTGGGGACGGGGCGCCGTCTTCGAGCCAGCGCTGGATGCGGAGATAATCGCGCGAGCCGACCTTGAGGCGTTCGCCGCCGCCGTGCTCCATGAGCAGCGCGGGCTTCTGCAAGAGAATGCTGCGTTCGGCATCGCTGACGACGATGCGTCGGCCTTCGGCGCTTTCGACGATCTGGGCGTGATCGAAGATCGGATCGAAACCGAGGAGGCTGAGTCGGAAGCCGCCGCGACCGTGCTGGGCGCCGTGACAGGCGCCCTGGTTGCAACCGGACTTGATGAGGATCGGCTGGACTTCGCGCGTGAAGGCGACCGGGAGATCGGCGGCCGCATGCTTCACCGTGACGGGGACTTGTTTCGTGAGGGTGCCGAGCTGGATCGTCACGGTCGCGGAACCGTCCGCAACGGGATGCACGACGCCATGGCCGTCGACGCGGGCGATCTTGGGATCGCTCGACGTGAACTTGGCGGTCTGGTGTACGTCCCACGCTTGCCCGCCGGCGTAATGCCCGAGAACTCCCAGATGCTGCACGTCCCGCGGGCCGGTGAGCGCGATGGCAGCGGGGTAAACGGTCAGCGACTCCAGCGGCGCCGTCGGAGCGGGAGTGTCCGCGAAGGCTCCGCCGGCGACCAGACTGAAAGCCAAAGCAAGAATAAAGCGCATGATTGGCGACCTCGGCAGGCAGGAAGAGCAGGAAGGCAGGATACCCTTATGTTGAGGGAACGCAGGGCGTTTGTCAAGAACGGCTTACCGGGAATCACGACCGCAGATCCGCCGCCCGCAGCAAACGATCCGTCTGCTCGTACGCTTCGCGCACCCACTCGACGATCTGGGACGGCTCCGGCGAATACTCCAGCTCGATGCTAATGGCCCCGTCGATTCCGAGGGCCTTGATCTCGCGCAGGTACGGCGCGAAGTCCATCACGCCGCGGCCCGGCGGCAGGTCGCCGTGCACTTTGCCGTCGCAATCGCTCAGATGGACGTGGATCGCCTTCCCTTTGAGGCGCCGCAACTCCTCCGGCTTCGTCCCCGCGAGTTCCAGATGCGAGATGTCGATGTTCGCCCGCACCGAAAGTTGACCGACGGCATCGATGAATTTCACCATCGACGTCACGTCGTTGAGCAGCGACAGCTTGAACGGCTCGAGTTCCAGGGCGATCTCGATCCCCAGGTCGCTGGCGTACTTGCCGAGTTCGCGGACGTTCTTCACCGCGGTCTGCCACTGTTCGGCCGGCGGAATGACCTGGCGTTCCCAGATGTATTCGCCGAGCACGAGCAGCAGATTCTTGGCTTCGAACTCGCGCACCAGATCGAGATACGCCCGGCAGCGCTGCAGATGAAAGCGCTGTACGCTCGGGTTGAAGTCGATCAGCCCGACGGCGACGCAGGCGACGCTCACGATTGGCAGCTGCACGCGTTCGCATTCCTTGCGGATGAGAATGCGTTCCTTGACGTCGATGTCGAGCGGGTCGGCGAAGATGTCGATCGTGTCGAAGCCGATCTCCTTCGTCATGCGGATGCCGAAGGAGGTATCGCGTCCCGCCTGTGCCCACGCGGAGTTGATGAGGCCGAGCTTCATGCGTCACTCCTTGCGGACCATCGCGGGGCTCTGGATGAAGATGAAGATGCCTTTCTTGTTGGAGACGGCGATATCGGGTTTGCCGTCGCCGTCGATGTCGCCGATGGCGAACTGCGTGCCGATGCCGGAATCGTCGTCGATCTCGAAAGGGACGAAGCTGGTGACGCCGTCTTTGCCCTTGACGCCGCGGAACCAGAAGAGGAAAGCCGGATCGTTGGGATGATCGTCGCCGCCGGGCCCATGCGCCCAGAAGCGCCGTCCGGTGACGAGATCCTTGACGCCGTCGCCGTCGATGTCCACAAAGTGGAGAGCGTGCGTCTGGCCGGGGAGGGCGAAGAGCTTGCGATTGCCCAGCACGATGGTGAACTTCCCTTTCTCGTTCGCACCGACGCCGAGTTCGAATCCGGGATGCCGATGTTTTTCGATAAAGGATGCGATGGGAAGTTCGGCGAGCGCTCCCGAGATTAACTTATCGCGAAACGGGTCATTGCGTCGTTCTGCATCTCGCGCGTATTGGCAAAGATCGCCGTTCAATCGCCAGGGGACTTGCTTGTTATCGAGTCGAGCCTTGGAGATCGTCTTGTAAAGGTCGGCTTCCTCTTTCGTGAGTTTGTGATCGACGGTTTCCTTGGCGAGTTCCGCGGGTGTCGGGAAGAACTTCTGCTGCACGAACGTCTCTCCCCTGCGTTGATGCCACCACATCCCCGTGTTGTGGGCCGACGACGCGAGGATGTCGTTCTTGCCGTCGCCGTCGACGTCGAACGCGTACATGTCAGCGCAGGCCGGCACGTTCAGCGGATGAAACTTCCACGGCTCTTCGCTGAGTATCGCGGGTTGCTCCCACCAGCCGTTGCTGCACATCACGTCGTTTTTGCCGTCGCCGTTCACGTCGCCGACGCCGAGGCCGTGGGCGAACATATGGGTGCCGGGCTGCCCCTTCTTCGGGTCGGCCGACTTGCCGCTGACGGAGACGCGCGTCCAGGGCTTGGTGACGTCGGCGCCCGGCGGGAAGTAGCACATCTCGCCGCGATGGCCCATGACGAGCACGCGCTTGCCCGTCTTCAGTAGATCCGCGTAGAGCGGCGTTTCGTTGCAGGCGTTGTCATTGATGACGTAGGGGATCCACTTCGCCTCGGTCTTGCCCGGGTTCTTGAACCAGTAGCAAGGCTTGCCTGGAAAGGGAATGACGATCACATCGGGATAGCGGTCGCCGTCGAGGTCTTCTGCGAACACGCCGAACGATTCGCTATAGACGTTCGCGTTGCCCTTGCGAAAGTCCTTATCGTCGCGAATGACGTGCATCTTCCAGGTCGGCGCCTCGAACCAGACTTCGCCCGCGATGATATCGGCTTTGCCGTCGAGATTGACGTCCGCGATGGCGCAGCCCTCGGAGCGGAACTTGGTGTCGAGCACCGTTTTCTTCCAGGTGATCGGCTGGGCGCCGACGGCGCCCGCGCAGAGGAAGAGACACAGGAGAGATCGCATGGGAGATGCCTCGGTAAAGTGATGTCTTCAATCGAAAGCCCAGGGATGGCTATCCCTGGGGAAGTGCCAGGGAACGTCATTTTTCTGCGTGGCGCCAGCAAATCTCGACTCGGGCGCGTCCCCAGGGATAGCTATCCCTGGGCTTTCGCCGACTACCACTTAAACTTCGCCTGCACCGCCGGGTTGACAACCTTCTCCGTCGGCCATTCGCCCTTGCTGCAAGAAATGATCGCCTGGGCGGCGGAGTACGCCATGTCGTCGCGCGATTGCAAATCGACTCCCGCGGCGTGCGGCGTCAGCACCACGTTGTCCAGTTTGTAGAACGGATGCTCGCCCGGCGGTTCCGTCTCGAACACGTCGAGCCCGGCGCCCGCGATCTTCCTCGCCTTCAAGACCTCCAGCAAGTCCACTTCGTTCACCAACCCGCCGCGCGCAGTGTTGATCAGGAACGAGGTCGGCTTCATCTTGGCCAGCGAATTTTTGTTGATCAGGTGCTTCGACTCGGCCAGCACCGGCATGTGCAGCGTCAGGTAATCCGACTGGGCGAGAATCTGGTCCCAGGTCACTTGCTCGATGCCGTACTGCTTGTTGAACGCGGCATCGGGATACGGGTCGTAACCGAGAAGCTTCATGCCGAAGCAATGGCCGCGAATCGCGACCGCCTTGCCGATGCGTCCCAAACCGGCGACGCCGAGCGTTCGGCCACGCAGCGGCAACGTCGTCTTTCTCGGCCATTTGTTGACGACGGTTCCCTGATGCTGATTGATCAGATCCTTGGCGAGCGCAAGGATCAGGCAGAACGTATGCTCGGCGACGGCGTCGTGATTCGTGTTGGGCGTGATCGTGACGGCGACGCCGGCGTTGGTGGCTGCGGCACAATCGACGGCGTCGAAACCGACGCCGGCACGGGCCACCACTTTGAGCTGCGGATGGGCGGCGAAAACCTTTGTCGTGTACGGCTCCGAACCGGCGATCACGCCGGAGATGCCGGGGAGCAGGTCGATCAGCTCATTCTCGGAGATCATGCCGCGTTTGGTCGGGAAGACGAGGTCGAAGCCCGCGTCCTCCAGCGCTTTTTTGAAGGACGCTTCGAGGCCGAAGAGCTGCACCGGCGCGATCAGAACTTTTGGCATGTGTTCCTCGAGTGTTTAGCCGCCGCGCCCTCGCGGCGCGAATCGTCCACGCCGCGCGGGCGCGGCGGCTAAACGGGGTTATAATTTCCGCGTTTTCACCTCGGCCGACAACCGTGCGGCAAATTCCGCGATCGGCACGGCGCCCAAATCGCCTTCCGCTCGCGCCCGCACCGCCACCGTCCCGGCCGACGCTTCCTTGTCCCCCACGACGAGCATGTACGGGATCTTGTCGAGCTGCGCCTCGCGGATCTTGGCGCCAATCTTATCGGAACGGTAGTCACCCGCCACGCGAAATCCGTGGCCCTGCAACTCTGCTTCGACCTTCTTGCCGTACTCCGCGAACTTGTCGCTCACTGTCAGAATGCGGACCTGTTCGGGCGCCAGCCAGGCGGGGAAGGCGCCGGCGAAGTGCTCGATCAGGATGCCCATGAAACGTTCCATGCTGCCGAACGGCGCGCGATGGAGCATGATCGGGCGATGAGCCTTGTTGTCCGCCCCGATGTACTCGAGGTTGAACCGCTTCGGCAAATTGTAATCGAGCTGCACGGTGCCGAGCTGCCACTCCCGGCCGATGCAATCCTTGACGACGAAGTCGATTTTGGGACCGTAAAACGCCGCCTCGCCTTCCTCGGCGGTGTAGTTCATGCCGAGCTTCTTGACGACGCTCTCAAGCGCGTTCTGAGCGTTATTCCAGTCTTCGTCGCTGCCAACGTACTTGTTGCTCTTCGGATCGCGGAAGCCCAGGCGGACTCGATAATCGGTCAGGCCGAGCGTGTTGAAGATGAACAGCACCAGCTCGATGTTGGCCCGCAGTTCCGATTCGACTTGCTCGGGCGTGATGAAAAGATGGGCGTCGTCCTGGGTGAAGCCGCGGACGCGGGTCATGCCGTTGAGCTCGCCGGTCTGCTCGAAGCGGTAGACGGTGCCGAACTCGGCGAGCCGGACGGGGAGATCGCGGTAGCTGTGCGGCTCCGCCTTGTAGATGTGGATGTGATGCGGACAGTTCATCGGCTTGAGCAAGAAGCCTTCTTGCTCCGAGAGCCAGGCAAGCAGCGCGTCGGAACGCTCCTTGGTCGTCTTCGCATCGCGGTAGGCGGGCAGATCGACGCTGATGCTCTTGAGTAATTCAAGGCCGAACTGGTAGGCGCGTTCCAGCTTCTCTTCTTGCGTCTTGGCTTCCAGGTATTCTTTCGGGACGAGATGGGCAGACTTCATGTATTCGACGTATTCGTGTTCACGCTTCTCATCGACGACGCCGAGTGCGAGGCGGTACTGGATTAAATCGATGGTGCCGGCCGCGGGGCGCGCGTACATCGGCGGGAACTGCGCGTCGCGGTAGTACGGGAAGTGGCCGCTGATGCGGTACAGCTCCAGTCGGCCGATGTGCGGCGTGTAGACCGGGGTGTAGCCGAGCTTGATCAGTTCGTCCTTGATGAAACTCTCGAGGATGCCGCGGACGACTGCTCCCTTGGGCATCCACAGAATCAAGCCGCTGCCGACGAGCGGGCTGATGGTGAAGAGCTTGAGCTGCTTGCCGAGCGTGCGATGATCCCGTTTCTTCGCCTCTTCGATCAGCTTCAAGTACGCGTCGAGATCCTTCTGATTGAAGAACGCGGTGGCGTACAGCCGCTGAAGTTGCGGGCGCGTCGAATCGTTCTTCCAGTACGCCCCGGCGATGCTCATGAGCTTGAAGGCGCCGACTCGGCCCGCGTGCGGAATGTGCGGCCCACGGCACAGGTCGATGAACTCCCCCTGCCGATAGAAGCTTAAGCTCGGATACTTCTTGAGGTCGTCGTCAATGTGCTCGACCTTGAAGTCCTGCTTCATGTCGCGCACCAGTTCGCGTCCTTCGTCGACGGAACGCTCAAAGCGTTCGAACGGCTCGGCGAGGGCGATGATCTTCTTCATCTCCTCTTCGATGCGCGGGAAATCTTCCTCGCGGATCGGCGTCGGCGAATGGATGTCGTAGTAGAAGCCGGTTTCGAGCGGCGGGCCGAACGCGAGTTGAACGCCGGGAAAAAGTCTCACGACGGCGCGGGCCATGATGTGCGCGGAACTGTGCCGGAGCACCTCGAGCGCCTCGGCGTCCTTTTCGGTGAGGATCTGGAAGCTGTGCTCGCCGTCGAGTTCGGCCGTGAGATCGACGACGTTGCCGTCGACCTTGGCGGCAACGGCGTCCTTGGCGAGGCGTTTGCCGATCGATTCGGCGATCTGCTTGCCGGTGGTCCCGGCGGGGTACTCGCGGGCCGATCCGTCGGGGAGTTTCAAGGTGAGCATGTGCATTCCTGGAAGCGAAAACGATTCGCCACAGAGAGCACAGAGGACGCAGAGAAAGAAATGCAGGAGCGACGACGTCTCTCCGCTCTTTTTTCCTCTGTGTCCTCTGTGATCTCTGTGGCTTCCTAAATTCCTTTCCCTCATTATGGCCAAAAAACAGCGAGCGGCGAGTGTTGAACATCGTGGGGCCCCACGCTGCTCGCCATCGCCGCTCGCTGCGGTGCAGACAGGACGTCCTACTTGGCTTTCTTGATCTCGTTTTCGAGATCGCCCACCTGGGCCCGGTTGTTCACCACCCGGCCGTCGCGGCCGACCACGAACATCTGCGGAATACCATTGATGCCGTAGGTCACCGCCAGCGGACTCTTCATGCCCCCCTGACCCGCCGGCGCCGGCTGGTACAGGTGCGTGCCGGTCACGTCGACCGACTGCAAAAACTTCGACGCCTCCGCCGGGCTGTCGTCCAGGCTGACCGTCACGAGCGCCACGTCGGAACCATGCTCCGACAGCAGCTTCTTCATCCGGGCGAAATCGCCGACGCAAATGTTCGCGTAGCTCGCCCAGTAGTAGACGATGACGATCTTGCCTTGCCGACTCTTGATGTCAAAGGATTGGCTCGTCCCCAACTCCGTGCCTGCAAGTTCGATCTGCTTGCCCATGAGATCGAGCCGGCGCTCGGAACCCTTCGCGTCCTCGGCATGCAGGTGCGTCGGGAAGTTCGTGTAGAGCTGGCGGTACCAGCGCTTGCCTTCCTCGTCCTTCCCGGTGAACTCGCTGCTCAGGGCGAGTTGGTAGAGCGCGTAGGGAGCGTCTTCGCTCTTGGCGTAGGTTTTGACGAAGTCGGCGAGGTCGGCCTGATAGGTCTCCTGGGCCTTGGGGCCCGTGGGCCCGGCGACGTCGCGGGTGTACTTGGCCACGATGAGGCGATACTTGGTGTAAGCGGCCAGGTTCGCGATGTTCGCCTGTGCGAACTGCTTGTGCATCTCCTCGAGCTTGACAAGAGCGGTGTTATCCTGGGCGAGGTAGGCGCCGCTCAGGTTGTCGCAGATTTGCTTGTACCACATCTCGCGATTAACCGACTTGGGGAGGATCTCCTGGATGATCGCAACCCGTTGAGCCATGTACCCGGCATACGGGGGCTCGGTTTGTTTCACTCCGGCGTGGGCGGCGTCGACCTTGCCGAGTTCCTTGAGCTTGTCGAGCACGAAGGGATCTTTTTCCTGGGGCATGCCGCCGGTTTCGTTGCCGCCGACCGCGACCTGGGCGGGCGCCACGTCATCGCCGGGGATGCCGGTGAGCCGCCACGCTTGGCCGACGAGGATCATGTCGGCCATCTGCAGGAATTCGTTGCCGACGGCGTTCTTGACGACGATCGAGCGCTGATGCAGCTTGGCGACGTCGGCCGCGGAGCCGAGCATGTCGGCGAGGTACAGGCTGGCGCCGGCGGCTTCGTTGGGCGTCGACGAGCTGAACTGCAGGTACTCGGAAGCCGAGAGCTTCTTCGCCGCCGCGACGTCGCTGAAGGTCTTGGGCGCTTTCTGCAACCGGGCGGTGATCGCCTGGGTTTCGTCCGCGGGGAGGCGGAGGGCGGCCAACTCCTTGGCGTCGATGAGCAGCGCTTGCATGCGGGCGAAGTTGCCGGTCTTCAGCGCCTGGAAGGCTTCGTAGCCGACCTCTTCCGGCGAGATGATGCGCCAGGAATCGATCGTGCCGTCGCCGTCGTTATCGACGCCCATTTTGGACCCGGCGGAACCGAGCCAGCGGAATTGGTCGATCTTCTCAGCCGAGGCGGTTTCGCGATAGACTTCGACGCCGTCCCTGAAGTAGGAGTAGACGTTGATGCTTCGGCCGTTGGTGCTAAAGAGTTTGCGGAGCGGTTGTTTTCGGGCGTCGACGAGGAGATAGCCGTTGGGGAGCTTTTCGACGCTGCAGACAGCGATGTCGTTGGCCGCGGGCGTCGAGAGCGTGACGTCTTTTTGTTTGGGCTGATATTTCAAGAGGTCGCTGGGGGTGGGGCTTTGGGCCGAGGCGGAGCTTGCGCCGCCCAGGGCCAAGAGGCACGCCGCCCAAAGACCTTTCTTTAAAGGAACCATCGCCATCCCGTTCTCCTTAATTGCGAAGTAAATGCGCGAGTCGCTCTCTTCTTCGGCAATCGTCAGGTCGGGAATTGAGCGCAAGTTCGGAATAATCGTCACAAGCGTCAAACGAGGCAAGTGCGGTAAGAATTCTGGCGTAAATTATCGTTCGCGAGCCCGCAGCGCAAGCAAGGACGAAATTTGATCCTTGCTTGCGCTGCGGGCTCTGACAGATCCCTGTCAGTCGAGCGACTATTTGCGCGTAACGCCCGAGACTCTCTTACCCGCGGCATCCTGCAAATGCCTTCATGCCGAGGCGCGGCAGGCCGACGGCGCGGGCGGCGCGGGCCAGGCGTCGGATCGCTTCGCCGATTTGTGCGGGCGTGGCCACGCCGAAGCAGAGCCGCGCTTCGTGGGTCGGCACGTCGGGCGTTTTCTCGTAACAGAGTTCGCCGGGGATGTAGAGCACGCCTTCGTCCAGTCCGGCCTGGATTAGCGGACTCCCAAACCCCGTCTGCATGTCGCGCGGCGCCGACCACCAGACGTACAGGCCGCCGTCGGGTTTCGTCCAGGTGACGCCGGAGATCGGCGGGAACTCCGCGGCCAGGGCGGCCAGCATCGCGTCGCGCTTCGCGCGGTAAACTTGCCGGAGGCGGTCGCCCTGACGCTGGTACGCTCCCGTCGACATCATGCGGTCCAGAATGTGCTGGTTGAGATTGCTCGAGCCGAAGTCGTGGTTCCCCTTGAACCGCAGCAAACTTTCCCGCAGCTCCGGCGGCATCACGCCGTAGCCGGTCTTGAGTCCCGGGGCGAACGGTTTCGAGAACGTCATACCAAGAATCACGTATTCGTTCTGAGGGTCGAGGCTCTTGATGCTCGGCACATCGGGCCCGTCGAAGCGGAGTTCGCGGTAGGCGGCATCTTCCAGGATCATGATGCGCTGCTTCTTGCTGAAGCGGCGGACGAGTTCCATGAGATGTCGGCGCCGGGGGAGTGAGAGCGTGAGTCCGGTCGGGTTTTGGAAGTAGTCGACCGTGTAGATCATTTTGACGCGCGCGAGCTCGCCGGTCCGTTCGAGCTGGACGAGTAATTCTTCGAGGGCGTCGGTCTGCATGCCTTCGTCGTCCATGGGAATCTGCAGGGTGCGGGCGCCGAAACTGGCGAGGGCGCCTTGATAGACGAAGTACGAGGGCGCCTCCGTGATGACGATATCGCCCGGGTCGATGAGCACTTCGCCGACGAGGTAAAGGAGTTGCTGCGAACCGGTAGTGACGACGACGTCGTCGGCGGAGAGATTCAGGTCTTTGGCATGCACGCTGTCGAGCGCGAGGACGTGATCGAGGATTTTCGCGCGGAGCGGCGCATAGCCCTGGGTGGCGCCGTACTGCATCGCGGCGCGGGCCGAGGCGGGGTCTGCGAAGATCGATTCGGCCACGGTGCGGACCTCCTCCGTTGGCAGCGACTCGGCGTCGACGAGTCCCGCGGCCAGGCTGATCAGACGCGGATTCTCGAAGGCTTCGCGGATGAAGTAGCTGATCGGCTGCTCCTCGGTCCGCTGGGCGCGCTGCGATAACGGCAAAGATTTCGTCATGGCAATCTCGTTCAGGTTCGGTCCAAAAAAAAACCCTGGGAGCGTCCCAGGGTGTCAAACTCGCGTCGGCGAAACCCCGGTCAGCCCGCAGCATGAGCAACGGCAGCAGCAGCAGCGCGAACCCAGCCGAAACGGGCGTTTCGCGTGTTATGGGTCAGTGGTGCGTGCGGCGCGGGCATGGGAGCTTCCAAGTCTTCGTTCCCTGAAACGATACGTTGTTCTCGGCAGATTGACAAGGAGTTCGCGGCCTTTTTCTGCTCGCCGAGCGTCTACCCTCCGCTCCCGAAGGTCGCTATCATAGATGTAGATTTCGCAACATTCAGGTTCTCTCCGGACGCGCCATGCTAAACCTCTGGATTCCCCTCGGTTTCCTTGCCGTCGGCATTATTCTCCTCGCGTGGGCGTTCCTGCAGGCTAGCAAGCGACCGACGCCGGTACATAGCCTCAACGTGCCCAGTCGGCTTTTTCTCATCGCGCTGCGTCTGGTCATCGGTTGGCATTTTCTCATCGAAGGCATGGACAAACTGCAAAATCCCAGCTGGTCGGCCGAGGTTTATCTGCGCGAAGCGGTCGGCCCGTTGGCGCCTGCGTTCCGCCGACTTGCCGGCGATTCCCTCCGCGAACGGACCAGCACGCCCAACGATAAACTCGCACCGGCGCTGCAGGGCGAGTTGGATCGCTATCGGGAAGCGCTCGCGGCTCACTACGAGTTGGACGAAGAACAAAAAAAGCTGGTGCAGACCAATGCGGAGTTGTTGCAAAAGTCGATGGTCGATTGGCTCAAGTCGAGCAAGATGAGCGCGACGGTTTACTCGATCATACCGACATTAAACGCCAGGCAGGATCTGACGCTGGCGGAGCGGTTTGTGAATCTCGACAAGGCGGAAGCGCTGCTGCGGTCGATTCAGGACGAACAGATGGACGCGGAGCAAGCGGAGAAATGGGCGACCTATTTATCTGCGAAGAATGCCGCAAACAAGACCCGTAGCGATATCAAGAGGGATCTCGACGAGCAGATCGCGTTTTACAAAGAGAGCCTGCTGCTGCAAGCGGAGGAGTTGAAACAGCGTCTGGACAAGAAGCCGGCCAAGTCCGCGACCAAGCCCGGAACCGACGAAAAGAAAGAAGTCTGGACCCTCACCGCGCTCGATCCCGTCGTGCCCGCCAAGAGCATCTTGAGCGCGACGCAGAAAACTCGGCCCCCCCTCCGCGATCCGATTCCCACGCCACTGGCTCAATGGAATACGCTCGACTGGGCCAATCGTCTGGTGACGTACAGCCTGATCGGCATCGGCGGCTGCTTGCTGCTGGGGCTATTCTCGCGTCTCTCGGCCCTCGCCGGCGCGGGGCTGGTGCTGTCGTTCTACCTGGCGATGCCAGCGCTGCCGTGGTATCCTGAAAATCCCAAGGCCGAGGGGCATTACCTGTTCATCAACAAGAATATCATCGAGATGTTTGCGCTGCTGGCGTTGGCGTCGCTGCCGACGGGGAAGTGGTTGGGTCTCGACGGTCTCTTGCGTTGTTGCTGTTCGCCTTCGCGTAAAACACCTGCCACGAGTAATTTAGCATAGGGAGCAAACCATGGCTCTGGATATGACTCCGGAACAGCGCGAGATCGGGAACAAGAACTTCCACCGCGCCATCGGCAAGATGGCAGGGGCGGATACGGAAACGCCGAACCCGACGCGGCGCGATTTCATGAAGGGGCTGATCGGCTTCGGGGCGGCGTTGCCGCTCACCGCCGCCGCGTATTTCGGCTACCACAAGTTCGGCAAGCCGACGCGTCCCGTGAAGGTTGGCTTGATCGGCGCCGGGGACGAAGGGGGCGTGCTCATGAGCGAGCACAATCCCGAGTTCACCGAGATCGTCGCCGTCTCGGAAATCAGGCC
>JBBQPM010000016.1:0-60336 GCA_038217425.1 Gemmatales bacterium
AATCAATGAGGATCCAAGCAGGAAGCACAAGCACGTGCCAAGACATCGGTCATGGATGCCGGAATTTTTTCCAGGACAACCACCGAAAGCGCACTTCGTGCGCATTGCGTATAGGATTTATTCCGGATAGCCAGTGAGTCCTCTGTGCTCTCTGTGGCTGTTTTTTTCCCCGACTTCGACCGCGCTCCGGACGCTTCTGATGCTCCCTTTTGACTTCCTTAAAATCGTCGGCCAAACGGTGCTCGAGAGCAGCCAGGACAGCGTGCTCAGCGACGTCACGATTCGGCTCACGCCCGCCATGGCGGATGAGATCTGGAAACGCTGGAACCAGTGCGTCCCCGATTCCGACCTCAAGAAGGCCCATCTCGAAACGCTTGCCCAGGCCAAGTACGCCGAACTCGATAAAACCATCGAATCCGTCGAACGGAGTCTCGGACTCAAATCGTACAACGAGTTGGCCCTCATGCTCAGCTCGTATCTGCATCTCGTGCCCAGCTCGATTCGGCGCCGATTTCGTCGGCCCAGCCAGCCGCAGGGACTCACGTTTCCGATTTCGCTGAGCCTGGCGGAGCCGAGCGATTTGCTGACGATCCTGCCGCCTCGGCTGGCGCGGTTTCAACCGGGGGATCGCCCCTGGGCGGTCGGCGAATGGGAACTCGAAGAGCTGCTCGAAGAAGGGACGTACAGCGAGACGTGGAAGGGCCGAAGTTTGAAGCAGGAAGGCGACCCGCCCGCCTGGCTGCACTTCTTTCATCAGCGCGAAGCCGTTCGGCATCTGCAAGGCGCGGGCGCGAGTCTTCTGGAGCAGATCCTCAAGCGCGGGCCGATGCCGGGCGTCGTGCCGCTCCTGAAAGTTCACGATCAGGCGGAACCCTACTGCGTTCAGTACGGCTACGTCGAGGCGGCCACGCTCGAGCGGCTCGTCGAGGACTGGCGCGATCAGCAAATCATGCCCGATCCCTGGCACGTCGCCGATCTCGTCTCGCAGATCGCCCTGGCGCTGGGCCAACTGCACGACCTGCGCCCGGCCATCGTCCATCGCAACCTGAGGCCGCAAAATATCCTCATTCTCCCCGATCCCGTGCAGGATTGGCAATGTCTGCTCGCCAACCTCGGGCTCGGACCCTACTGCGGCCGCATCTCGGCGGGCAAGGCGTTCGATCCCTATGCGTCCCCCGAGCAACTTCGCGGCCAAGCGGCGCAGCCGCAGGACGACGTCTTCGCGCTCGGCGTCCTGTGGTTCCAGCTGCTGATGGCCGACATGACCCGGTCCCGGCCCGGCGGCGCGTCGTGGCGCAAACCGCTCGTCGCGCGCGGCATGCGCCAGGCGCTCCTCGAACTCCTGGAGAGCTGTTTCGACGACGATCCCGGGCAGCGCCCCGCCGACGGCAACGCCCTGGCCGAGGCGATGACGCGCATCACCATCCCCGCGCGGAATACGCCGCTCGTCACGCTCCTCGCGTCCGGTCCCCCCAAGATTCCCGAACCGCCGATCGTCAACTCGATCGGCATGCCGCTCGTACTCGTCCCGTCGGGGAAATTCTGGTGCGGTTCGCCCGCGGAGGAGTTCGGCCGACGCGACAACGAAGGCCCGCGCCATCTCGTGCAGATCCATGCGGTGCACCTGGGCGTTCATCCGGTGACGCAGGAGGAGTTCGCCCGCGTCATGAATCGGCCCGCGCGCGAGGCGAATCATCCCGTGGTCGATGTTACCTGGCACGACGCCCTGCTCTTTTGCCAGCGCCTCACGCAACGGCCCGAAGAGAAGGGCCGGCGCTACCGATTGCCCACGGAAGCCGAGTGGGAGTACGCCTGTCGCGGCGGGTCGCTGGCGCCCTTCGCGGCGGGATTTTCGCTCGACGTCAAGCAGGCGAACTTCGCCGCCAGGCGCGGCGCTGTGCTCGCGACCACCCCCGTCGGCGCCTATCCCCCCAACGCCTTCGGACTCGCCGACATGCACGGCAACGTCTGGGAATGGTGCCACGACTGGTTCGATCCGCTCTACTACCGCCACAGCTCGAAGACGGATCCGACCGGGCCGATTACCGGCACGTTCCGCGTCGTGCGCGGCGGCTCATACCGCAATCCCGATTATTCCTGCCGCGCCGCCTGCCGACATGCCCTGGTCCCCGACCTGGCCTTCCCCGACGTCGGCTTCCGCGTCGTCATGGAGACTGCGTGATGGAGTCCTTGTTCACCTCCGCGTTTGCGGGTTGTTTTTGCCTGATCCCCGTGTTCATCGTGGTGATCTTCGTCCTCTTGGCGAGCCAGGGAATCGCGGAGTGGCATCGCAACAACCAGATGCCGATCGTGGGCGCCGACGTCCGCGTGATCGCCAAGCGGGCGCAGACGCACGGCGGAGGCAACATGAGGGCCGGGACACGCTACTTTGCGACCTTCGAATTTGCCACCGGCCATCGCCTGGAACTGCAAATCCCCAGCAACGAGATTGGGATGATAGCGGAAGGGGACGAAGGGACGCTCACGCACCAGGGAACGCGTTACAAAGGATTCTTGCGGCGCCATCCGGGTTCGGACATCCCGTTTCGATCTTGATCGGACAAGCGTCACTTTTCACATTGGGCCAGGCCAAGTTCAACGGTCGGCCGTTCTGTGGCTCGAAGTGAGGCGTTCTTGAGTTCGGCCTGCCGCTAACCTATAAATCTCTCGTAAAACTCGGCGAATGCGTTCGCCTCGATCGCCGCGCGCATCGTGCACATAAGGTTTTGATAGTAGGATAAATTGTGCAGCGTCAGCAGCGTCGCACCCAGCATCTCCTCGGCCATGAAGAGATGGTGCAGGTACGCCCGCGAATACTGGGTACACGTCGAACAGGCGCAGGCCGGGTCGAGCGGGCCCGGGTCGCGTTTGTACTGCGAATTGCGTAGCTTGAGCGGCCCCTGCGACGTGAACGCCGAGGCGTTGCGGCCGTTGCGCGTCGGCAGCACGCAGTCGAACATATCGACGCCGCGGGCGACCGCCTGCACGAGGTCGATCGGCCTGCCCACGCCCATCAGATATCTCGGCTTGTGCGCCGGCAGGAGATCCGCGGTCGGGCCCAGGGCGGCGACCATCTGCTCCGTCGTTTCGCCGACGCTGAAGCCCCCCAGCGCGTACCCCGGAAAATCCAGCGCCGTCAGGGCGTTCGCACATTCCGCACGCAGCGCAACGTCGAGCCCCCCCTGAACGATCGCGAACAGCGCCTGATCCGCGCGGCGATGGACCGCGCGACAGCGTTCCGCCCAGTGCAGCGTACGCCGCACTGCCGAGCGCGCTTCGCTTGGCGACGCATCCGCCGGGGGGCATTCGTCCAGGCACATCGCGATGTCCGAGCCGAGATTCTCCTGAATCTGCACCGCGCGTTCGGGCGTCAACTCAAGCGGCGAACCATCCAGGTGCGATCGAAAGACCGCGGCCCGGTCGTCGATCTTCAAATTGGCGGCCAGGCTGAAAACCTGGTAGCCCCCCGAATCGGTGAGGATCGGCCGATCCCAGTTCATGAACCGGTGCAACCCGCCCAGCTCCGCGATGACGTCGTCGCCGGGCCTCAGCGCCAGATGGTAAGTGTTGCCCAAAAGAATGGGCGTGCCGATGGCGTGGAGTTGCTCGGGCGTGAGGCCCTTGACGGTCGCCTGGGTGCCGACGGCCATGAACACGGGGGTTTCGACGGACCCGTGCGCCGTGTGCAGTCGGCCGCGACGGGCCTTGCCATCAGTCTTTATCAGCTCGAAGCGGAATTTCATGGGGGTATTGTAGCAGGCGTGCCGATTGTGCGGGTCGGCGAGTTCCGGTCGGCCTCGCTTTTTATGCTTTTGCTCCAGACATTGTTCACGTCGTGAGAGAGAATGGTGCAAACGGTTCGCTCGGAACATCTTTCCCAGTTTCTCAAAAGGCGAGCGAACTCCCCTGAGACGGACGACGTTTCCAGCCCGTTGTGCCGACTCACCCAGACGCGTTTCTCCGCGAAACGTCAGGGATCTATTGGTATGAAAACGAAGTGGACAGCCCTTCTCAGCGGCCTGTGCGGCGTCTTGCTCTGCGTGCTCCCGGGAGACCGGACCTTCGGCAATCCCGATTGTCCCCTGTGCGAGAACCAGCCCCGGCCCGTGCAGCCCCCTGCATTCCAACATTCGGATTGGGCCGAGATTCCTGACATGCCCGTGCCAATCATCAAGGTCAAGGTGAAGGCGCCCGCGTGCTGGGAGACCGGCAAGGAAATGGAGTACCGCATCCGCATTGAGAATCATTCCCCCGCCGACGCGCATCACGTCGTCATCAAGGAATCGCTCCCCGCCAGCCTCAAGATCCTGCGCATCTCGCCCATGCCGCAGAAGCGCTTCCCGGAACTCGAATGGTACTGGGAGACGATCCCCGGCAACGGTTGCGCCGACATCGTGGTTTCGGTGATGCCGATGGCGGTGGCGAACGTCAAGAGCTGCGTGCGCGTCGCCTACGAGCATGGCCAATGCGTCACGACGAAGGTGATCGGCGTGCCGCGCGACGGGCCGAGCGGTCCGGTGATCGGGCCGAGCATTCCCGGGACGATTCCGCCGCCCCCCGATTTCAGCGGGCCGATCGGTCCCATGCCGCCGCCGGGCGTCAAGCCCTCGGTCTCGGTGCAGGTCTTTGGGCCGCAGAAGATCAAGGTGAACGTGCCGGAGAGTTTCCTGTTCGTCGTCAAGAACAACAACTTCGTCGATGCGAACAATGTCCGCTTCGGGCTCAAATTCCCCACGCATCTGAAGGTCGACACGAAGCTCCTGGGAGGCCCGCCGCCGATCGGGTTCCAGGACAACCTCAATAAAAAGGACTATTTCATTTACAGCCTGGCGCTGGGGACTCTCAAGCCCGGCGAGGACCGCAAGATCACGATTCCCTTCACCGCGATTCAGGTACTGCAGCTCGATTTGACGGCGAGCGTGTCCGCGGACAACTCGGCCGAGGATCGGCTCAACTTCAAGATCGACGTCTTCTTCCAGGAAGGCGGTTTCGGCCAGGGGCCCAACAAGGGGGGATTGCATCTGGAGATGGTCGACAGCGACGATCCGATTATGGTCGGAGTCGGCAAAACAACCTATCCCATCGTGGTCGTGAATCAGGGGGCCGAGTCGATGCGCAACGTCCGCGTCTCGGCCAAGATTTCGCCGCTCTTGCAGCTCATCAACGTGACCGGCCCAAAGGAGGGTTGGAAGGCGAACACGCGCGAGGAGCTGAATCAGCTGGTGATCGACTTCGAGCCGATCGTGGAGTTGGGGCCGAAGGAGCGTGCCGAGTTCCGCGTCTTCGTGCAGGCACGCGAGAAGCCCGGCCAGGCGCGACTCGAGGTGCAGATGCGTTCGGACAACCTCGACGTCGAGCGTTTGGGGCCGGTGCTGGAACAGGAGAACACGACGATCCTGTCGGAGAATCCGCTGCTGACGTCGCTGCGCCGCCGCGTTCGGCATACGAAATGATTCCCGGCGAAAGCCCAGGGATGGCTATCCCTGGGGAAGCGCCACGACGCGAGTGCTTCGTCACCGCGTAGGAACGTGGGATACTGATTGGGGCGCGTCCCCAGGGATCGCCATCCCTGGGCTTTCGGGGGGAGTTACAGCGCCGGCTTGCGCTCGTGCCAGTCCGTGGCTTGCTGATAGGCATGGGCGAGCGAAAGCAGCCGTAGCTCGCTCCAGCATTTGCCGGTGAACTGGATGCCGGTCGGCAGACGATGCGGACCGAAACCGTTCGGCACCGACAAGGCCGGTTGCCCCGCGATGTTCCCGGCGGGAATGATCGGCGGGCCGAACGCGTATTCCTTGTAGACGCCCGTCCAATCTCCCGTCGCGGGATACGCCACGGTCGTTCGCGACGGCGCCAGCAGGGCGTCGAATCCGGCATACGTCTCCTCGAGCCGAACTCGCATCTTGCGGCGCTGTCGCATCGCCTGCAAATAATCGACCGCCAACACCATCGACGCCGAGTATCCGGAATAGTGCATCTCGGGCGTGCGCAGCTCTTTCATTTTCCCCGATTCGATGAGCGTGCGCAGCGCGCTCGCGCCCTCGGCGTTGACGATGGTCCCGACCACGGGGCCGAACGGCAGGTTGGGATAGGGGACGTTTTCGACGATGTCGCAGAACTTGGCGAGCACCTGGAGCGAGTTCTCGAAGTTGGTGCGCACCGCGGGCTGGATGTCCGTGGTGCAGCCGCGGATGACGCCGACGCGGAACTTCGCGGGTCTGGCTTCGGGATAGGCGAACGGCTTATTCTGCGTGGTCGGGTCGCGCGCATCCTTGCCGGCGATGGCGGCGAGCACCAGGCCGCAATCTTGCGCGGAGCGGCACATGGGCCCAAGCTTGTCGAGCGTCCACGACAGGGCCATGGCGCCGTGCCGACTGACTCGGCCGTAGGTCGGGCGCAGCGCGGAGTTGCCGCAAAACGCCGCCGGGGTGATGATGGAACCCGACGTCTCCGAACCGATCGCGAAGCCCACGAGCCCGGCGGCCGCGGCCGCGCCGGGGCCCGACGACGAGCCGCCGGACCAGTAATCGAGATTCCAAGGCGTCCGGCCCGGGCCCGTGAAGCTGGCGTCGGCGCTGTTGTAGCCGAACGCCCCCGCGAGTTCGACCATCGCGAGCTTGGCGATCAGCACCGCCCCCGCCTCGCGCAGTTTGACGACGACCGCGCCGTCGTAGTCGAAGATTTGCTGGCGATATGGCTCGGCTCCCCAGGTGGTCGGGATGCCGCGCGTCGCCACCAGGTCTTTGACGCCGTACGGGATGCCGTGCAGCGGCCCGCGGTAGTTGCCCGCCTGGATTTCCTTGTCCGCCCGGCGCGCCTGGTCCAGGCCGAGCGCGCGCGTGACGGTGACGACGGCGCCGAGCTTGGGGCCGAGCTTTTCCAGGCGGTCGAGATAGGCCTCGGTGAGTTCGACGGAGGTGAGTTGCTTGTTCCGCAGGCGGTCGCCCAGGGTCTTGACGGAGAGGTAGAGGTCGTTCTCGGCGACGGGCATGGCGGGGTCTCCTGATTATTTCCGAGCCGGAAGCGTCAGCGACGAGGGGAAGCGGTCGTCGCTGACGCTTCCGGCTCGGAAATAATCTTATGGTTTGCTCATGCCGACGAAGCCGCCGTCGTTCTCGCGGGACAGCGCCCACAGGAAGGCGCCGAGTTCCGGGCTCTCGAAGAAGAAGCCGATGGTGTTGATGCGGACCTTGGGCAGACCGGGACGATTCCACGTCGTCTTGAAGCGGTCGCGGATTTCCTTGGTGAGGAAGTTGGTCCGTGCCTGGCCGGTCAGACTCAAGGGGAGGTTCTTGCTCGAATTCGGCAGGCCGTCGGAAATGACGTAGATGGTGTCGAGGTTCTGGTCGCGGAAGGAAAAGGCTTCCTCGAAGGCGTCGTACATGTTGGTGCCGTCCGCGGGGCGGATGCTCTTGAGAATCTTGGCGACCTCCGTCGCCTGCTGCTTGCCTTCGTACTTGAGGAACTGCCCTTTTCGGGCGAGCGGGTATGCGATTTTCTCGTTGAAGAGAATGATCTGGAAGTTGTTCAGCGGAATGCTCTCCATGAGATGGGCGACCGTGTCGCACACGAGCGGCCATTTGTCCGGGTCGAAGACGCCGTCGTAGATCATGCCCATGCTGCCGGACAGGTCGATGAGGAAGACGACGTTTTTTCCAGTGAGGGCGACGCCGGCGAAGCGATTCTCGGCCTGCTGCACGCGCGAGAGGAGCAGGCTCTTCTCCACGTTGAGGACGGAGATCGTCTTGCGAGCGAGTTCCAGATCGGTGAGCTTGGTCTCGGTAATCTGCAGTTCGAGATTGGCTTTCTTGATAGCGTCGACCAGGTCTTTGTTGGCGAGCTGAGCGATGATCAGCTCCTGTTCCTTCTTCGTCAACTTGTCGCGGAAGACCTTCTCGGCGTCGGTCAGTTCGGTCCGTTTGTCGTCGACGCTCTTCTTGAGGATGACGACTTCGCCTTCGGTCGCCGCGATTTTCTTGAGCAGATCGTTGTGCGCCTTGATCTTGGCGTCCAGCGAAAGTTCGGTGGCCGACTTCTCCGCTTCGAGTTTGGTTTGCGTCTCGCTTAATCGCTTGACGTCGACCTTGAGATTGGCGAGCACGGCCAGCGCGTCCTCGTGGGTCTTGCGCAGGGCCTCGAGTTCCTGGCGATCCTTCTGCGAGACGACGGTGAGCTGACCCAATGCGGCGTCCTTCTTACTCAGCTCAATCTCGACCTTGACTCGGCCGTCCTCGGAAAGTTTGAGTTTGCCGAGCAGGCTCTTGGAGACGTCGTCGAGCGAGGTGATGGTGA
Source organism: Gemmatales bacterium (assembly GCA_038217425.1). Classification (GTDB taxonomy): domain Bacteria; phylum Planctomycetota; class Planctomycetia; order Gemmatales; family Gemmataceae; genus JAIEPT01. The sequence goes on from JBBQPM010000016.1 coordinate 8,290, forward strand.
CGTTGGCGTCGAGGAGCTTGCGGGTCTGATTCTGCGCCTCGATGCGTTGGCGTTCGCTCTCCTGCTGCTCGGTCTCGTAATTTTGGCGGTTGACCTGCCAGAGGAGGATGACGCAACCGAGGGCGCAGCACATGACGTCGACCATGTAGATGCTGAAGACAGTAGGCGTGCGATGTTGGATTTTCATCGGAATACCTCAAACAACAACCGATGACGAAACTCGGCGTGACCTCGACCTAAACGAATTTCGGCCTGAAGGGCCGACTCATACAGCCCAGGCCGTGAGGCCTGGGTAGGACATTGTATGTATTTCGGCCCTGTAAGGGCCGCTCGCGAAACGATGCGTGCGGTCGAGCGACCCCTACAGGGTCGATCCTACTTGGATCTTCTACCCAGGCCTCACGGCCTGGGCTATAAGAGTCGGCCCCTCAGGCCGCAATGCCGCAACTACACGACCGTTTCTGCACCCGTTTTCTCTACTTCAACCGCTGAGACGTCCCTGCCCGAGAAAGCGTAACGTGGGCCCGCGCTCGCCCAGACGGATCAGGTCGCCGGCCTGCAGAATCACCGGGGCGTCGGCGCGGCTGTCGTTGACGAGGGTGCCGACGGGGCTGCGGTTGAACAAGACGTAGTGCTGCCGATCGAAATGGAGTTCGCAGTGCCGGGCGTCGACGTGCGGGTGGTGCTGCGGTTCGAAGTGGATGTGGCAGCCGACCTGCGAACCGACGGCGATGTGCGGATCGGAGAGGAAGAAATCCTGGCCCTGAAAGTGGAGCCGGGCCGGACCGAACTCGGGCGCATGCGGGAACGGCAGCGGGATGCCGGCGTCCAGATGCGTCTCGATGGCGCCCTCGGCGAACATGCCGACGATGAGATGGGCGCCGCGCGCCAGCGCGTCGGGGGGGAGCGCCACCACGCGCGGACCGGAGCGTTCGCCGGCCAGGAAGAGTTCGAGCCCGAAATCTTCGCTGGTGGCGAGCTTGCTCTTGCGCTGCGAACTTTGCGGCGGCGCTTGCGTCGCCTCGCGCTCCGCAAACTTGTAGCGCGCCAGGGACGCCACGCCCGGAAGCAGGCTCGCTTGATACGTCAGGATGAAGGTCGGCAACTCTGACAGCGGCAAGTCCTGCAGCATGCGGTCGAGTTCGACGCGCAGCGTGCGCAACAACGCGGCACAGGCGTTTTGCGCCTTCTCGGGGGATACGAGCAAATTCTGATACCACTGATTTCCCTGCACGCCGAGCTGAACCATGCGTCCCTGGCTGATGCCGGTCATAACGCGGTCGACTTGTTCGTAGAGCGCCTGATCGGCGGCGGGGTTGTCGCGCGGGTCTTTGCGGGTCTGACGGACGCAATCGTCGGCGAGGGCGTTGACGAGCCGTTCTTTCCAGTGCCGCAAGCTGAGCGGCACGAGATGACGGAGGTCGATGAGGTACGCGTTCCCCTCGGTCGCCTTCACCCAGGCGAGCGTGAGGGCGTGATGATCGACGTCGATGATGAGCGCGGAGTGCTCCCAGGCCTGCTCGGCATACGCCAGGAGGGCGGCGGAGAGCGGCGCGGTGAGCGTTCCCGCGAGCGGCAGCTTGGCCTGAGCGAACAACTTGTGCAGTACCATCAGCTGGTGATTCGAGATATAACTGGGGACGGCGGCGGCGATCCCCTGCGGCTTGCGGACCACGGTCTTGAGGTGGGCGAGAATCGATGCGAGCGCGGCGTCGGCGTCGATCGCCAATCGGCCGTTGCGCCAGGTCTTGGCGAGCGGGCCCTGCTCGCCGAGGTGGGGCAGAAAATTGCTGCACGCCAGGTGCGGCAGCGAGCGAATGATGCTGCGTGCGGCGGAGCCGACGGGGAGCGTCCGTTTGTCGAGCCGGACGGCCATGGGGAGTTCGACGCTCTCGGTTTCCAGCGAAACGGCGAGGGGGTAGTCGCGTTCGTTGCCACGAACGGCGCGAAGGGCAGTCGCGTTGAGGTCGAGTCCCAAGTAACTCATCGGTGTGCTACTCGTTCGGCGACAGTGCCGGCGATGGCGCCAGGCGGGGGCGGGTATTCGCCGGGCCGAGGACCGGGAGAGGTCGCCGGTTCCGTAATCGTTTCGGGTTCGTAGATGCGGTTGACGAGGTGCTCCAGGCACCACTGCTGACAATCCATGACCAGGGCTTCCTCCTCGCGCTGGATGGTGTGAATGAAGAACATGACGAGGAAGCTGAGGCCCAATGCGACCAGGGTGCAATCGAAGGCGACCTCGAGATGGCGCGTCGCTTCGCGCAGGCTATCGCCGCCGGAGCCGGCGAGGGTCATGCTGCCGGCGAGTCCCCGGACGGTGCCGAAGAAGCCGATGGCGGGGATGGCCCAGGCGAGGTAGTTCATGGTCGCCATGCTGGCGACGAGCCGGCCGTGATCGACTTCCGCCTGCATCTGCACGGTGGCGCCGACGTCCTCGGGCTTGCGCGAGACGGCGAACTTGGCGAGCGATTGGCGAATCATGTTGGCGAGGATGAAGGGCCCGTGAGACGCGGAGATGGCGTCGACTTTCCGCTGAATGGGCCGGGCGTCTTCCTGCAGGATGCGGGCGCCCTCGTCGGTCGGCAGCAGATTCAGCCGAAAGGCCTTAAGTTGCCTTCGAACTTCGAGATACCGGCACAAGAAGATGAAGAACGCCCAGACGAAACAGACGTAGCTGAGGATTTGTTCGGGGCCGAACAGGAGCCTGCCCCAGCGGGCGACGCCCCAGCTGGAGATCATGGCCAGGCTGTCGCCCGAGTATTGCTGCCAGAGAGGGAAGCAGATAAAGCCGACGAGGGCGATGGTGAGCAAGAGCAGCGGCCATTCGCGGGTAGGACGTTGGGAAGGCGTGAGCATAATGTACCCTGGGCGCTGGAAAGGGGCTTGAAAGGCTCCGCTTCATTGTACTTATTTCCGGGGCCGAGTGCTTCGCCAAAGTCGGCAAACTCGCGCGCCGGGACGTTCGGTGGTATCGAGAGTGCCGGCCGCACTACGTGGGCAAGCTGGGGGAGCCGTCATTCGTCGCTACGGGATAGAGATCGCAAATCGCATTCCGAGAATCAGACGTGGGGATGGATTCTCTCAGCGCAATTGTTCGCTCGGGACAGGGAAACATCAAGGGGCGGAGAACGGATTCTCGAATTTCGTTTCGCGCACAGCCCCGCGGGTGAGGTACTCCGAACCCCGGGGATAACTGCGCAGGTCGCTGGATCCCAAGGGTTCGGAGTACCTCACCCGTTGGGCTTACCAACGTCGAATTCCGCAGTGCTGAAAGGATTTTGACCCGGCCCGCCTTTTTCCATTGGAACGCCTCGGCAACCCTTCCATAATAGCTGCGGTTGCCTCGCTCTTTCTTCTCGCAGGGGTTCGCGACGACATGGCCAAATTCTCTCAAGACAACCGCCCGCTTTCGGTCACGACGCCACTCGGCAAGGACATCCTGCTCCTGGAACGCTTCACCGGCAACGAAGCGATCTCCGAACTCTTTCGCTTCCAGATGGTCCTCCTGGCGACCGTCGACAACTTCGACACCATCAAGTTTGAAAACATCATCGGCCAAGCCGTCACCGTGAAGGTCTCCCCCGATGCCGACAGCACGCCTCGCTACTTTCACGGCATCGTCCAGCGCTTCTCGCAGCTGGGCCGATTCGACGGCCCCGCGGGCAAGAACACCCTCATGCGCTTCTCCGCCGACATCGTCCCCAAGGCCTGGCTCCTCAGCAAAAACGTCCAGAGTCGAGTCTTCCAGCAGGAATCGGTCCCCGACATCCTCAAGAAAGTCCTCGTGGGGCTCGACGTCTCCTACCAGATCGACGGCGCCTTCAAGCCGCGCGACTACTGCACGCAGTACCGCGAGTCGGACCTGGCCTTCGCGCAACGGCTCATGGAAGAAGAGGGACTCTACTACTTCTTCAAGCATTCCGAGACCGGCCATCAGATGATCGTCGCCAATGTCCCGGCCAAGCACCTCAGCACCGGCGACGACGTCAAATTCGAGGAGCTCGCCGGCGGCGAACGGCCCGACGAACGCGTCTACCGCTGGGTCAAGAATCAAGAAATCCGCTCGGGCAAAATTTCCCTACGAGACTTCCACTTCGAGAAGCCCGAGGCTGCCCAAGCTGCCACCAAGAAGATCACCGCGCCGGTCACCGTCGGCACGGTCTCGCACAAGCTCAAGATCATCGAGAGCGACACTTTCGAGCTATACAATTTCCCCTCCGGGTTCGCACAACGATTCGACGGCGTCGACCCCGGCGGCGCGGTACGGGCCGCCGACCTCAGCAACATCAGCACCGACGGCGACCGCACCGTCGGCATCCGCCTCGAGGCCGAGCAGGTCTCCGCCATCTCCATCGACGGCGAAAGCGACGTCCGCGCCTTCTGCGCCGGCTACAAGTTCAAACTCATCGAACATTTCGACGCCAACGGTTCCTACGTCCTGCGCACCGTGTCGCACGACGCCTCCCTCGGCGGCAGCTACACCTCGCGCGGCGACGAGGACGAATATTCCTACAAGAATCGCTTCGTCTGCATGCCCCTGGAACTCCCCTTCCGCCCCGAACGCAAAACTCCCAAGGCCCTCGTCGAAGGAACGCAGACCGCTCTCGTCGTCGGACCCGCGGGCGAAGAAATCTTCACCGACAAGTATGGCCGAGTCAAAGTCCAGTTCCACTGGGACCGCCTCGGCAAGAACGACGCCAACAGCTCTTGCTGGATGCGCGTCGGCACCCTCTGGGCCGGCAAACAGTGGGGCATCATCCACATCCCGCGCATCGGACAGGAAGTCATCGTCGCCTTCGAGGAGGGCGATCCCGATCAGCCGATCATCGTCGGCAGCGTCTACAACGCAGCGAACATGCCGCCGTACACGCTCCCCGATAACAAGACGCAGAGCGGCATGAAGTCGCGCAGCACGCTGCAAGGGACGGCGGAGATGTTCAACGAACTCCGCTTCGAGGACAAGAAAGAGTCGGAAGACATCTACTTCCACGCTCAGAAAGACTTTCACCGCGTGGTCGAGAATGACGACGATCTCAAGGTGGGCCGACATCAGACCATTGAGATCAAGAATAACCGCACGAAGGTGATCAAGGAAGGCGACGAGAAGCGAACCATCGAGAAGGGCAACCGCGAAACGACCCTCAAGGAGGGGAACGACACTTTCACCATGGAAAAGGGGAGCCGAACGGAAACGCTGAAAGAGGGCAACGAGACGCTGACCCTCGAGAAGGGCGCCCGGACGGAGACGCTCAAGGACGGCGACGAGACGGTGACTCTGGAAAAGGGCGCCCGGACACACACCATCCAGAACGACGATACGCTGGCGGTGAAAGCGGGCAGCCAGGTGATGACGGTCAACAAGGATTCGAAGCTAACCGTGGAGACGGGCGACCGGGCGGTGACGGTGTCGCAGGGCAAGTACACACTCGCCGTCGCGGTCGGCGACGTCTCGGTCAAAGCGGACGCCGGCTCGATCCTGTGCGAGGCCACGACGAAGATCGAGCTGAAGGTCGGCGGCAACAGCATCGTCATCGAACAGGCCGGCATCACGATCAAGGGCATTGCGGTCACCGTCGAAGGCTCGGCGACGGCCGACGTCAAATCGCCGATGACGACCGTCGCCGGCGACGGCATGTGCACGATCAAGGGCGGCGCCATCATGATCGGTTAGAATAAACCTTTACCACGGGCAGAACAAATACTTAACCACAGAGGCACAGAGGACACAGAGAGAAGAAAGCCGAAGAAGAGGAAAAAGAAACAAACTACGATCCTGTTCCCTTCTCTTCTCTTTCTTTCCCTTCACTCTCTTTTGTCTTCCTCTGTGCTCTCTGTGTCTCTGTGGTTAATGTTTTTGATACACGATACCCTTTATCCCCAAGACGACCCCCTCATGAGCACCCCCGCACCGACCGCCGTCGATCTCAGTAAGGCGATCCCGCTGACGGATCCCGCCAAGGCGCTGCTCGCTCCCGCGCTGGCGCCCCGGCCGTTCCTGGATCTCCTCATTGCCAAGAAACACTACGCCGACGCGGCGCTGTTCATGGCCCATGCCATGCCCAAACGCGAGGCCGTCTGGTGGGGCTGCCAGTGCGCCCGCCTGGCCTACGGCGTGCCGCGTCCCGCACTCGCGCAAGCCCTCGAGGCGTGCGAGAAATGGGCGGCCAAACCGAGCGACGAACAACGCCGACTCGCCTTCAAACTCGCGGAGGGGATCGAGTTCAACAACCCCGCCGGGCTGCTTGGCATGGCCGTCTTCTTTTCCGGCGGCAGCCTCACCCCCGCGCAGTTCGCCCCGGTCCCCCCTGCCGAACATCTCACCGGCAATGCCGTCGGCAACTCCGTCACGCTCTCGGCCCTCATGCAGGGGGCACTCAAAGCCCCGGCCCAATATCTGACGTTCTTCCCGCTCGGCTTCGACGTCGCCGCCGGCAAGAATCGCTGGAAGGAGAAGTAACATGCCCCCCGGCGCCCGCCTCACCGATATGCACGTTTGCCCCATGGTCACCGCCCTCGTGCCTCACGTCGGCGGCCCCATCATCGGCCCCGGAGCGCCGACCGTCCTGGTCGGCAAACTCCCCGCCGCCTGCCTGGGCGATTCCTGCACCTGCGTCGGGCCCCCCGATTCCATCATCGCGGGCTCCCCCAAGGTGCTCATCGGCGGCAAACCCGCGGCGCGCCTGGGCGATTCCTGTGCGCATGGCGGAACCATCGTCCTCGGTTGCCCCACCGTCATCATCAACTAGAATTCCCCCATCGATTCCGTCCCCTTCTTGAGGCGTCGTCCATGGCACCCTCCTTCGGTTTCCTCGAATCGTCCCTCCCGCTCCCCGAAGCCCCCGACTGGAGCACGCCCTTCCGCGTTGCCGTCCTGGGGGATTTCACCGGGCGCCAAAACCGCGGCAAAACCGAAAGCGTCGACGCCCTCCGCAAACGCAAACCCAAAAAGATCGACCGCGAAAACTTCGACGACTTCCTCGCCTCCCTGGGCGTCGCCCTCACCCTCGACGTCTGGAACCAGTACAAACTCGAACTCACGTTCAAAAACCTCGACGACTTCCATCCCGACGCCCTGTACAAACACCTCGATGAAATCGACGAACTCGACGACGACAAGAAGAAGTCGAAGTTCATGTCCGATCTATTGCATCATCCCGATTTCAAACGGCTCGAAGCGAACTGGCTTGGGCTCGATTGGCTCCTGCGCCGCATCTGGAAGGCCGAGAACGGCGTCGAGGCGGTTCTTTACGACTGGACGCAGGAGGAGTTCGCCGCCGCCCTGAACGAGGAGGACGACCTGACGCAGTCGCCGATCTACTTTTGGCTGATCGAGAAGGCGATGCAGGGGCACGAAGGCCAGCCGTGGGCCGTCCTTCTAGGCAACTACACGTTCGAGCGGAACGAAGCCGACGCACAGACGCTGGGCCGAATGGCGAAGATCGCCCGGCAGTCGGCGGCGCCGTTTCTCGCCGGGGTGGCAGGGAATGTGTGGGACAAGAGCAACGTGCCCGAAGACGGCTGGGAGGACTTACGCAAGCTCCCCGAGGCGCCGCTCCTGGGCCTGGCGACGCCCGGCTTTTTGCTGCGGGCGCCCTATGGAGCCAACTTCCGCCCGGTTGATAAATTCTCGTACGAAGAGTTCAAGACGCTCGACGACAAGCAGCATTACCTCTGGGCCAATGCCGCGCTCGGCCCGGCGGCGCTGCTGGGCATCTCGTTCACCAAGAAAAGCTGGGAGTTCAAGCCGGGCGCCAACGTCGATCTCACCAACCTCGCCATGCACGTCTACACCGACGACGGCGAACAGGAAGTGAGCCTGGCCCAGACCTGGCTCACGCGCCCGCAGATCGAGCACCTCACCAAGCAAGGCATCATGGCCCTGCTCTGCGTCAAGGGCCAGAATGCGATGCAGCTCTTCCGCTTCCTGTCGCTGGGCAAGCCGGGCAAGGATCAGACGCACATCGATCTGTTGGGGAGCTGGGGCCAGAAGGAGCTGAAGGGGATCCCGCGGGCGTCGACGAAGCCGAAGTTGGGCGTGAGCGTCGGCATGGGGAGCGACGTGGAATCGCCGCCGGAAGTGCAGGCGGCGCGGTCGGCGGCCAAGGCGCCCGCCCCGAAACCCAAGAATGAAGAGCCGGCGGACGAACCGGAGACGTCGGCGGAAGAGTCGGGGGGCGACGACGAATTGGCGGCAATGCTGGCACAGCTCGAAGGGGGCGCAGCGGAACCCGCCGCCGAGTCCGAACCTGCGTCGGAAGGGATGGACGACGAGTTGGCGGCCATGCTGGCGTCGCTCGAAGGGGGCGGCGACGAGGCGCCTGCAACGGGCGAAGCGAAGGAAGAAGAGCCCGCGATGGACGACGAGTTGGCCGCCATGCTGGCGTCGCTCGAAGGGGGCGGCGACGAGGAGCCCGCGAAAGAGGAGGAGGACGACGAACTGGCCGCCATGCTCAAGCAACTCGAAGGCGGCGACGAGGAGAAGCCGTAGTCTCATCCGCCGCTGACGGGGGGCAGGACCGCGACTTCGTCGGCGCCCGTCAAGACCTGCGCGTCGTCGCCGTACTCGCCATTGACCGCAAGGGCCGAGTGTGCGAGCAAGGGCGCGAGCGCCGGATAGCGCCGTGCCAATTCCGCACGCAGGGCCGCCAGCGTGGCGCTCGGCAGATCGAGATCGACCGCATCGGTCCCGGCCAGCTCGCGGGCCCGGGCAAAGAAACGCACTTTCATCCCAGCACTCGCTTTCGAATCGGCTCGCGCAATCGCTCCGCCACCTCCGGTAACAATCCGTACGCCCAGGCTAGGTACTGAGCCGGGTGCAGCGTTCGGCGTCTCCCGGCGTCCTCCATCTGGATGCGGCAGCTGCTGCACTCCGTCGCGCCGAACTGCAAGCTCGGCTGCGCCAGCGCCTGCAGCATCAACGCCCCCGCCTGGATGGACGTCTCGTAACTGTCCCGACGCATGCCGAACGTCCCGGCCATGCCGGAACAGCTCACGTCGAGCGTCGTCACCTTGAGTCCTGGAATGTCGGCGAGCAGGCCCGGCCCGTGGATGCCGCCGTTCAGGGCTTTCAAATGGCATGGCACGTGGTGGCCGACGCTGAGTTCGAGCGTTTGAAAGTCGCTGCGCCATTTCCCCTGCCGCTTCAGTTCTGAGAGGAAGGTGGTGAACTCGACGGTACGGTCGGCGACGAGGCGGGCGTCGAAGTCGTCGATCAGGTCGAGATAGTCGCTGCGGAGGGCGAGCGCGGAGTGCGGTTCGAGGCAGACGATGGGGACGCCGGCACGGGCGAGTTCGGCGAAGACGCGGAGGTTTCGACGCGCCAGATCGCGGGCGCCGTCGGCGTCGCCGTGAACCAGGCACTCGATGCCGGAGCTTTGCTGTCCGGGGGGGACGTGAACGTCGTAACCGTGATGTTCGAGGACCAGGCCGGCGGCGAGGGGGATCTGCGGATCGAAATAGTTGGCGAAGAGATCGACGAAGAGGGCGACTTTCGGCTTCTGCGAATCGGGCATCTTGGTCCAGCCGCGGCGCTGGGCGAGGGTCATGAACGTATGGCGCGCCAGGAGGGGCAGACGTCTCTGGCTGCTGAGATTGAAGGCGCGGGCCATGAGCCAACGCAGGGCCGGGCTGCGCAGCGTGGTATTGGCGAGGAAGCGGAAGGAACTGCCCCAGCGCACCCATTTTTCCAGTCGGGCGAAGAACCAGTCGTTCCAGTCGAGGCCGTGCTCGGCGACGTTTTGGGCTTTGAGTTCGAGCATCATCTTGGGGATGTTGACGCGTGAGGGGCATTCGCTGGCGCACATCTTGCAGTTTACGCAGCGGTCGGCGAGAAGGCGGACGTCGCGCGAGCCGAGGCGTTTGGGGTCGGCATCTTCGGCAGTCAAATGTCGTAAGAGATTCGCCTTGGCGCGAGGCGAGTTGCGTTCGTCGTCTTGGGCGTGGAAGATCGGGCACATGCGCACGCCAGGCATTTGCGATCGGCACACGCCGCAGCCATTGCAGTGGTTCGTCTCGGCGATGAGTTGCAATGGCTGCCAGCGAAGTTCGGGGTCTTCCGGGGGCTTGCGCGCAGGTCGGCGCAGGGGCCAAAGCGCCTGATTGCCGTCGGGTTCGACGATCTTGCCGGGATTGAAGATGTTGTGCGGATCGAAGATCTGCTTGACCTGGCGCAGGAGCGGATAAAGGTCCGGACCGCACTGCCGGGAGACCCAGGGAGTCCGCGCCAGCCCGACGGCATGCTGGGTGCTGATCGTTCCGCCCAGCGCGATCGCCAGGGTATGGATGCGGTCGGCGATCGGGTAGACTTTGCTGGCGCCCTCGGGCGTGTGCAGATCGAGAAAAGGGCGGGCGTGGACTTGCCCCGCGCCAGCGTGAATCAGGTAAGAAGCCGTCGCGTCGAATTCCTTGAGAATTTCCTGCAGCTCGCGCAGGTAGCGCGACAGCATCGGCAGCGGCACGGCCACGTCTTCGGCGAAGGGGATCGGCTGTGCGCCTCCCTTTTGCCCGTAGTAGCCGGGCAGCGTCTGATCGCGCAGGTTCCAGAAGCGCTGGTGCTGCTGGAGGTTCTCTGCCAGGTTGGTCCAGAGCAGGCCGGCTCCGTTCTTGTGTGCGAGCGTCTCCAGGAGGGCGCGGGCCTGGCTTTGGGCGGCGCCGACCTCCGCGCTTTCGAACTCGGCGAGCAGCACTGCTTCGACGTTTGCGGGAATGAGATTCGCCGCTTCATTGCCGCGCACCAGGCTGAGGATGCGCCGATCGATGAGTTCGCAGGCGGCGGGGTCAGCATCGAGAATCCGCGCCAGGCCGCCGAGCGCATGGTCGATCTTGCCGTAACCCAGGAGCACCAGGGCGCGATCCGCCGGCAACGGCACGGTCCGGAGCGTCGCCTCGGTGAAGATGCCGAGCGTTCCTTCCGAGCCGACCAGGAGCGGCAGCAGATCGAGTTCGCCGGCCTGGAGAATCCGATCGAGGCGATACCCGCACCGGTCGAACCGCGTTCTCGGCGGATGCTGTGCGATGAGCCCGGCATTTTCCTCAAGGAGAACGCCGAGGCTTTGCAAGAGATCGTGCAGATGGCTGGAGGCAGGCGTTTCGGCCAGGGGCCAGGCGACTCGGCTCAGGTCGGCGACGTCGCCGTTGTCCAGGACGGTGCGCAGGCGGACGACGTGGTCCGCGGTGGTTCCGTGGCGCAGAGCATGTGAGCCGGAGGCGTTGTTGCCGAGCATGCCGCCGAGGGTGCAGACGGCTTTGGCGGCGGGACCGGGGGCGAATCGGCGTCCGCGCGGCGCGAGATGCTGGTTCAGACGCTCGAGCGTAACGCCCGGCTGGACGCGGACGGTATCGCCCTCCGCGTCGTCGATGCGGCGGAGATTTTGACTGAGATCGATGATGAGACCGGAACCGAGCGCTTGCCCGGCGACGCCGCTGCCGGCGCCGCGGGCGATGAGGGGCAGACGTTGTTCATAGGCGTAGCGGACCAAGAGGGCGACGTCCTCTTCGTCCGCGGGGCAAGCGACGCCCAGCGGTTCGATCTGGAAGATGCTGGCGTCGGTACTGTAAAGGGCGCGGGCGAGATCGTCAAAGCGGAGTTGGCCTTTGAAGAATCCTTTCAGATCATCGCGAATGCGCCCCCGTTGTTGCTCATCCACGGAGGTATCTCAAAGAATCGGCCGGACACGCGACCCTGGCATTTTACGACCCGGCTGGCGTTCCCCCATGGGGCGCGGGGACAAATTTTCGGAAAGACCCTTGAATGCGTTTGGCACTCGCAGGGACGCTGCGAGCGCGAAACAAAGACAAACGGCTGTTCCAATCTGGAGCCGCTTGGTACTATGGATCGTACCGGAGAAAATCTGCCATGGCCGAAACTAGCGAAATTGTCTCAAGCGCCGTTCCAGAACAGAACGGCTCCCCGCATCACGGAAAATGTCTTATCCACAGCGTTCGCGCTGGGGTGAGCGCATTGTCTCTGAAGTTTGAGGACGGATACTCAGGGACTGTGGATTATGTGAGTATTGGTTTCGAACCGCACGAATTGGATCTTGGCGTGGTTCGGGTGACGTCGTCCAAGGACGGGATCGACATGGCCCTCAAGGAAGGCCAAAGCTTTGTGATGGACGCGGAGACGCTTCGCTATTTCGCTGATGCCGAGTACGCGTACGAAGTCGATCGTGAAGTCGAGCGATGCCACATCTCCCCTGAGCGTTTCGACAAACTTCTCGAAACGAGTAGGCCGCCGCAGTCGTGGTATGACGAAGTCCAGCCGAAGTTGTGGTAACATCCGGGGCTATTGTGAACGCCAAAGTTCTCGGTAAAGGCAGCATCATCCGGGCGCATTTCTCGTCCTCCAGCGGCGCTTACGACGCCGGCATGCACTATGCAATGGTTCTTAGCGAGCAGGAAGAGATCGCCGGCAGCGGGATAGTTCGAGTGGCGGTCATCTCGACCAACCAGACGATTGCTCAGAAACAGGATCTGGTTGAAGTGCATCCGTCGTTACGCCTGCCGCAAAAATGTTTCGTCCAGTGCTCGTGGCTCGAAAAGATATCCATCAACGACATCGAATCGATTCATGATCGAAGGGCATACAGCACTTTTCTCGTAAAAGTCGAGAAGGCCGTGATCGCGTACGAACGTCGCATCGCGCATCCTTGAAGTTACTAGCATTCGCGCCCCAAATCGATTACAAGAAGATCATCCCGCCCGAATCCTCGAAAGGACATCTCCATGAAACGCGGTCTGTATCTGCTCGTCGCACTCGCCCTCTCGGCGTCGTTTTCGCTTGCCCAGGAAAAGAAGGTCGTGGTCATGGTCGCAGGTCGGCCGAGCCATGGCCCGGGCGATCACGAGTTCAACGCCGGCATCAAACTCTTGCAAAAATGCCTCGCGGAGAACGCCAAGAACATCGAAGTCAGGCCCTACTTCAACGGTCAATGGCCGAGTGCCGAGGACCTGGCCAAGGCCGACAGCATCGTCATTTACGCCGACGGCGGCGGTGGTCATCCCGCCATCCAGGCCGATCGCCTCAAGCAACTCGAGAAGGAAATGAAACGCGGCTGCGGCTACGTCTGCATGCATTACGCCGTCGAAGTGCCCAAGGACAAAGGGGGCGCCGAGTTCCTCAACTGGCTGGGGGGCTACTTCGAAACCCACTGGTCGGTCAATCCCCACTGGGAAGCGAAGATCACCGATTTGCCCAAGCATGAAATCAGCAACGGCGTGAAGCCGTTTCAGAGCCTCGACGAGTGGTACTTTCACATGCGTTTTCGCCTGGAAATGAAGGGCGTGACGCCGATCCTCACCGATCTGCCGCCGGAAGGAACCATGAAGCGCGGCGACGGGCCCCACAGCGGCAATCCCGCGGTTCGCGCATCAATGGCCAAGAAGGAACGCCAACATCTCGCCTGGGCGGTTGAACGCGAAGACGGCGGGCGCGGCTTCGGCTTCACCGGCGGCCATTATCACAAGGGCTGGGCCAACGACAGCCAACGCAAACTTATCCTCAACGCCATTCTGTGGTCCGCCAAGGCCCCCGTCCCCGCCGACGGCGTTCCCTCCGTCGTCACCGCCGATGACATGAAGGCGAATCTCGACGATAAACCGAAGAAGAAGTGATCGCACCCAAAAGAAACAACCTCGGCGTCCGAATCCTTGCGGATCGGACGCCGAGGCGTTCTTCTCGACCGACTCTGTGTCTCGCTAAAAGTTGTTCTTCTTTTCCGGCATTTCCGGAGCCGTCGCGGGCGTCGGACCTTGCGGCGTCACGGTCGGACGAGGCGGCGTCGGCAATGCTTCCGTCGGCTCCGTCAACTCCGTCTTCGTCACTTGCGAGACCGGCACCTGGCCGTTCTTGTCCAGGTTGTACTCCACCGCTCGTTCCTTGTCGCCTTCGATAATTCTCAGTATGTGCTTCTTCGTGTCGATTTTTACTTCTTCCTTCTTCACCACCAACATCGGCTCCGCGTCGATCGGGCCTTCCTTCGGAAAGCCCGGCAGGGCGGCCAGCGGCTCCTGCGTCGGCGACGTCATCGGTTCCAGCAGCGGATCGGTTGGTTCTTTGTCCTTGGCTTCGCCGCCGTACGTGCCGTTCTTGACGTCCTCCACGGTGACTTTCATGATATTGGCCTTGGAGTTGTCGCCGAACTTGCGGACGACGAAGCTCAGAGATCCCATGTCGCGAGCCACGTTGACCTTCAGGGCGTCCTCGCGAGTCAGGGCGACGGTGACGATACTGGCGGAGATGGCGGCGCCGGCGTCGGGTCGGTTCAACCCTTGGTCCGCCGCCAACACCAGCACGTTCTCCAGCAGAATGTGCGAGTAAGACGACTTGTCGTCGCCGCGACGGACAGTGTGATGGATGTCGACGCGCGACAGGGGCAGATTGGCGAAGCCGGAGGCGGACGATTCGTTGGTGACGCGGATACCGATCGCGACCATGTCCGGAGGCAGCGTCACTTGCAAGCCGCTGTTGGGGTCTTTCTGGTCATAGGTGTCTTCCTCGAGGCTGATGTAATCGCCGGCACGCAGCGGCCTTTTGAGGATCTTGTTCTTGAGTTTGTCCATGTTGCCGCCATCTTCAACGACGTAAGCCTTGACATGCTGTTCGCCCTTGGTGACCGATTTGAACTCGAACAAAGCCTCGGGGATCTTGATCGACTCGCCCATGTTGATGTTCTTTTTGGCGACGACCATTTGAACTTTTTCGGAGTCGCCGGATCGGTTGGCCAGGAGCTGGCTGGTCATGTAGCTGGCGCCGAGGCCGCAGACGACGGCGACGACCAGGAGGATAGCGGTCTTTGGTTTCATGGAAGCACCTTAAAGTCGAAGAAGGGAGACGTGTCTTTAGCGAGCAACCTGGGCGGTATTTTCGCCGGCCCGGGGTTGCGGTTTGTTCGGTTCGAGTTCGAACATGTAATAGAGAGTGCCGAGAAAGCCGATGCACAGGGGCACGCCATAGGGGAGGCGGTGCCAGCGGGGTCGGCGGTTTCGGGCTTTGTCGGCGATCTCACCCACGCCGCTGGACTTGACCATATCGCCGAGGATGTCGCGCATATGATTGGCGTTGTCTTGGAATTGCCCGCGGATGAGGATCATGGCGAGAGCGATGATACCGCCGACAATGGTCCCGGCGCAGAAGGCGTAGACGATGATCCACATGGCGTTCGGGTCGCCGAAGCCGTAGAAGGCGCCGATCCAGGAGCCGAAGCCCATGGTCATTTTGACATCCCCCGCGCCCATCCCGCCGATGGCGTAAATAGGAAGTAGGAGGGCGAAGCCCAGGAACGTGCCGGCGAGCGCGGCTCCGAAGCCGCCGTGCCCGGCGTCCAGGCCGAAGTTGTTTGCGATGCCCAGCGCCCAACCGCTGAAGATGAGGGGGTAAGTGAGCAGGTTGGGGACTTTGAATTTCCACCAATCGATGACGGCGGCGGCGATCATGCCGACGCAAATGAATGCCACGGGCCAATGGTCGAGATTGAGGAAGTAGTTCATGGGAAGGAGTCCTTACGTTCAAGAACCGAGGGGAAATAAGGGGGTGTTGACGACGGTCCGCTCAAAATGCGGGGATACGAGCCGCGCGGCTTGGGGAAGCATCGCGGCTCGTATCAGGTCAGGCCGAGGCCTGAGCCGCAGGATTCGATGCTCAGCTGGAGGTGCTGCCGATGACGCCGCCGACCGTGGTGAAGGTTTTGCTGGCGTTGGTGCCCAGGGTCTGGATCGCGGCAATGCAGACGACGATGATAAGGGCGAGCATGACCGCGTATTCGACAGCCGTCGGGCCGTCTTCACGCACGAGGAAGTTCTTGACCGTTTGAATGAGCTGATTCATGTGAGTGGGTCCTTTCTTAGTGTGTAACCCGTGTCCCTGCTACTGCGACCTCGGCAAGTTATCTGGTGTTCGCCTGCCGAAGTTTTTGGTCGTTGGCAACATGCCGAGGACCGAAATTGTGCCGCCATCCCCAACAAGGAGACAGGCGTGAAAAGAGGCGTTGACGATTCGAAGGCCTTAACAGTCATTGGTTCAGCTGGAGGTGCTGCCGATGACGCCGCCGACCGTGGTGAAGGTCTTGCTGGCATTGGTGCCCAGGGTCTGAATCGCAGCGATGCAGACGACGATGATGAGGGCGAGCATGACCGCGTATTCGACAGCGGTGGGGCCGTCTTCACGCACGAGGAAGTTCTTGACCGTTTGGAGGAGCTGATTCATGTGTGGATGCCTTTCAAGTGATGGTTGCAAAAGTATTAGGTTGCGAGTTTTGACTGTCGGCCCCTTCGCCGTGCGTTCGGACCTCAGCTGGAGGTGCTGCCGATGACGCCGCCGACGGTGGTGAAGGTCTTGCTGGCATTGGTGCCCAGGGTCTGGATCGCAGCGATGCAGACGACGATGATGAGGGCGAGCATGACTGCGTATTCGACAGCGGTGGGGCCGTCTTCACGCACGAGGAAGTTCTTGACCGTTTGGAGGAGCTGATTCATGTGAGAACCCTTTCGAAAAATAATGATGACGAGACAAAAGTTACGTGTTTCAGAGTGCTTTTACCGGGCGGCTCCTTCGCCGCGAATTCAGGCCCCATGGGGCGTTACGTTTCAGGAACTGGTTCCGCTCGCAGCACCGTTCAGAGCCACGTTGCTAAAAACCTTGCTGCTATTGGTGCCGAGAGTCTGGATCGCCGCGATGCACACGACGATGATCAAGGCCAGCATGACCGCATACTCGACAGCCGTGGGGCCGTCTTCACTCTTCAAGAAACCGATCAAAAACTGTTCGAAGCCGCGCATAATCTGTCCCTTTCTTCCCGTAAAGGAGTCCACTAATTTCCAACATCAGGAGGGGGGAAGAGGAGATGAATTCGGCTTGAAGGTCGGGAACCGCATTCATTCCTTCGGCAACCAGGCGACCCATCGTGGGGCCCTTGGTTTTTCGTCATCGCCTCGCGACGATTGTTGCCATTTCAAGGATGTTGAACTCGCCTCAAGAGCTTGTCGTTCAGTGCTTAAGGCGTCGTTGTTTCGTTCACGCATCAAACCTAGTTCGCGACAGAGCAGCAGTCAAATCAGGTGTGACAAATAATCCGTTTTTTTTCGGTCGCAACAGTTATTCCGGCACGAGATCCCCCAACTTGAACGAGCCCGCACGCCCCAGTTCGCACCACGGCGGATTCCTTAAACTTCGAATCTTGTGCAGCTTATGGCAGCACTTCTGCGGGTCAGGGAAACATTTACAACGAGACGTTGTAAATGTTTCCCTGACCCGCAGACTCGGAAATATCCGGGCGTGGACGTCGCGTCGTTTTGAGGATATCTTAAGTATCTGGTGTATAATGACTTGCAGCAAAACTACAGAAGCACAGGCGATTTGGTCGAAGGAATTGGCACAGGGAATGCAATAAGAGATGTCGGCAAGGACTAAACGACGAACCCCCGGATTGCCGGGCCTTCCCCCAGGCCCTTCCGTTCGTCGGATATTGCCAGGTTCCGCGACCCAAGGCCCATCCCCCGTGGGCCTTGGGTCTGATCTCCCCCATATTCCCCGTTTTTCCCCCTGAAGACTCCTGCACCTTCCCCCGGTGCAGGAGTCTTTTCGTTTCTACCAAAGCCCGGGGATGGCTATCGCTGGGAATTCGAATCCCCAGGGATAGCCATCCCTGGGCTTTCCAGGATACGCCTCGCCGCCGCCGCGAAATCAGCGCAAACCGTTCCCCATAGAGCCGCGGCGGCCGGATCGTCGAGTTTCTTGCGCCCCGTAGATACGAGAATCGCACGACAGCCGGCGCGACGCCCCGCTTCCAGGTCCGTCACCTGATCGCCGACCATCCACGACCGCGCCAGATCCAGCCGCAGCTCGTCAGCCGCACGCAACAGCATTCCCGGGGATGGTTTACGGTCGGGGTGATCCGCGTCGGGCAGGTGCGGCGCGAAATAGACGCCGTCGAGATCGACCCCTTCCCGGTGCAGCTGGCGCAGCATCTCCATGTTGACGCGGTGCATATCCGCCTCGGCGTAGTAGCCGCGCGCGATGCCCGATTGGTTCGTGGCCACCGCCAGCGTGAAACCCGCGGCACGCAAACGTTTTAGGCCGTCCGCGACGCCGGGGAGCAGACGCACGCCTTGGGGTTCGTGCAGATACGGGATGTCTTCGATGAGGGTGCCGTCGCGATCGAGAAAGACGGCGGGGCGTGAACTTTGGTGCGGCATCACGGTTTCCTACAATGAACCAAGGAGACGAATCATGACCACACGCGTCTTTTTCGATGGCCAATGCCCTCTTTGTCAGGCGTCCCGGCGACATCTGACCCGGCTCGACTGGTTGCGCCGCCTCGAGTTCGTCGACTTTCGCGAAGCCGCCGATCCCAAGGTCCAGGAGTTGGCGATTCCCAAAGAACGCCTCGAAGCGGAGATGCACGTCGTCTCCGGCTCCCGCATCGATCACGGGTTCGGCGCGTTTCGGCTGATCGCCTGGCAGCTGCCGCTCTTGTGGCCGATCCTGCCCTTGCTGTATATTCCGGGCGTCCCCTGGTTGGGACAAAAGGTTTACCTCTGGATCGCGCGCCGCCGATACAACCTCATCCCGTGCCATGGCGGCGCGTGCCAGATCCCGCGAAGGAAATAACATGCGCGCCTCCGGATGGATCCTCCTATTTCTTATCGCCCCCGCACTTTCCGCCCAGGACAAACCTGGTCCGGAACACCAGCGCCTCGCCCCTCTCGTCGGCGATTTCTCCCTCACCCAAAAAGAGTTCGGCGAGGACGGCAAACTCGTCGCCGAACTCACCGGCACACTGAAACGCTCCCTGCTCCTGGGCGGACTCTTTCTCCAGGAAGAGTCCGAGCTCAAGGGCAAAAACTTCGCCTCCCGCGTCCAGGTCTGGCTCGGTTACGACATCCGTAAGAAAAAGTATCTCTCCGTGTCGATCAACGATCAGTCGACCTACGCCCACACCGCAGCCGGGACGTTCGATCCCGCCCTCAAAGCGATCGTCTTCCTACACGAATCGACCGACCCCGACACCAAGAAGGTGACGCGGAGCCGAGAAGTTTACGAAATTCGCAGCGACGACGAACAGACCTTCACGGAGTACGTCACGCTCCCGGACCAACCCGAGATGCGCACGCTCGAGATTCGCTATCTGCGGAAGAAATTATGACTTCGAAAGCCCAGAGACGGCTGTCCCTGGGGAAGCGCCCGAATCGAGATTAGAGGGCGCTGAGCGGAAAAAGGACGTTCCCTGGCGCATCCCCAGGGATAGCCCTCCCTGGGCTTTCGCATAGGAGATTCCGATGAATCGATATCTTTCAGTCGCCCTGCTGACGGGCTTCAGCCTGCTCTCGCTCCACGCGCAACCGGAGCCGGCCAAGAAGTTCGATCCCAATGTGCCGCAGTCCGAACACAAGCTCCTCGAAGCGCTGGTCGGCGTCTACGACGTCACGCTGCGCACGTTCGTTCCGGGCAAAGAGCCAAGCGAAACCGTCGGCGTTTCGCAGCGCACCATGATCCTGTCGGGCCGATATCTCAGCGAGAAACTCACCGGCCCCGGCAAGGACGTGCGCTTCTTCCTCGGCTACGATCCCGTCGGCGGATATTACAGCAAGACCTGGATCGACGCCGACTCTTCCGCTCTGCTTTACGCCGAAGGGACTTACGACAAGGATCTGAAAGTCCTGGTATTTCGCGGACTGGATGCAGGCGCGGACGGGAAGAAGGTCCGCTGTCGGGACGTTATTCGCTGGAAAGACGATCAATCGGTGACGCTGGAGATGTACCGTCAACCCGAGGGAGGCGGCTTGGAAGTGAAGGTCTTCGAAGCGGTCTACTCGAAGAAACGCAGCTGAACGGATCGATCTTGGCGTACAATAGGAAAGCGAAACGCACACCGGGAGCCGAGTCATGCCTCTCCGCATCGTCCTGGCGAAAATCGGGTTAGACGGTCACGACCGCGGCATCAAAGTCGTGGCCCGGGCGCTGCGCGACGCGGGGATGCATGTCATTTACGCCGGGCTTTGGCAGACGCCAGAGGCCGTCGTCCGCACCGTTCTCGACGAAGACGCCGACTGGCTGGGGCTGAGTCTACTTTCCGGCGCCCACATGACCTTGGTGCCCAAGTTGGTCGCCCTGCTGCGCTCGGCAGGTCTGGATCACGTCCGCGTCCTGGTGGGGGGGATCATCCCGGAAGCCGACGTGGCGAAGTTGCATGCCGCGGGCGTTGCCAAGGTGTTCGGCCCCGGCACGCCGCTGGACGAGATCGTCACCTACTTGAACCAACCGGGCGAGGCGCACCATGTCTGAGTGGTTCGCGCGCTTCGAGCAGCATGATCGCCAGGCGCTGTCCCGGATCCTGTCCTTCATTGCGCAGGGCAAACATCCTCCCGAACTGATCGACTTCCTGGCCAAGCCGAGCGATCAGCCGGTGCGCGTGATCGCCTTCACCGGCAGCGGCGGGGTGGGGAAGAGTTCGCTGGTCGGGCAATTGTTGGAACTGGCGCGGAGGGAGGGGAAGAAAGTCGCAATCTTGGCGTGCGATCCGGAAAGCCCGATCAGCGGCGGCGCGCTGCTGGGCGATCGTTTCCGCATGAACGCCGGCGCCGACGACGGGGTCTTCATTCGCAGCCTTGCCGCCGCCAGCGGACAGGGGGCGCTTGCCGAGCATCTGGAACTGATGATCGGAGCGCTGCGGCGATTCGGTTTCGACCTCATCTTCCTGGAAACGGTCGGCGCCGGGCAGAGCGACGTCGCGGTCCGCGTCCTCGCCGACGTGGTCGTCCTTTTGGTGCAACCTGAAGCAGGGGATGACCTTCAGTGGGAAAAGGCAGGCGTCTTCGAGGTCGCCGACGTGATCGTCGTGCACAAGGCCGACCTCCCCGGAGCCGAGAAGACGGCGGCGCAGGTTCGGGCGTCGCTGGATCTGAGCAAGCAAAGTCAGGTTTTAGTTTTTCGCGTGAGCAGTTATAAGAGGGAGGGGCTGGGCGACCTTTGGCAACACTTGCTGAACAAACCGCCACGCTCGGGGTCGCAAGGGTTGTATCACAAGATGCGTGGGCAGCTTGAGACTTTCGTGAGAAATCGGTTGCAGGCCCTTTGGCGACAGCCCGATACGGAGTTCCAGGCGTTACTCGAATCGTGGCGGCGCAGCGATCTTCCGGACGAGCGGATTTTGCGAAAAGTTTTGGTCCGCTTGGCCGGCCGAAGCGAATAATTTACGGTAGAGCCACGCTTTATCCGGCCCGCAGCGGCTCGAGCCTGACGAGGAATGTTTTTAGACGGTATCCGAGGATTGCTACGTTGGGGGATGGACGCTTCCTCATCGCAGCCCGGACGGAAGGAATGAGGCGATGAAGGCATCTGATCCAACGGAGAGATCCGCGTTGCGATTTCCCCAGACCCTGAATCTCCTCGCCAAACAAGGGGACGGGATGAGGCAAGCTCCACGTAGAACCAACGAGCCGCGCGTCCGGCCCCCGGGCCTCAACCGCAACGGCGAATACCTCCCCGCCAAGACCTGTCTCGATCTGCACCGCCTCATGGTCCGCACCCGGGTCATGGAAGAGCGGATGATCAAGATGAGCAAGTCCGGCGAAGGTTACTTCTGGATCGGCGGTACCGGTGAAGAAGCTTTCAACGTCGCCCTGGGCATGCAAGTGAAAAAGGGCCAGGGCCCCGCGTACGACTACCTCCACCTCAAATACCGCAGCTCCGCCATCCTGCTCGCCATGGGCATGGACATGATCGACGGCGTCCGGCAAATGGCCATGACCGCGACCGATCCCTTCTCCGCGGGCCGAAACTTCGTCGCCCACTTCGCCCGCAAGGAATGGAACGTCATCCCCGTCAGCTCCGTGATCGGCATTCAGCACGCCATCGCTCCCGGCACCGCGCATGTCCAGAAACGTCACGGCGGCGACGGCGTCACGGTCGTCGTCAGCGGCGAGGCCGGCACCGCCGAGGGGGACTTTGCCACCTGTCTCATCTGGTCCACAAGGCCCGGCAACGAACTCCCCGTTCTTATGGTCGTCACCAACAACGGCATGGGCATCTCCACCGCGCACAGCACCGTCCATTCCTGCCACAACGTCATCGATCGTGGCAAAGCCTTCGGCATCCCCGGCGAGGTCGTCGACGGCAACGACCCCGTTGCGTCCTGGTTTGCCGTCCAGCGTGGGCTCAGCTATTGCCGGCGCGAACGTCGGCCCTACATGATCGAGGCCCTGGTTTCCCGGCTCAACGGCCATTCGTCTTCGAGCGGAGCGCCGCGCAGCAACGACCCGGACTGCCTGGCGAATTTCGAGCAGCAGCTCCTGGCCGCCGGATTAGCCGATGAGGCGACGTTGCAGCACGTCCACGACGACGCCAAGATGGACGTCGAAGCGGCGGTCGCCCAGGCGATGAAGGAACCCAAGCCGAAGCCCGAGGACGTCGAGAAACACACCTACGCTCCGAGCAGCGTCGACCGCGTTTATCCCACGGATTACACGGGACTGCCGCGATAGGCGAAAACAGATTTCGGAAAGGAACTCCATGGCCACTCTCGTGCAAGCCGTCCGCATGGCCCTTCACTACGGCGAGGAACACCTGGGCGTCACCGACATCTTCGGCGAAGACGTCGGCCCGCCGTTGGGAGGCGTCTTCACCGCCACCCAGGGCCTGCGCACCGCGTGGAACACGCCCCTCGACGAGCGCGGCATTATCGGCGCCGCCATGGGCATCGCCTACGCCGGCGGCAAACCGGTCTGCGAAATCCAGTTCTGCGACTACGGCTTCAACACCATCGACCTCCTCAAAGTCGCCGGCAATCAACACTGGGCCGGCGCCGGCAACTTCGATCTCCCCATGGTCCTCATGACCCCCAGCGGTTCCGGCATCCGCGGCTCCCTCTACCATTCGCACAGCTTCGAAAGCTGGGCCTCGCGCCTTGCCGGCTGGAAGATCGTCATGCCCAGCAACCCGCTCGACGCCTACGGCCTCATGCTCTCGGCCATCGAAGATCCCAACCCCGTCATGGTGTTGCTCCCCAAGGCGCTCTTGAGGCTCAAAGGCGACGAACCGCTCCCCGGCGAACCCGAGGACGAGAACGAACTCAAGGAAATGATCGACGCCCCGGTCGGCGACCGCACCAACTGGACGCCGCGCTGGCCGGATCTCAAGGGATATTTCGTGCCGATCGGCGAAGCGTCGCTGGTCCGCGAAGGGACGCATGCCACGGTCATCAGTTACGGGCGCACGTTGCCGCTGTGCGCGTTGGCCGCGGATCAACTGGGCCGGCAGCACGGCTGGACGTTCGACGTGCTCGACCTGCGCAGCATTTTCCCGTACGACTGGGACGCGATCAGCAAGAGCGTGGTGAAGACGGGTCGAGTGTTGATCGTGAATGAAGACACGGAAGTGACCAACTTCGGCGAGCATCTCTTGCGGCGCGTGATCGAAGAGCATTTCTACGATTTACTCGCGAAGCCGCGAACGCTGATGGGCAAACACGTCCCGGGCATCGGGCTGAATCAGGTCTACGAGCAGAACACGGTGCCGCAGCTCAGCAACATCAAGGAGGCGCTCAAGGCGCTCGCGCAGGAACCGGTGTAGTCAAGGAAAGCCCAGGGATGGCTATCCCTGGGGAAACGCCAGGAATCGTCCTTTTCAGAATGACCGCAAGAAAATCGCTATCGGGGCAGCTCCCCAGGGATAGCCATTCCTGGGCTTTCGCGCGTACAATGCAGGAAAATTCTGCAGAGGCGTGCCCATGGACCGTTGGTTCCACATCATCGCCCACACCTACGGATCCTGGCTCCACGGCGACGCACGAGCTTTCCGCACGCGCTATCATCGCGAACACGTCGAGGGCGATTACAAGAATCCTCCGCCTCCCCAACTTCACGAGCACGAACGCCAACGTAGTCTCGATCTGCTCCAACAAGCTCCGGTCGTGCTCCAACCCGAATGGCGACCGATCGTCGGCGCTGCGATTCGCGATAAATTGCAAACGCTCGGAGCGCAGGTCTTGTGCGTGAGGATGAGCGCCAATCATCTGCATCTACTGGCCAAGATGCCCGACGGCAACATTCCACGGCTCTGGGTCGGCCAAGCGAAGCACGCGACCTTCCTCGGCAAGGCCCAGGGATGGACGGCCAAGCTGTGGGCCGTGCGTTGCAAGGTGGGGCCGGTGGAGGATCGCAAGCATCAAGTGAACGTGTTGTACTACATCCTCGCTCATAAACGCGAAGGAGCATGGACGTGGAGCTTCCGCGAAAGCCCAGGGATGGCTATCCCTGGGGAAACGCCCCAATCGTGATGACTTTTCCGCAATCCCGAAAATGACGATCCCTGGGGAAACGCCCCAATCGTGATGAATCTTCCGCAATCCCGAAAATGACGATCCCGGGCGCTTCCCCAGGGATAGCCATCCCTGGGCTTTCCTCATCGAAGCATCACCTGAACCGCCTTCGGCGAGTTCAGATACTGCACCGTCAACTCGATCGGTCCCTGGGCCTCGGCGACGGCGTCGTAAAACCCGGCGGGATGCGTGACCTTGCGGCCGTTGACGTGGGTGATCACTTCGCCGCCGCCTAGCTTCGCGGCCATGGACGAGTTCGCATCGACCTGGCTGACGAGGACGCCCTCGGGAATTTCCTTACGGGCGCTGCGTGCCTGCACCAGCAAGCTCGTGTCGTCGACGCGAATGCCGCGGACGAAGGGGCGCTTGCCCAGCGACGTCACGATGCGTTTCGTCGGCACCAAAAGTTTGGCGAGCCGGACGTCGACCTGCGTGGTTTCGCCGCCGCTCTTGCGTACGTCGAGCCGAACCTTCGCCCCTGCCAGATGAGAGCTGAGCGCCACCAATAAATCGTCGGCCTCGTAGATCTTCAATCCATTGACGGCCAAGAGCACGTCCGTGGCATCGAGGTCGGAGAGGCCGATGAGTCCGCTTTGCTTGGCGGGGGATCCCGGAATGACGCGGGTGATCGGCACGCCGCGGGAGTCGGCGGGGATCTGTTCGGGGTTGGGCAAGCCGATGCCGAGAAAGCCGTACTCGACCTCTTCGCCGCGTTTGAGCACCTCGACGATGCGCATCATGCCGACGTCGAGCGGAATGGCGAACCCGCCGGGCGTCTCGCCCCCTTCGAGGGCGGCGAGCGACGACGTGATGCCGACGCATTCGCCCTGGAGATTGAGCAGCGCGCCGCCGGAACAACCGAGGTTCAGGCGGGCGTCGATCTGCAGGAGCGTGCCGAAGTGCGAGAGCGGTTTGGCCGCCCGTTCCTCTTCCTTCCACGAAGCCGCGACGCGCCGGCGAATGTTGCTGAGAATGCCCCACGAGGCGCTCGGCTGACCGTCGCGAAACCCGGCCGCATACGGATTGGCGAGCGACAGCACCCATTGCCCGCGTTTGAGTTTGCTCGCGTCGCCGATCGCCAGGGCCTTCAGCGGCAGCACCTTCGGATTGAGCAGTTTGAGAATCGCCAGGTCGGCACGGGTGTCGGCAGCGTGGATGTTGGCATAGCTCCCTTTGCCGCCCGGCAGACGGACGAAGATCTTCGTCGCGTCCTGCACCACATGGAAATTGGTCAGCACGAGGCCTGCCGGGTCGACGACGATGCCGCTGCCGAACCCTTCGGGGACGTGTCCGGGGTCGGAAAGATCGAGTTTGCGCCGCAGCGCGAGGTATTCGTCCTTGTAGGCTTCGAGTTTCTTGACGTCGAAACCGCCGAGAACGCCGTCTTTGGCGTAATCGTAGCCGAGTTTGCCGTAGGCGGAGCTGCGCGAGACGAGGACACAGGCGATGGAGGGCTCCGCCTGGGCGATGGCCTGTTCCATGACTTGCTGGATGGCGAGCACCTGCTCGAGATCCTGGGCGCCCGCGCCGCCGGCCCACAATGCCAGGATCGTCAGTAAGCAGCCGAAGCGCATGGGAGGGTCTCGGAGAGCGGAAGGGCTACGGAATGATTTATACACCATGAGGTTCCGTTACGCCATGAAAATCGCTGCCGAAAGCCCAGGGATGGCTATCCCTGGGGGAACGCCCCAATCGTGAACTAATTCTATTCCAATCCCGGAAGTGACGCTCCCGGCGCCTCCCCAGGGATAGCCATCCCTGGGCTTTCGGCGAAAACTCCCAACGGCACCGCTTCCCCCGGCTCCGGCGCGAACGGCACGAGTTCCGCGACCAACGCCGCCGCGAACTCCGCCAATCCGAATCCTGACTGCGCCGATACGCGATACGCACCCGGAACTTGTCCCCAGTCCCACCCCGGCGCCAAGTCGACCTTGTTGAGGACGTAAATTACCCGACTCGGCGTCTCCTCCGGAAAGCTCGGCGCCAGGTCGCCCGCCAACACCCAGACGCACAGATCCGCCTCCGCCATCGCCTGCCTCGCCAGCTCGACGCCCGCCTCTTCCACGCCCGAGGTCGCGCGTTGCCCGGCACTGTCGATGAGTTCGATCGGCCAACCCTCGAGCGCGATCGCCGTGCCGACCAGGTCGCGGGTCGTGCCCGGCTGATCATGCACCACGCAGCGCTCGAATCCCGCCAGCGCGTTCACCAGACTGCTCTTGCCGACGTTCGGCGCCCCGGCGAGGAGCACTCGCCACGGCGTCACCAGATGCCGACCGACGTCCGCGAGTTGCCGCAAACGCTCGATCCGCGCCGGGGTCATCTCCACGTCGCGCCAGGCGCCTTGCCACTGGTCGAGCAGGATGCCCGCGGTCCGCGCCGTCGGCGCCTGCGTCAAGAGCCGTTGGGCGAGCCCTTCCACATCCGTCGGCAACCAGGCGGTCCACGGCGCCACCTGCGCGCCGAGGCGTTCGAATTGCCGTAGCAGATAAACGACGACCTGCTCGCCGCCGTGGCCGTGGATCTCGAAGCCGTCGTCCTTCACGAACAACACGACCTCGTCGCCGAGCCAGCCGAGGTAGCGCTGACCCGCAAGGAGCCTGGCGGGCAACTCGCCCTTCATCCGGCGAAACAGCTTCCGCACCAGGCGCTCGGCGCCCTCGCCGCGCACGCCGACCGCGGCGATGGCGCCGTGCCCGGTCGGCGTTAAAACGCAGGCCTGCGTCGGGAGTTCGTCGGCTCGGTTCATACGATAATCGTATCCGCAAACCCTCGTGACGAGCAACTTCCATGAGCCGTATTCTTTGCCTGCTCCTTCTCGTCGTCCCTACATTCCTCGACGCCCAGGAGTTCACGCCGCCGGAGAACAAGCCCCGCTCGCCGCGCGAAGAGCAGATGACCTTCCGCCTGCCCAAGGGCTTTCGCATCGAACTCGTCGCCGCGGAGCCGGAAGTCGTCGACCCCGTCGCGCTGACGTTCGACGCCAAGGGTCGGCTCTTCGTCGCCGAGATGATCGGCTACCCCAACGAAGGGATCGGCGGCGGCGTCATTTTCTCGGGTCGCGTCCGCATGCTCGAAGACAAGGACGGCGACGGCTACTTCGAATCTGCCACCGTCTTCGCCGACAAGCTGCGCCTGCCGACCGGCGTCCTCCCCTGGCGCAACGGCCTGATCGTCTGCAATGCGCCGCAGCTCATGTACTTCGAAGACACCGACGGCGACGGCAAGGCCGACAAGTCGAAAGTTCTCTACGAAGGCTTCGACCTCGCGAACATTCAGCAGATGGTCAACACGCCGACATTCGGGCTCGACAACCACGTTTACGCCGTCTGCGGCAGCAAAGGGGGCGTCATCACCTGCCCCGAGAAGCCCGACTTCAAGGCGGTCTCCCTCCGCGGCGCCGGCATTCGCTTCAATCCTGACATTCCCGGCAGCCTGCAAATCACCTCCGGCGGCGGGCAGTACGGCCTCGCCCAGAACGACTGGGGCGACTGGTTCGTCAACACCAACAGCCAACACCTGCGCCACATCGTCCTCCCCGATCATTACCTCGCCCGCAACCCCAGCCTCGCCGTCCCTGCGGTGACGCTCGACATCCCCGACCACGGCCCCGCCTGCAAAGTTCACCGCATCAGCCCGTTCGAGGCCTGGCGCGTCGAACGGACCACGCGCCGCGCGGGGGGCGTCGATTCCAAACGCTTCTCCAGCACCGAACTCGTCCCCGGCGGCTTCGTCACCTCCGGCTGCAGCCCGCTCGTCTATCAAGGCGGCGCGTACGGCGCCGACTTCGAAGGCGTCGTCTTCATCTGCGACCCGGCCAACAATCTCATTCACGCCGACCGCCTCGAACCCAAAGGAGCGACGTACGTCGCCAAGCGCGCCTTCGACGACTGCGAGTTCCTCGCCTCCAGCGACAACTGGTTCCGTCCCACGCACACGACCCTCGGCCCCGACGGCTGCATCTACCTCGCCGACTTCTACCGAGAGGTCATCGAAACGCCCCTCTCGCTCCCCGACGACATCAAGAAGAAGCTCAACCTGCAAACCCGCGACCGGGGCCGAATCTGGCGCATCGTCCCCGAAGGCCACAAACACACGAAGTTCCCGGACCTGTCCGCCCAAAAGGGAATACAGCTCATTTCCGAGCTGGAATCCGACAACGGCTGGCGCCGCACCACGGCCCAGCGTCTGCTCTTCGAACGGCAGGACAAATCCGTCGAGCCCCGGCTCTGGGAGATCCTGTTCAACCCGCCGCACCTGTTTTCCCCCGCGCGGATTCACGCCCTCTGGACCTTGCACGGCCTCGGTTTGGCCACGCCCGAGAAAGTCTCGCGGTCGCTGGCCGAGGATCGCGATCCGAAAGTTCGGTTGCAAGCCGCACGCATTGCCGAGAGCTTTCTGGACAACGAACGTCTGCGTACTCGACTCCTGGAACGCGCCGACGACGACTCGGCCAAAGTCCGCTACCAGATCGCGTTCTCGCTCGGGGCGATCCCGAATCCCGATGCGAAAGTGATGGCTGCCCTCGGCAAGATCCAGCGCAAGGACGCTGGCGATCCGTGGACGCAGGTCGCCATCCTCTCCTCCATCGGCAAGGACGGTCTCGCGCTCCTGGAACAAAGCCTTGCGAATAAAGAATTACGAGAAACGACCGACACGGCGACGCGCGCGTTTCTGAACAAACTCGCTCAGCTCGTCGGCAGCTCCGCCAAGGATGACGATCTCGTCCGCATTTTGCCGACGCTCGTTCCCCAGGACGGCAAGATCGCGAGCTGGCAAGTGCAGATGCTCGAAGGGATCGGCCTGGGGCTCTACCAGGGAGGCCGATCGCTGGAAGCGATCTGGGCGAAACCGAGCTTCGCGGGCCTGGCGCCCCTCTTTCAACAGGCGGCACTCGGCGCCCGCGACGAAAAACTCGACCCCGCCGAGCGCGTGGCGCGCGTTCGGCTCGTCGGCTTCGGCCCGGCCAAGCCGGCGCTGGAGACGCTCCCGGCGTTGTGGTCGCCGCAGCAGCCGCAGGAAGTGCAGATCGCCGCCGTCCGCGCCCTGGGGACGATGAACGATCCGCAAGTGGCGCCGCTCTTGCTCGCATCGTGGACCAGCTTCAGCCCGGCCGTGCGCCGCGAGGCGGTCGAAACCCTGCTCGCTCAACCCGGGCGCGTGAAAGTCTTGCTCGCCGCCCTTAAAGATGCCAAAGTTCAGCCCAACCAGATCGAACCGGCCCGGCTCGAACAGCTCCGCAAACATCCCGACCTCGCGCTCCGTGCGGAGGCGGTCAAGCTGCTCGCCGGCGCCGTCGCGCCGGCCCGCGCCAAGATCGTCGAACTCTATCGCCCCTACCTCGACAAGCCGGGCGATCCCGTCAAAGGAAAGATGCTCTTTCAAAAAAACTGCGCCACGTGCCATCGTCTGGAAAACGTCGGCGTCGAGGTCGGCGCCGACCTGCAATCGACGCTCCCCAACAAAACCCCCGAGCAGCTCCTCGTCGACATTTTCGACCCGAGCCGCGAAGTCGACGCCCGCTTCCTGCAGTATCTGGTGACGCTCAACAACGGCCGAATCGCCACCGGCCTGATCTCCGCGGAGACAGCGGGGAGCCTTACGTTGCGCCGGGCCGAGAAGCAGGAGGAGACGATCCTCCGTTCGCAGATCGACGTCGTGCAATCGACGGCGAAGTCGCTGATGCCCGAAGGGCTGGAGATGCAGATTCGGCCCGAGGAGTTCGTCGACCTGATCGCGTACTTGCGGGTCGCGGGTAGGCCAGCGTTAGAAAAACGCAAATGAGCCACAGAGGGCACAGAGGACACCGAGAAAAAAGTCTCTCAGATGTCGTCATTGCAGCTTGGAATTTTCTCTGTGTTCTCTGTGTCCTCTGTGGCAAGTTTCTTAGCGTTCGTACATGCCAAGCACCGTCGGCGGGTCGCAAGAAGTAAAGGAAACTCGTGAACGACTGGCAAAAAGAGTTGGGCGTCGTGTCGCTGTCGTATGGCATCGTGGCCGGGGCTGCGCTGCTAATGCTCCTCATCCTTTGGCCGTTTCGCTCGTCGCGACTATTGCCGCTCGCCCGCTTTCGGGACGGCTTCTGGACCGGCGGCGAGGTCATCATCGTCGTCCTGTTCTTCATTCTTAGCCCGCAGTGGATCAGCACCGTCGTCAGTTACTTTGGGTTCTTCCGCTTACTGGAAACGCCCGACGTCGGCGTCTTCTCGGCGGAGCGCAAAGGGTTGTGGGTCGCGCCGCTCAGCTTCTTCATGGTGATGGCGCTGAGCCTGCTCGTCTTGTACGCCGGCAGCGCGACTCGGCCGCGCGATCTGGGGCTGACGCGCGTGCGTTGGCTCGACAACGTCCGCGCGGGCATCCTCGCTTTTCTGATCGTGACGCCAATCGTGTTGGGCGTGTTCCTGGTCTCTAAAGTTTGGCTCGGAACGGAACCGCATTCGCTGCAGACAATTTACCGGGAGAATTTGTTCCCCGGAGAATGGGGCCTGATCGCGGCGGTCGCCCTGATCTTTGCTCCGCTGCTGGAAGAATGGCTCATGCGCGGCATCTTGCTCGGCTGGCTGCGGCGCGCGTCGCTGATGGGGCACCTCGTGCTCATCGTGCTGATCCTGTTCGTCGGCGGCAGCGCCACCGTGAAGGACAAGGCCGCCGGCGTCAACCCAGCGGCCGCTCAGGCGCCCGAGGAGAAACTGCTACAGGAGTTCAAGGGCCAGCAGGCCGAGATCGATTGGCCCAAGTTCGCGTTCGTCTGCGCCGTCGACGGCATCTACGCCTTCGCCGTGTTCCTGACCTGGGCGCCGGTGGTGCGTTTAGGCCCGCAGTATTTCCTCGAAACCGCCGAGCCAGTTCCGGGCCAGGAACCCTTGTGGTTGCCGCTGCATCTGATGACGTACCAGGGCCCGATCTGGGATCGTTTCCGTCGCCGCTGCGACGCCCTTGCCATCGTCGGCTCCACGGCAGTATTCAGCCTGCTGCATCTCTCGAACTGGCCGGCGCCGATCGCGTTGCTTTTGCTGGCGCTGGTTCTCGGCTGGCTCGCGGTCCGAACGCAAAGCCTGGTGGCGCCGATCACGTTGCATGTGTTGTTCAACGCGGTCGCCACCCTGGGGCTCTTCATCGGCGGTCCGCAGTAACCCGATCAGGCGGACTCAATCGATTTCAGAATTGCCGACGCCCCGGAGCTTGCCGCCAATTGCAATTGGTCGGCGATGCGATCGATACAGGCCCGCTCGGCCGGGGTGATCTTCTCGCCGACGCCCAGGATGCTTTTGCCTGAAGCTTTGGAGACGGCGACGACCATGCGCGCGACGGCGGTGCGCAGCTCTTCCGCTGCCTGGGGAGTTGCCAGCGCCAGATAATCGCGTAGGGTCTCCAGGGCGTACTCATAAACGACCCGGTCTGGCGCCCGCGCCGGGGTGAGCATCGAGCCGACGACTTTGGCGTGTTCGGGCGCGAGGCTCATCTGCCCTTCCTCGGCGCCGATCGCTACGGACTCGCGTAGCGATTCGCTGCCAGGGATGTCCAGGAGCGGGATCTTGAATTGGCGATCCGCCGTCCAGCCGTGCACGTTGGCGACCATATACATCGGAAAGCATGCCAGTGCCGAGATGGCCGAGTTTCGGCGGTCGAGCGGGACTTCGTCGCAAGCCAGGCCTAACATAGCCAGCTTTTCCCGGATGCGATCCACAGTGGAAGTACTCATCATCACCTCGTAGAAGTCCGCTATTTTCGTATTTTCGAAAGGGGAACCTTCGCAGCGCGAAGCACCTGGTCGAAGAACGGCTGCGCCATGTCGCTGATCTCGATCTGTTCTATGAACTTTCCGTCGACATAGACGCTCACCCACCGACATTCGAAGCAAATGATTAGCTCCGCCGACTTGCCGTCATGAACGGCGCGGAGGGCGTGGCGAGGTTCGAAGCACTTGGCTCCGCCTTCATGGGGAGCTGCGATCGCCTTGGCAAATTCGGCGAGCAGTTTGGTGCGCGATTTCACATCCTCCAGCGCGGTCTTGCCGAGCACTTTCCAGCCGCGCAGCGTGTCGCCTTTGCCCTCTTTCTCCGAAGGCTCCAGCGAGTAGAGTATCACTTGAGTTGCCTGGTCGACGACCGCCTTGGCAGACGCGGGGAGCTTGCTGCCCCCGCCGTTCGCAGTCAAAGCGAATGAGAGTAGAACGACTGCGGCGAGACCGACGATGGGGTATCGGTTCATGGGTCGCCTCAGAATGAAATTTCGGGGCCGCCTCGAGCGGCCCCGGCGAGTTCGGGCCTAGCGAAGTTCAGAGATGTACAGCGTAGCGCGGGGGTTGCCGCCAGCGAAGGTTCCGACCCAGACGTCGTAGCGGCCGGACATCGGGCGGTTGATTTTGAAGCCGGGATTGAGGTTGCCGTCGGAATCGTCGTCGGCGATCCAGGTGCCGTTGGGCAGGTTGATCAGCAGCGTCGTGTCGGCCGCGGAGCGGACGTAGAAGGTCAAGGGGAGCACGCCGGCGGTGTAGTTGATCGAGAAGTCCGGGGCATTGGCGACGGACATCTTGAAGCCGTTGACGGTGATCTGCCGGCCGCCGCCCGCGACGATAGCCACGGTGTACGGATCGGGCACGAAGCCGACGCGCAGATTGGCCGCCCCGAAGGTCGGGGCCAGGGCCGGATTTTGGCTTCGCCCCGCACTCGCGGTGACGGCCACGAGCAACACGACGGCGAACAGACGAACGACGGTCGAAGACTTCATCACAAAGCCCTCCCAATGGTGGTGAACAGCGCTGCACAACCAAGCCAGGAACATCCCGGCGAGAATATAACCATTAACCCGATCCCAGTCAGAACCGGACGTTCGCTCGGATGATTTGCGAGAAGATACCAACGTACATCCGAATGTTCTCCTGGGCGCAGAAAAATCATGCGGTCGCTTTCAGATAGCGCTCGGCCGAGCACCGTCCGGATTATTGGCTAGGGAGGGGGCGATGTCAACGGAAAACTTCGAATTTTAGACCATGCGAGTCGACAATCGGGCGACAAGATCGGAACCGATCTGCAGCGACGAGGTGGCAGCCGGGGACGGAGCGTTGCACAAATTGATCACCCGATCCCCCTCGATCACCAGGTAATCGTCGACCAAATTTCCGTCCGGAGCGAGCGCCTGAGCACGCACGCCAGCGGGGGCGGGTTCGAGATCTTCGCTGCGGATGTCGGGGACGAGCCGTTGAAGCGCCCGCACGAACGCCGCCTTGCTGAGCGAGCGCCACATTTCGCCCATGCCCATGCGCCAGTGCTTCCACGCCATCCGCAGAAATCCGCGGTACGTCAGCGATTCGAGCAAGTCGCGCAGGTTGACGTCCGAGAACGTGTAGCTTTCCCTGCCGAAGGCAAGGACGGCGTTAGGCCCGCATTCGACGGAACCGCCCACCATGCGCGTGAAGTGGACGCCGAGAAACGGGAAGTTCGGGTCCGGCGTCGGGTAGATTAAATTACGGCACAGTTTGTAGGCGGATGGTTTTAAGTTGAAATATTCGCCGCGGAAGGGGACGATCTGGGCCTGGGGTTTGACGCCGGTCATCTTGGCGACGCGATCGGAATGGAGTCCGCCGCAGGTGATGAGCTGCCGGGCGGAGAACGCGCCGGCGGCACTGTCGAGCGTGACCGCATCGGGATGATGATGGACTCGCGTCACCTTCGCCTGAAAAACGACGTCGTTGCCGCGCTCCACGATCCGCTGGGCGAGCCGTTCGCAGACCTGGCGATAGTTGATGATGCCGGCCTCGGGGACGTGGATCGCCTGGATGCCGGCGGTGTGCGGCTCGAGTTCCGCGAGGCGGGCCTTGTCGATCATTTGGCAACGGACGCCGTTCGCCTGGCCTCGTTCGTAGATTCGGCCCAGGGCGGGGAGTTCCGCTTCGGCGACGGCAACGATGACTTTGCCGCAGATGTCGTGGGCGATGCCTTCCTCGGCACAGAAGGCCTCCATCGCTTGCTTGCCCGATCGGCAGTTGACCGCCTTGAGCGAGCCGGGCTTGTAGTAGATGCCGGAGTGGAGGACGCCGGAGTTGTGCCCGGTCTGATGCTCGGCGACGCGGGCCTCCTTTTCGAGGATGACGACGCGTTTGCCGGGGTATCGGCGCGTGAACTGGTACGCGGTCGCCAGGCCGACGATGCCGCCGCCGACGATCGCCAGGTCGTAGATCACGGCAACACCGATTCGCCCATGAGGTAGCGATCGCATTCGCGGGCGGCGCCGCGACCTTCGTTGATGGCCCAGACGATCAGGCTCTGCCCGCGCCGCATGTCCCCCGCGGCGAAGACGCCGGGCATGTTGGTTTCGTACTTCCCGTACTCCGCCTTGGCGTTGGAGCGGGGATCGCGCTCGACGCCGAGCTTTTGCAGGAGTTGATCTTCGGGACCGAGGAAGCCCATGGCGAGCAAGACGAGCTGAGCGGGGAAGACGCGTTCGCTGCCGGGGATTTCCCGTGGGATGAATCGGCCGTTATCGCGTGCCCATTCGACGCGGACGGTGTGCAGTTCCTTGAGTTGGCCGTTCGCATCGCCGACGAATCGCTTGGTGTTGATGAGATACTGCCGGGGATCGGCGCCGAAGATCGCTTCGGCTTCTTCCTGGCCGTAATCGAGCTTGTAGACCTTGGGCCACTGCGGCCAGGGATTGTCGGGAGCGCGATCAACCGGCGGCTTGGCGAGGATCTCGAACTGGACAAGGCTCTTGCAGCCATGGCGAAGTGCGGTGCCGACGCAATCGGTGCCGGTGTCGCCGCCGCCGATGACGATGACGTCCTTCCCCTTGGCGCTGATGTACGCCCCGTCTTTGTGATGCGAATCGAGCAGGCTCTTGGTGTTCGCGGTCAGAAAGTCCATCGCATAATGCACGCCTTGAAGGTTGCGTCCCTCGGCGGGGAGATCGCGCGGCTTCGTCGCTCCGCCGCACAGGATGACGGCGTCGTAATCTTTCCTCAAGTTCTCAGCCGGGTAATCGACGCCGACCTCGCACTTGGTGATGAATTTGATCCCCTCGGCTTCCAGGAGCTTGACGCGCCGTTCGACGACGGCCTTCTTGTCGAGCTTCATATTCGGAATGCCGTAGGTGAGGAGCCCGCCGATGCGATCGGCGCGTTCGAAGACGGTGACGTGATGCCCCGCCTTGTTGAGCTGTGCGGCGGCCGCCAAACCCGCGGGCCCCGAGCCGATGACGGCGACCTTCTTGCCGGTGCGCTGCGACGGCGGCTCGGCGACGACCCAGCCTTCGTCGAAACCTTTATCGATGATCGAGCATTCGAGATTCTTGATGGTGACGGCGGGTTCGCTGATGCCCAGCACGCACGACCCTTCGCACGGCGCCGGGCAGACTCGGCCCGTGAACTCGGGGAAGTTGTTCGTCTTGTGAAGCCGCTGAAGGGCTTCTTTCCAGAGGCCGCGGTAAACGAGGTCGTTCCATTCGGGGATGAGATTGTTGACCGGGCAGCCGGAGGCCATGCCTTCGATGAGCGTGCCGGTATGGCAAAAAGGGACGCCGCAATCCATGCAGCGGGCGCCCTGTTCGCGCAGCGTTTCCTCGCTGGTATGTTCGTGGAACTCGTTCCAATCGCGGATGCGCGTATTGGCGGCCCGCGCCAGCGGCAGTTCGCGAGGAAATTCAAGAAACCCAGTCGGCTTACCCATAGCTCAATCCCTCTCCAATCAACTCGCCGGTCTAAAATCTCTGCCGATTATCAAGCAAACATCAATCGACCACGCGGCGTCGGAATCGGACGACCCAATTCCGTAGCCGTCTCGATCCATTCCTGGATGATTACTTCGACGTTGGCGACGGCTTCCTGATATGTTGATCCATCCGCCGCGCAGCCTGGCAGTTCTGGAACCTCTGCAACAAACGCCTGATCTTCCTTGCTCCAGTACAAGAGGATCTGGTATCGAATGTCATTCGACATCTAAATCCCCGACTCCTTTAACTTCCTCGCGAAGCGAGACATCCAGTCTTTTTGTTCCTTCGTATCCGGGACGTTACAGCCTCGGGCTTCTTTGATCCTAGCCCAAGCCTCATCCGGTGCGATCCCAACCGAGATCAAAAGACCGGCTATCACCAATGAGGATCGACCGATGCCCTGCCGACAGTGCACGCCAACCGTCTTGCCGGAATTCAAATCGAACTCGATTCGGTTGATCGCCTCCAAAAAATCAGCCGTCGATTCCGGCGTGCCTCGATCTGCAATGGGCAACGCATGAAACTCGATGCCGTTACTTAGGATCTCTTCCGTTTCTCGGGCTAGATCCAACTCTGCTAATTCGGCCGGTTCCAACGCCGACACGATCACGTCAATTCCTGCTCGCTTCCATCCTTTTACCTCATTCTCAAGCCAATCCCCTCCTCTGGGCCGCGGAACGATCGCGACTTTGCCGGACCAAGGGCCAGGAATCCAGAAGATGCTCATAAGTTCAACTCGCTATCGTCTCGCGGCAGCACTTCGCGCGGAATAGCATCAACATCGACCCCGCGATCTCGCAAGATCTTGATCCGGTGATGTCCATCCACAATCGTGCCGTCCGGTCTGACCTTCAACGAACCGGGTGAATTGGGCTGCAACGATGCAATCAGCTCCTCAGTGGACAGTTTAGCGTACGCCTCCAGCTTCGATCGAACTAAGGTCTCGTCTTTATGGAGGGGTTTCAGCGTTTCCATTTTCGCTCGCCACTTCCGGGCTGAGGTTGTCCAATGGACTTGGCCCACTCCTGCATCCTCCTTTTCGCTTCTTGTGCCGTTACGTAGTCGCCATTCTCTACTGCCCGAAGGCCAAGTTCGACCCTTTGGCGAACGAAAAGGTGATACCGAATACCTTCTTCGGTACAATCTTCAGGTAGCGATTGCACCAACTTCAAAACGCTCTGATTAATCCGGCTCATGATTTCTGGCCTCGAACTGCGATAAAACCGGCATCTCTTCCGACTCCGTGTATAAAACCTGCCCGCACCTACATTGACACGTCCATGGACGAACGATGTTGTTCTGCGAGCTCTGCCGGTTCGAGTGTCCGCATGCTGGACACACTACTTCAAACCCAATTCGCGCCCAAGTCGGACGAGCTTGAGCCTTGCGGCGATCAGGATATTTTGCATCCTCGAATGGCTCATACCAATACTCGATCCGATAGGTTGCGGCCTCGACGCCAAAGTCAACGTTGACAATCTTGCCCGGAAACGGATGCCCGCTTGGACAACATTTACCTTCGACGGCCCCGATCTTGAAGACAACGGTACGCTGACAACGATGGCAAATACAGCAGTCCAATGACACCTCAAGCGAGTCGTTAAACCTAACGACGGCATTTTCGCTAAACTTGAACGCTGCCGAAATTTCTGCGACACGCAGCACCTAAGCCTCCCAAGCCGAGTCTGCTATTACTTTAGCTTGAAGTCTACTTCCCGCCCACGCGCGACAGGTCCTTCGAGTTCTCCTCGAACGCCGCCATGATCGCTTCGTCCTCCGATAAACCCTGCGAACGGAATCGCTTCTGCGTCTCCACCACCCGGCGGAAGTCGTTCGGATAAACCTTCA
Organism: Gemmatales bacterium; assembly: GCA_038217425.1. Classification (GTDB taxonomy): domain Bacteria; phylum Planctomycetota; class Planctomycetia; order Gemmatales; family Gemmataceae; genus JAIEPT01. The sequence goes on from JBBQPM010000016.1 coordinate 46,152, forward strand.
CGAACTTCGGCAGCATCTCTTCCCATAACGCGAGCACCTTCCAGGCGCGGTCGCTCTTGGTGTACTCGGCGTGCTTCTTGATCATGCCGCGGACCTCTTCGATCTCCGCCTCGTCCTCCAGTTTGAAGAACTTGACCATCTCCATGTTGACCTTCTTGGGGAACGCGCCGGTCTCGTCGAGCACGTACGCGATGCCGCCCGACATGCCGGCCGCGAAGTTCTTGCCCGTCGGGCCCAAGATCACGACTCGGCCGCCCGTCATGTACTCGCAGCCGTGGTCGCCCACGGACTCCACCACCGCGTTGACGCCGGAATTGCGGACGCAGAAACGCTCGCCTGCCATGCCGCGGATGTACGCCTCGCCGCCGGTGGCGCCGTAGAAGCCGACGTTGCCGATGATGACGTTCTCCTCCGGCACGAATGTCGAGCCGGCCGGCGGGTAGACGATGAGCTTGCCGCCGGAAAGGCCCTTGCCGAAGTAATCGTTGGCGTCCCCTTCGAGCGTCATCGTCATGCCGCGCGGAACGAAGGCGCCGAAACTTTGACCCGCGGAGCCCTGGAACGTGAGCTGAATCGTGTCGTCGGGCAAGCCGCTCGGGCCGTACTTCTTGGTGATCTCGCTGCCGGTGATGGTGCCGGCGACGCGGTTGATGTTGCGGATCGGCACCGTCGCCCGCACGGGTTCGCCGTGCTCGATGGCAGGTCTGCAGATGCCCAAGAGCCTCGTCATGTCAAGCGACTTGGCCAGGCCGTGGTCTTGCGTTTCCGACTGGAAGCGGCCGACGCTCGCGTCCATCTTCGGCTGGTACAGGATGTTCGAGAAATCCAGGCCGAGCGCCTTATAATGGCTCACCGCCTGGCTCATTTCCAGGAGATCGCTGCGCCCCACCATGTCGGTGAACTTGCGGAAGCCGAGCTTCGCCATCGTTAAGCGCACTTCCTCGGCGATGAAGCGCATGAAGTTGACGGCGTGTTCCGGCTTGCCGCTAAACTTCGCCCGCAACCGCGGATCCTGGGTGGCGACGCCGACGGGGCAGGTGTTGAGATGGCAGACGCGCATCATGATGCAACCGACGGCGACGAGAGGCGCCGTCGCAAAGCCGAACTCCTCCGCCCCGAGCAAGGCGCCGATGATGACGTCGCGCCCCGTCTTGAGCTGGCCGTCGACTTCGACGACGATTCGGCTCCGGAGTTGATTCATGACGAGAACCTGCTGCGTCTCGGCGAGGCCCAGCTCCCACGGGCCGCCGGCGTGCTTGATCGACGTCAGCGGCGATGCCCCGGTGCCGCCGTCGTGCCCCGCGATGAGCACCACATCCGCGTGCGCTTTCGAAACGCCCGCGGCAATCGTGCCGACGCCGACCTCCGCGACCAGCTTCACGCTGATGCGGGCGTCGCGGTTGGAATTTTTCAGATCGTGAATCAACTCCGCGAGATCCTCGATCGAGTAAATATCATGGTGCGGCGGCGGCGAGATCAGGCCCACGCCCGGCGTCGAGAGCCGAACTTTGGCGATCCACGGATAGACCTTCGAGCCGGGGAGTTGGCCTCCCTCGCCCGGCTTCGCCCCCTGGGCCATTTTGATCTGGATTTCCTTCGCACTCACCAGATATTCGCTGGTGACGCCGAACCGGCCCGACGCGACTTGCTTGATGGCGCTGTTCTTGGAATCGCCGTTGGCCATCGGCCGGTAACGTGCCGGGTCTTCGCCCCCCTCGCCGGTGTTGCTCTTGCCGCCGATGCGGTTCATGGCAATCGCCAGCGTCTCGTGAGCTTCGAGGCTGATCGAGCCGTACGACATGGCGCCGGTCTTGAATCGCTTCATGATCTCTTCGACCGATTCGACCTCCTCGAGCGGCACCGGCGTCTGGAATTGGTAACGCAGATCCATGAGGCCGCGAAGCGTGCACAGACGTTGCGATTGGTCGTCGACGAGCTTGCTGTACTCCTGGAAGGTCTTGAAGTTGCCGTTGCGGACCGCGGCCTGGAGTTTATGCACGCTCTCGGGGTTGAAGAGATGGAACTCTCCTTCCTTGCGGTACTGGTAATGGCCGCCGACGTCAAGCGTCTTGCCGTTGGTTTGACGGTCGGTGAAAGCGTGATCGTGCCGGGCGCGAACCTCGGCGGCGACGACGTCCAGGCCGATGCCGCCGATGCGCGACGACGTGCCGGCGAAGTATTTCTTGACGACCTCGTCCCCCAGGCCGATCGCCTCGAAGATCTGGGCGCCGCAGTAGCTCTGCACGGTCGAGATGCCCATCTTCGACATGACCTTGAGGATCCCCTTGGTCGCCGCCTTCACGAAGTTCTTGATCCCCTTCTGGGCGTCGACCTTCGTAACGATCCCCTGGCGAGCCATATCTTCGATGGTCTCGAACGCGAGGTACGGATTGACGGCCCCGGCGCCGTAACCGACGAGTAGGGCAAAGTGATGCACCTCGCGCGGCTCGCCGGTCTCGAGCACGAGACTGACTTGTGTGCGCGTCCCTTCGCGGATGAGATGGTGATGCACCGCCGCCACCGCGAGCAGCGCGGGGATCGGTGCGTTGTCCTTGTCGATCGCACGATCCGAGAGAATGACGTACTCGGCTCCGTTCAGGATGGCCGAGCTCGCCTCCCGGCAAATCGATTCGAGCGAACGAACCAGCCCGGTCGCCCCTTCCTTGGGCCGATACAGCGTCGGCAGCAGAATCGACTTGTAGCGTCCCCCCGTTGTCTTCTCGATCTCGCGGAGCTTGTCGAGTTCGTGATTGAACAAGATCGGCGAGTTGAGCTTGATCTGTCGGCACGATTGCGGCGTCGGATTCAGCAGGTTGTACTCCCGGCCGATGGTCGTATCCATCGACATGATGATCTCTTCGCGGATGGCGTCCACCGGCGGATTCGTCACCTGGGCGAAGAGTTGTTTGAAGTAGTTGTAGAGCAGTTGCGGCCGATCCGAAAGCACCGCCAACGCCGCGTCGTTCCCCATCGAGCCGATCGCTTCGTTGCCGTCGTTGGCCATCGGCGTCATCAGGATCCGCACGTCTTCGTTGGTGTAGCCGAAGGCCTGCTGCCGCTTGAGGACGGTGTCGTGATCCGATTCGAACCCGGCGGGGGCGTCGGGGAGATCGTCGAGGTTCACCTTGTTGTCGCGGACCCACTGGGCGTACGGCTTCTCGAGGGCGATCTTGGTTTTCATCTCGTCGTCGCCGACGATGCGTCCCTGTTCGAGATCGATGAGGAACATCTTGCCCGGCTGGAGCCGACCTTTGTGCAGCACGTCTTCGGGCGGGATGTCGAGCACGCCGACTTCGGAGGCCATGATGACCAGGCCTGACTTGGTGACGTAGTAACGCGAGGGACGCAGGCCGTTGCGGTCGAGGATGGCGCCGATGCGGACGCCGTCGGTGAAGGCGATCGACGCGGGGCCGTCCCACGGTTCCATCAGGAACGAGTGGTACTCGTAGAACGCCTTCTTCTCGGCGCTCATGCTTTCGTCGCCGCTCCAGGGTTCGGGGATCATCATCATGATGGCGTGCGGCAGCGATCGGCCCGTGAGGAAGAGCATCTCGAGGACATTGTCGAACATCGCGGAGTCGGAGCCCGATTCGTCGACGACGGGGAGGAGCTTCTTGATGTCGTCGCCGAAGAGATCGCTGGCGAGGAGGCTTTCGCGGGCGTGCATCCAGTTGATGTTGCCGCGCAGGGTGTTGATCTCGCCGTTGTGTGCCATCAGGCGATACGGATGCGACCGGTTCCAGCTCGGGAACGTGTTGGTGCTGAAGCGCGAGTGGACCAGGGCGAGGGCCGTCTCGGTGTCGGGGTCTTGCAGGTCGGGGTAGTAGGGGAGCACCTGGTCGGCGTTGAGCATTCCCTTGTAGTTGATGGTGCGGGCCGAGAGGCTCGGTACGTAAAACATATCGCGCTGCGGGATGTTCGAGAGCTTCACTTCGTTCTCGACCATCTTGCGGATGACGAAGAGCTTACGTTCGAAGCCGAGCGGGTCTTGCGGGCGGTCCGCGGGGAGACCGCTGACTTTCTGGATGAAGATTTGGCGAATCATCGGCTCGGCGTCGATCGCGGTCTTGCCGATGTGGCTGTTGCTGGCGGGGACGGTGCGCCAGCCGAGGACGCGTTGGCCTTCGTCGCGGACGATCTTCTCGAAGAGCTGCTGGCACAGCATGCGGTCGTTCGGACTTTGCGGCAGATAGACCATGCCGACGCCGTACTCGCCTGCGGCGGGGAGGTTGATGTGGCAGTCTTTGGTCACGCGCGCGAGGAACTTGTGCGGCACCTGCATGAGGATGCCGGCGCCGTCGCCGGTGTTGGCTTCGCAACCGCAGGCGCCTCGATGTTCGAGATTGGAGAGGATCTGCAGCGCCTTGAGGACGAGATCGTGCGACTTGCGGTTCTTGAGGTCGACGATGAAGCCGACGCCGCACGCGTCGTGTTCGTGCGCCGGGTCATAGAGGCCTTGGGCTTTTGGAGCGGAATTCATGAGACGATCCTCGAAAAAACTTGCGAGGGGCGCTTCCCCCTCACCCCAACCCTCTCCCGGAGGGAGAGGGAGCAATAATTCGACGACACGGGTTCGGGTCGGTGAGCTTTCGAGGAGAGGCGAAAAGTCACGAGCCAGGGTCCGAATCGGCGAGGGACTAACGGCGTACATGCCCGTTTTTACTAGGTACCTTGCCTCGTCGCGCTTTGGGTCCGGGTTCGCGGGCGGGGAGGGCGCCCTTTTGCAAAAGTTCCAGAAAGGTTCGAGCGGCCTTGCTCAAACGATGGCCGCGCTTGACGACGATGCCCAGCGGTCTGACGAACTCGCATCCGAGCGTGGTCAGACCGACAAGCGTCTTCGCCTTGATCTCGCGCTGCAGCGTCGGTTCCGGGAGAAGGGCGACGCCCGCGCCGTGCAGGACGGATTGCTTGATGTTCTCGATGCTGTCGAATTCGTGGACCACGTCGACGGCGACGTTGTGGGCGCGCAGGAATCGGTCGATCTTCTTGCGAATCACGAGGTTGCGATCGAAGTGGACGTACTTCTGCCCGTCGAGATCCATCATCGCCAGGGCGCCCTTGTCGGCGAGGGGATGATTGCGGGCGCAGGCGAGGATCATGCGTTCCTCGCGCCAGGGGAGCACCTGAATGCCGGCCGACTTGCGCGGAAACGACACCAGCCCCATGTCGGCGGCGCCGTCCTCGACGCGCTGGTAGACGCGGTCGGGGTGCAGATACTCCAGCTGCACCTGCACCTTGGGCTGCAGCTCGTTGAACCGCTTGACGTACTCTTCCATGTCTCCCAGGCCGACCGAGTAAATGGCGGCGACCTGCACCATGCCGGTGACGTCGGCGTGGGCATGAGAGATCTTGGCTTCGAGTTCGTTGTACTGGTTGAGTAACGTCTGGCAGCCTTCGTAAAACGTTTGGCCCAAAGCGGTTAGCTGCAATGGACGGGTCGAACGGTCGATGAGCTGGACGTCCATTCGGCGTTCGAGCTGGGACACGATTTGGCTGACGGCCGACTGGGTAATCCGGTTGGCCTGGGCCGCCTGCGAAAAACTACGCTGGCGAGCGACGTCGCAGAACACTTTTAGGGAGCCAAGATGCATAGGACCATGTTATCATCGAAAACGCTAATATCAAGAGGAGTCAACATAAAAATAACTCATCTTGTTTCGAAGAGTTCGCGGCGAATGCGGTCGGTTTCGCGGTCGATCTGCTCGGCGGTGGCGCCCAGGTCGCGGAGCAGGAATTCCGTCATCGCCAGCGCCACTTCCCCCTCTTCGGCGAAGACCGCGTCGGCGCCGGCGCGGCGCACGCCCGGGACTTCCCGCAGATAATTCGCGCGGGCAAAGACGCGGATCTGCGGATTGACCTCGCGCGCCATCCGAATCGCCTCTTCGCTGCCATGCATGCCCGACGAACTCAGGATGAACACCACTGCCTCCGCGGCGCCCGCTTCCACGATCGTCTCCTTGTGCGTCGAGTCCCCGTACACCGCTCGCACCCCCGCGGCCAGGAGCCGATGCACCGTCTCGAGGTTGAGTTCGATCACCGTCGGCGCCACATTGTTCTCCGCGAGCAGACGCACCAATGTCTGCCCCACCGGGCCGTAGCCGACCACGATCGCCCGGCTTTTCTGCACCTCTTCGTCCGCAGGAATCGCCCGGACGCCGGAGAGTTCGACCTTCGCATAGGCGTTCAACCAACCGTTGACCCGCGGCATGCGTTTGGCGCGTTCTTCGAGCGCGTCGACGAGCCGGTACAGGATCGGATTGAGACTGATCGAAATGATGGCGGCAACGATGAGGGCGCTGAACGCCTCCTTGGGGAGCGTTTTCAGCTCCATGCCGAGCGTCGCCAGGATGAAGGAGAACTCGCCGATCTGCGCCAGCGCGACGGCCACGGAGAGTGCGACGCGGAGCGGGTACTTGAGCAACAAGACGATGACGAGGGCGGCGAGGGGTTTGCCCAGCAGGATGATGGCGAGCGTCGCGGTCACCAGGAGCGGCGCGGTGAATACGAACGTCGGATCGAAGAGCATGCCGACGGAGACGAAGAAGAGGACGGCGAAGGCGTCGCGCATGGGGAGCGCCTCCGCGGCCGCGCGGGAGCTAAACTCCGATCGTCCCACGATCATGCCGGCGAGGAAGGCGCCCAGGGCCATCGACACGTCGAACAGAAGCGCCGAACTGACGGCAAACCCCAGCGCCACCACGAGCACGGTGAGCGTGAAGAGTTCGCGCGAGCGCGTGGCCGCGACTTTGGCGAGGAGCCAGGGTACGGCCCAGCCGCCGACGTAGACGACGATGGCCATCAAGAGGGCGATCTTCGCCAGCGCCACGAGCACCGCCTGCGCGATGGCCGCCGTTCCGGAGCTTTCTTCCTTGAGCAGGACGGGCATGAGCACCAGTACCAGGACTGTGAAAAGATCTTCGACGACGAGCCAGCCGACGGCGATATGTCCCGTCCGCGTGTGCAGGTCGTTGTTGTCCACGAGCACGCGCAGCAGGACGACGGTGCTGGCGACCGAGATGGCGAGTCCGAAAACCACGCCTTCCGCCCAGGACCAGCCGAACGCCAGCGCGACTCCGCACCCCAGCAGCGTCGCCGCCAGGCTTTGGCCGACCGCGCCCGGAATCGCCACCCGCCGTACCGCCAGCAGTTCCTTGAAGTGAAAGTGCAGCCCGACGCCGAACATGAGCAAGATCACGCCGATCTCCGCCAACTGCTCTGCAAGTTTATGATCGGCGACGAACCCCGGCGTGCTCGGCCCGACCGCGACCCCCGCGAGCAGGTAGCCGACAATGGGACTCAGGCCCATCCGCTGCGTCGCATACCCGAAAATGAGAGCCGCGGTCAAACCGCTCGTCAGCGTCAGAATGAGGTCGATGTTATGCATGTCGTCATGCTAGCTTTTTGAGTTGTGACCGGCCTGGCGCCGGCATACACTGAGGCGATGAAAACGACTTTGCAACTCCTCGTCCTTTGCATCCCGGCGCCGCTGCTGGCCCAACCGTTGCCCGCGATTCAGACCGTCACGTTCGAGCGTGGCTTCCGCGTCAACGGCGCGCCGTTCTTCCCGATTCTCCTCTACGACGCGCCGACCGATGACGCCACGCTCAAGGAACTCCGCGACTTCGGCTTCAACGTGCTCACCTGCAAGCCCGCCGTCACCGATGACTTGCGGACCCGGGGTTTCTACGGCGCCGTCCATCCGGGCAAGAAGATCGACAGCCTGGAGGGTGTTCTCTTTGCCATCGGACCCGATAGTCCGGCAATGTACCTGAAGAAAGACCTGCTCGCCCAGGTCGCGGAGGCGAACGCGAAGGTACGAGCCATCGCGCCGGGCCGGCCGGTGATGAACGCCATCGGTTATTGGGAGGACGAACCCGCGGGCGTCTTCGCCGGGAAGCTGCCGTCGAAGCTCAAGTACGACGATCTCGCCGCCGCCATCGACGTCTCGGCGCCGTACTTGTATCCCGTGCCGTACCAACCGGTCGCCAGCGTCGGCGACGCGGTGGCCCGCGCGCGGATCGCCACGGATGGGAAGAAGCCGTTGCTGCCGATCTTGCAACTCTTCGCCTGGAAGAAGGAAGACCGCTATCCCACGCCCGCCGAGCTGCGCTGCATGACGATGTTGGCGCTCGTCGAAGGGGCGCACGGGATCGGGTTTTATTCGTACAGCCACGTCACGGGGCATCCCAAGACGACGATTGCCGCGGTTCAGCCCGAGTTGTGGCAGAGCATGAAGGATCTCAACGGCGCGATCGCCGACCTCGGCCCGCGCTTGCTACGAGGCCAGGCCGTCGCCGCGTTTGCGCTCGACAAGGTCGGCCCGGTGAAAATGAGAGCCGTCCAGGAAAAGGCCAGCATTTACGCGGTGCTCGTCAACACGGCGCCGACCCGGCAAACGGCGCGGCTCGTCTGGAACGACGCCGGCGCCACGGGCCATTTGAAGCGCCGGGAAGGCAAGTCCGTCGAGATCGCGCAGGGCGCCGCCGTGCTGACGCTCGAGCCGTTCGGCGTGGAAGTCGTTCACTGGGCGAAGTCGCCTTGAGGATTCGACCTTTGAAGGGTTCGTGCAACGCACTCAGGGAGACGCCAAAACAAAAGAAGCACGCGGAGCCGTCCGCGTGCTTCTTGCGATTCACATACTACGAAACTATCGGTAATTATCCCGCCGACGACTTTGCGGCAATCTCGGCGGATCCTCGAACGGCGAACACGTCATCGAATTGCCGTGACCGTCGAAACACGTGAACTCCAGGAACTCGGGGGCCACGTCGCGCTTCGGCTTGATCGTCACGCCCTTCTTGCCTAGCTCTTCGAGCTTGGCGATCTCGAGACGTTTGCGGTTGAGAAGGTAGTTGGCGACCTCCTCGTGCACGCGCACCTCGAGGCTCTGGAAGTGTTCCTTGCTGAGCGCGAGTTGCAGGAGACGCATGACGTCGATGCTCATGCTTTCGGTCGTCTTGACCTGGCCTGTCGCCTTGCAGTGGCTGCACTCGGAGTAGACGCTGCGCTTGAGCGACGGCCGGATGCGTTGGCGCGTCATCTCGATGATGCCGAACTGCGACATGCGCAGGATTTTGGTCCGCGCCCGGTCGCGCGACATGGCGTCGCGGATCGCGCGCTCGACGTTGCGGCGATGGCGTTCGTCGCGCATGTCGATGAAGTCGTTGACGATCACGCCGCCAAGATCGCGGAGACGAAGCTGACGCGCGATTTCCTTCGCGGCCTGCATGTTCATCTGGTACGCGGTCGCCTCGGCGTTGTGGTTGTCCGCACGGAAGCTGCCGCTGTTGACGTCGATGGCCACCAACGCTTCGGTCTGATCGATCACGAGCGAGCCGCCCATGGGGAGTTCGACGCGGCGCTGCTGGATGCGGGCGATTTCGTGTTCGATGCCGTGCTTGTGAAACATCGGTTCAACCGATTCCCAGAACTTGATGCGTTCGGCGAACCTCGGCATTACGACTTCCATGAACTCCTTGGCGAGTTCGTAGGAACCCTTCTCGTCGATGGTGATCGATTCGATGTCGCTGGCGAAGATGTCGCGGATGGTGCGGGTCACCATGTCGCTTTCCTGGTAGATCTTGACCGGCGATTTCAGCTTGCGAATCCGGCGCACGACCATGCGCCACAACCGTGCGAGATACAGGAGATCGCGCTGCAGCTCTTTCTGGGTGCGGTCCTGGCCGGCGGTGCGGATGATGAAGCCGAGTCCCTTGGGGGGTTCGAGTTCGTTCATGATGGTGCGCAGGCGCCGGCGGGTTTCTTCGTCTTCGATTTTGCGTGAGACGCCGATGCGGGACAGGCCAGGCATGAGGACGAGGTACCGGCCCGCGATGCTGATGTAGGTGCTGAGGGTCGGGCCCTTGGTGCCGATGCCGTCTTTGATGACCTGGACCAGGACTTCTTGGCCGCGGCGAAAGACATCTTGGATCAACGGCTTGGGCCGGCCGAAGCCGCCGCTGGGTCGACTGCCGCTGCCTTGGCCCATGGGAGCGCCTCGGCGACCGGCGTCGCGTCCGCCGTCTCGGCCGCCATCGCGACCTCGGCCGCCGTCACGTCCCCGACCGCCGTCGCGGCCGCCGTCACGACTTCGGCCGCCGTCGCGTCCCCGGCCGCCGTCGCGACTGGAGGGACCTCGGCGGTCGTCGCGCCGGCCGTCGCCTTGCGGTCGGCGTTCGTTGCGGCGCGGCGGGCCGTCCTCCATGTCGTCGAACGCGGGATGAAAATTCGGGTCTTCGTGCGGTTCGCGGTCGGGCGTGTCGATCTCTTGAATGAAGACGTTCTCGCCTTCCTCGCCCGGTTCCGCCATCATCGGTTGCGGCGGCATCGCCTGGGCGTCGACCATGTCGTCTTCGGAAATGTCGAGTTCCTCGATTTCGTTCACTTCTACGTAGTCATCCGACGGAGCGGAGAGGCCTTCGCTCTCGCCCAGCGAGGACGGCGCCCGGGAACCGAACGAAAATTCGTCGTCAAGGTCCGGAAGCGGCGCTCGGGGCGCGTGCGCCTGGGTCGGCTGCTCGCGCGGCTCTTCCGGCGGACGCGATTCGACTTTCGGCGCCGGCTTGGGTTCGTGGCGCGGCGGACGCATCGAAAAGCTCAAGTCCTCGTCCAGGAAATCGGGACGCGATTCCGTCGGGCGATCTTGATCTTCCTCGACGCGGCGCTCGGCCGACGGCATGACGTCGGGGCCGGCATCCTCCGCGGGGGCCTCGGCGTCGTCTTTCTTGGTGCGGCGCTTCTTGCCCGTGCGCGGCTTCTTCTCGGCGGCGCCGGCCGCCGGCGCTCGTCGGCGACGTTTCGGCTTGGCTTCCGCGTCTTCCGCCTCGGCCAGCGGCGCTTCCGGCACTTCCGACGATTCGGGCGCTTCCGCCGACTCCGCGGGCGCTGCCTCCGCTTGAACTTCCGCCGTCGGCAGAATCGGATCGGTCTCGCTCAGAGCCGGGGGATCGGGGACTTCGTTCTCCAGATCGACCTCACGCTGTTCGATCGCTTCCTCGCTCTTTTCCCAGGGCTCTTGCGGCATGGGGGGCTCGTACGGCACGTCGAGCGTTTCCATCTGGCTTTCGTCCTGGGGCCACTCGCGCTCCATCGGCGCTTCTTCGGAGATCGTCTCCATCGACTCGAAGGTCTGCGGGTCGGCGTGCAGCGGGGCTTCGAAAATCTCTTGCCCGGCGCCTTCGTCGTAACGCGGCTGGCGCGGCGCCTGCCGTTGGCCTCCGCCCGAACGCCCGCGATCATTGGGACGGTCGTTGCGGTCGCCCGATCGGCCCCGGTCGCGTGGCGAGCGTCGGCTTCCTTCGCCGTGTCCGGGGAGGTGGCTGTAATACGCGGGCTCGACGTCCGAAATGTGCAAAAAGCCGTTGCGGCCTTCGCCGAAATCGATGAACGCGGCCTGGATGCTCGGCTCGATGTTGACGACCCGGCCCTTGTAGATGTTGCCCACGAAACTTTCGTGGCTCGTGCGTTCCACGTAGAGTTCTTCCAGAACTCCATCCTCGAGGATCGCGATGCGAATCTCCTCGGGCTGTAGAACGTTGATCAGCATTTCCTTCTTCATTACGATCCTCTCAAAGTGAGCGAAATAAAAACGTGTATGGTTGGAGTCAAGTTTCGAACGACAGCGGATTGGCAAAGAGGGGAGTCGCCGACGCTTCGATGCGTACGGGCTCCTTCCGCGCCAAATCCGCAGCGGTCGCCGGCCGGGTGACTTCGCCCAGCTCCGGTAAAGGTCTGGATTCGAGCGGCACTTCATCGAGCAATTCGATGCGCGTCCGCTCCAGGATGGCCCCGTCGTCGAGCAAGTTCCGCAGCCCGAGCGCCTCGATGATTTCCACCGGCCGGGCGCTGCCGATCGGCGTGATCCAGAGGATCATCGAGATGGCTTCGGGCGAACCGACCAGCTCATGGACGTAGGGGCGAAGATTGATGCGCCGCGGTTCGGGCTTGGGGCGATACACCCAGCACGAATCCAGGGCGAGCCATTGGGCAATACGAGCGTCGAGATCGAGAACCGGCGCGTCGAGCACGAGGCGGTAGAACGCCCGACGCGGTTGTAGGGATGACTTGCTTTCGAGGCGGCGCGAATCCGTGAACTCCAGGCCCGGCGGCGCCCGGCGATTGAGACGTTCGCGCAGATCCTCGGGATCGAACGATTCGGTGAGTTCGAGTTCGACGATTTCGTCGAGCCCGGCGATGCCCAGCGCGAGCGCTTGCGCGAAGGTGATCTTGGGTTGCGGATGAAAGCCCTGGGTGACGGCGAAGGGGATTTCGGCGCGGCGGAGCAGGCGTTCGCAGAGGTGCATGAGGTCGTGATGGCTGACCAGGCGCAGGCCGTCGATCTTGCGAAAGCGCAGGCGATATTTCCAGCGCGGGGGCGCCGGGGCAGTCGCGGGGACGGGAGGTGATGAATCTTCGGGCGCCATGGCCGCCGAGCCCCGGCAGAGCCGGGGAATGTGGAAGGAGCGCCGCCTTCGCGGGCGCTGACTTCCGGTTCCTTGGGTACGGAACCCTCCAGGATGCGTGTTTCAAGAAAGGGGGCGCGAGGCCCGATCGGGAAAGGATGGGTGCAAAGGAAGAAGGGGGGTCCAGTTGGAGAGTGTGAGCCCCGTTGCTCGTTTGCGTTTGACGGCCTACGTTGCGACCTTGGCCTGGGAGAGCAAATCGGCGAAACCGATTGAGTCCGGGCGTCCGGGAGACATGCAGCCGTCTGATTTTCCCGACTCCTGCCTTATTCGGCGGAGACCTTTAGTTGAATACCTCAGGGAGGATTCGGCGGGTTTGATCCCGCAGGTAACTGTTGACGTCGCGCGCCGTGTCGAATTTCAGAACTTCGGCCGCCACGTTCTTGGCTTCTTCGATGGTAATGGTCCGGATAACCTTCTTAATCTCCGGAATATTTTGCGGCGTAACGCTGAGCTGCCGCAGTCCCATGCCTAATAGTAACATGGTGTAAATCGGATCGCCAGACATTTCTCCGCAAACCGACACGTCAATCTTGCTCGACTGGGCAGCCTGGAGGACTCGTTCGATCAAACGCAATACTGCCGGATCTCCGGGCGTGTAGAGCGAAGCGACGTTTTCATTCGTGCGGTCTGCTGCCAAAGTATACTGGATCAGGTCGTTCGTGCCAATGGAGAAAAACTGCACTTCCTTCGCCAATTCCGGCGCCATCATCGCCGCCGACGGAACTTCGATCATCGTTCCGACCGGGATTTTACGATTGATCCGCAGCTTTTTGTCCTCGATCAAATCGTCCATGACGTCGTTCAACAGCAGCCGGCATTGACGCAATTCGTACAGCGTACTGATCATCGGAAACATAATGCGGACATCGGATTCGGGCAGTTCGGCCGTCACGCGAAGGATCGCTTCGAGCTGCGTGCGGAACATGAGCGGCTTGCGCAGGCACAGGCGAATGCTGCGCAGCCCCAGCGCTGGGTTGCGTTCCTCGTAACGCTTTTCGATGTGGTGCACAAATTTGTCCGAGCCCAGGTCGAGCGTGCGGATGATCACGGGCTTGCTACCCATGGTCGCCAGGACTCGGCGATAGGCGTCGATGTGTTCGCCCAGATCGGGATCGGTACTTTTGTTCAGATAAAGAAACTCGGTGCGGTAAAGACCGACGCCGTCGGCCCCTCGTTCGAGGCAATGCTGAGCTTCGTGGGGAAACTCGATATTTCCCATGAGGTTGATGCGCACGCCGTCGGCGGTGACGGCGGGGAGATCGCGGAGTTCGGTTTCGAGTCGGCGCACGAAGGTGCCGCGAAACTTCTTGGCTTGTTCGTAGCGATCGCGCGTTTCTTCGTCGGGATTGAGGATCACGATACCTCGATTGCCGTCGACGATGACTTCGTCGCCGCCGGAAATGTCGGAGAGAAACGGTCCCAGTCCAACCACTGCGGGAATTTCGAGCACGCCGGCCATGATCGCGGTATGGCTGGCCCGACCGCCGGCTTCGGTGGCGAACGCGAAGACCATCTTCGGGTCCAGCGACGCCGTCTCGCTTGGCGTCAGATCGTGCGCCAGGACGATGACTGGTTCGTTGAGCTGGCCGACGCCCTCGCTCTTGCCGCCCAACAAATGTTTGAAGATCGCCTTCTCGATGTCGAACAAATCCGACGACCGCGAGCGAAACGTGGCATTCTCCAGATTCTGCAGCGCTTTAACGTGCCGACGCATGACCCGG
>JBBQPM010000017.1:0-59496 GCA_038217425.1 Gemmatales bacterium
CCAGGGTTCGTCGCCTGTCCGCACGACGGACGCTAGCGGCCCTGTGGGGTTTGGATCTGTCGCAACAACTCCAGCTCGCGGCTGAAATCGCTGCCGACATCCTGACTAATCAACGCAAGTTTACGGCGTGCTTCCCGGCGAGTCGCGAAGCAAGCGATCACTTTGGCAAGGGCGTCGGGCAGGTCCGCAAACTCCCGTCCCGCGTCTTGCATTCTGAGCAAATAATCGAACAAGCGAACGTTCTCGAGCCGGGGCTGTAGGTGATCCAAATCGGGGGACTGACCTTCGTTAGAAAGGGCGTACAGTCCTTCAAGCACCTGCCGCAAGCCGGGATGTTCGAGTTCCTCGGGCGAAATCTCCGCTTGGGCCTGAGGCACGAGCGCAGCATCGGCGAGGAGGCATTCGATCAAGTTGGTTTCATGGGGCGCCGCCTTCGCGGAGCGTGGAGCTTGGACCTCCTCGGGGGAATCGCGACGCCGGTCCGTCTCGGCAGGGCGCGACGACCGCAGTTCGCTCAGCCTGTTCCATATCGTTTCCTCCTTGATCTGCAACCGATGGGCAATCCGATTGACCATCAACTCCAGTTTCACGCTGCGTTGATCGGGCATCTTGGCCAGGGTCTTCAGCATCTCCTCCGCCGCCCGACGCTGGCCTTCCACGCCGTGCTTGCCGCTCCAGACGCGACCCAGCTTAAAGTCGAATACGTCGACCGATTCTTCCAGGGCGCTCACGAACGGTTCGGGCCCTTGTTGCGTCAGCAGATCGCACGGATCGAGCCCCGCCGGCAAAGTGCCGATGCGCAGGTCGAGATCGTGGCTGACGAACACTTCCAGGGCGCGATCGACGCCGGTATCGCCGCCGGCGTCGGCATCGTAAACCAGCACGACGCGCGGCACGAAGCCACGCAGTTTCTTGACGTGGTTCACGTTCAGCGCCGTCCCCATGGTCGAAACGACCTGGCCGATGCCGTACTGATGGGCCATGAGGACATCGGTATACCCTTCGACGACCGCCAAATAGCCCGCCTTGACCGCCGCCTTGTGGGCGTGGTCGATGCCGTAAAGCTGATTGCTCTTGGAAAACAAAGGCGTCTCGGCCGAGTTGTAATATTTCGGAGCCTTCTCCGCCATGGGCGAGGAAGGCAGGATACGTCCGCCGAACCCGACCACCTGGCTGCGGAGGTCGCAGATCGGGAACATCACGCGATCGCGAAAACGATCGTAGTAGTTGCCGCGTCCGTCGTCCCGTTTGGCGATCAAGCCGACCGTCTCGAGCAGTTCCAGCGAGATCTTCGCCTTGACGGCCCGCTGCACCAACCAATCCCCCAGCCCCGGAGCGAACCCTAAGAGAAACTTCTGGACGCTGTCGTCGCTTAGCTGTCGTTCTTTGAGGTAGTTCCGAGCCGCCTCGGCTCCGGGGGATTGCAGCAGATTCCCCTGAAACTGCCCCGTCGCCCACCGCATACATTCCAGCATAGCCGGTTTACTGGGGCCTTGATGAGACTTTTCGAATTTCTGGAAGGAAATTCCCGCCTTGCGGGCCAATAGTTCGAGCGCCTCTTGAAAACTGACACGCTCGAATTCCTGCACAAAACCGATAACGTCGCCATACTTGTTACAGGCCCAACAGCGGTAGCGCTGTCGGCGCGGATCGACGTCGAAGGAGGGACGCGTGTCGTCGTGGAAGGGGCACAGGCCTTTGAAGGTGGGACCGACTTGTCTTAAGGGGATGTACCCGCCGACGACGTCGACGATGTCGTTGGCTTCTTTGATTTGCTGCTTCAGGGCTACCCAATCATCCGCCAAGGGGCACCCGCCGCTAGAGAGGACCGATCGCTGGAAGAAGAACGGAGTCAAGCGGGCCTGTGAGACCTGAGCTTGCACGTTCGGGGCTTTCCCAGTATAGGCGAGAAGAAGCGACAAGATTCGTGGCCCATCCATGGGTACGGTGAAAGTCTCCGTCGGGCGGGTTGCCCAACCGGAACAACTTATCTGATTTTCAGCGACGCGACGAACAAAGTTTGCGAAGGGGTTTTGCGGCTGCCTCCTTGCTGCAAAACGCCGGGACCGACACACTTCTCTCGTTCAACTTAAATTGTATCGCGAATGTGAAATTCAGTCAAGTTTCGGTAGCTTTGCGGCTCGGGGGGGGCGCCAATGGATTCTGGCGAGCCAGGTCGCGTAAGCGCCTGGAGCACAGCATCCCGTGCGGTTACTCCAGGCGCTTACGCGACCTGGCTCGCCGATTATGCCGGGACGAGTGCCGGAAACCATTGGCGCGCCCGATCGGGGGGAATCTACTCGCGCCACTGCAGCGGCTGATGTTTATGGTCTGCGATGCGCTAAAGAAGTCGCTCGCTGTACTCTACGAAGGGCTCACGCGACGCCTGAATTGAAATCGACCAGAGTTCAGCTTTGGGAGCAGTCTCTCGGAGCTTCGTTCGAACCTCGAGTATCGACGCAGCGGCTTTGGCGGAGAAGTAAGAAGCTATGCGCCGGCTTTGCACACCGTCCATGAGCCACGGTCCCACCATGTAGACGCTCACGCCCAAAATTACGAAGGGCACGATGTACACGGCCCAATGGGTACCTTCTGGAAGCCTCGTGAAAATCAAAAACAAAGCGCACGCCAACAATCCCAAAAACGCCCACCAGAGCACGCGAATTCCCAGTGCGTTGCTTCGTTTCAGCATTCGAAAGCACCCGTCGCAGCAAGGCGCGTGAAAAGTTGCGTGCTGCCGAGTCGTCGTGGTAACCGTCGCAACGATCAATTCCGTGTTCTTCTCGGCCTTGTGGTGAAACTGCAGATAAGCACGTTGCGTGTCCGGCTTGTCTTTCAAACAGAACGGGCACGCAGTCGTCTCGGCGACTGCCGCCCGTTGATAATTGAATGTTTGCCTTTCGATTTGCGGCGCGGCAGAACCGCAGTTCGAACAGGACTTTTCTTTTGCCTCTGCTGAGGTAAGGGGCAAATTACAGGTTGCGCATCGAACAACGGCCATGAGGTTAAACCACCTTTCGCAGATCAACTCACTCGCGCCACTGTACGAAACCCTCGAGCGCGAAGAACTCCGGAAGCCCCAGCTTGTCGTACGTCTTCGCGGTGTTGAGGTTGCGGTCCTCGGCCCGTTGCCAAAACTCGCGTTTGTCGGTGCCGCCGGGGAACATCGCCCGGTCCTTCTGCGATTGATGGCGGAAGATCGCGTTCTTCTTGCGTTCCAGATCGCTCGGGCTGAGCGGCACCACGCGTTCGATCTCGTGCGGTTCCCATTCCTCCCAGGCGCCGCGGTAGAGCCAAACTTCGAAGTTCTGCCCGCCAGCGCGAATTTGTCGAACCGCGTCGTAGATCGCGTTGGCACACGTGCGATGCGTGCCGTGCGGGTCGGAGAGTTCGCCGGCCACGTAGATCTGCGTCGGCTGCAAGCCCTTGAGCAACTCGACGATGTCCTGGATGTCTTCGGGCTGGATCGGCGCCTTGGCGATGGTGCCGGTGCGGTAGAAACGCAGATCCATGAAGTGAAGTTGCTCCGGCGGCACGCCGGCCGCGAGGGCGCCGGCGCGGGCCTCGGTTTCGCGGATCAGCTTCTTGATGTGCAGCAGATCGTCCGAATCGGGCTGGCCCGGTTTCTTGGACTGCAAAAAGCTCTGCACCCGGCACTTCACCTCGGCCGACTTCTCCGGGTTGACGCTGAACAGTTCGTTGAACTCGCAGACGAAGTCCGTGAAACGCCAGGCGTCGTGATCGAAGACCGCGATGTTGCCATTCGTCATGTAGGCGATGTGGACCTTGTGGCCCTGCTCCACCAAACGGATGATCGTCCCCCCCATGCTGATGACGTCGTCGTCGGGATGTGGGCTGAAAACGATCGCGGTCTTGCGTTCGGGCCCGGCCGGCTGCGTGCAAATCGTCCCCATCATGTCGTCGAACACACGCCGGCCCAGGATGTGCGCGGGGCCGTGCTCGCGCAGTAGCTCGTAGAGTTCGTGTTCGCGGAAGTCATTGTCGGAGAGCTTGAGCAATCCCTTGCCGACTT
Source organism: Gemmatales bacterium (assembly GCA_038217425.1). Taxonomy (GTDB): domain Bacteria; phylum Planctomycetota; class Planctomycetia; order Gemmatales; family Gemmataceae; genus JAIEPT01. The sequence continues at coordinate 4,034 of JBBQPM010000017.1, forward strand.
CGAGACTGAGCCAGATCACGGCCCGGCGAATCAGCGCCGGCGTCCAGTTGACGGAGCCGATGACCCACGGCCGACGGATCGGCGTCAGATGCCCCGCGGCCGCCTGATCCAGGATGAACGTCGTATCGGAATGCTTTTGCAGGAAGCTCGCGGTGACGGCGTCACTTTGTTCCTCCTCGACCGCCTTGCGGACGATCGGCGCCTTGTGCTCGCCAAACGCCATGATGACGATCTTGCGGGCTTCGAGAATCGTGCCCACGCCCATGGTGATCGCCTGATGCGGCACGTTCTCTTCGCCGAAGAAATCCGAGGCGGCGTCGCGGCGCGTCACTGGGTCGAGCGTCACGATCCGCGTCCGCGAATGCCGCGTCGAGCCCGGCTCGTTAAAGCCGATGTGCCCGCTGCGGCCGATGCCGAGAATCTGCAAATCGATGCCCCCGGCCCTGCGGATCATCTGCTCGTAGCGGGCGCAGTAGTCGTCGAGATCCTGCACTTCGGTCAGGCCGTCAGGGATGTGGACGTTGCGCTCGGCGATGTTGATATGCGAGAAAAGCGTCTCCCACATCCAACGGCGATAGCTATGGGCGTCGTCGTACGTCATCGTGTAGTATTCGTCGAGATTGAACGTGACGACGCGCGAGAAGTCGAGCCCCGCTTCCTTGTGTAGGCGGATCATCTCACGGTACAGGCCCACCGGGGTGGATCCGGTCGCCAGGCCGAGGACGGTGGGGCGGTTTGCGGAGTTGTTTTGGCGTACGAGCCCCTCGATCATGAGGGCGACGTGGCGCGAGGCCATGTTGCTCGTCGGGAAGACCAGCGTGGGGATTTTCGTGTGCGGAACGTAATGCGAAGACATCGGTTTGGCGCTCATGGCGTGCGTGTCGTTTTCGTATCATTACTTTACATTCCCCCTCGGCCACTGACCACGGAACCTCTGCCATGTTCGAAATCACCCTGAATGGCCAACCCCGACAACTGGAACAACCCGTCACCGTCTCGCAGCTGGTCGATCACTTGGGCCTGAAGCCGCGTCAAGTCGCAGTCGAAGTCAACCGAGAAGTCGTCCCCGCGAAACGGCACGGCGAGCATCTCTTGCAATCGGGCGATGCGGTCGAAGTGGTGACGCTGGTCGGCGGCGGCGCCGGCGCTTCTCCCCCGGCCGACAAACCCCTCACGATCGGCAAATTCAGCTTTGCGAGTCGCCTCATCACCGGCACCGGCAAATACGCCGACTACGAGGTGATGCGCGACAGCCTCGACGCCTCCGGCTGCGAAGTCACCACCGTCGCCGTGCGCCGCGAACGCCTGATCGACAAGGAAGGCCGTAACATCCTCGATTTTCTCGACCTCAAGAGATACACGATCTTGCCGAACACCGCGGGCTGCTTCAGCGCCGAGGACGCGATTCGCCATGCCCGGCTGGCGCGCGAGCTACTCAGCAATCTGGGCAACGCGGGGGCGGAGTGGGTGAAGCTCGAATGCCTGGGCGATAAGAAGACGCTGCTCCCGGACCCGATCGCCACGCTCGAAGCGACGGTGCAGCTTGTGAAAGAGGGCTTCCAGGTGCTGGTCTACACGAGCGACGATCCGATTCTCGCCCGACGATTGAAAGACGCCGGCGCCGCGAGCGTCATGCCGGCGGGGAGCCCGATCGGCAGCGGCCAGGGGATTCTCAACGCGAACAATCTCCGCATCATCCTCGAGTATCTGAAAGAAGGCGATCCCGACTATCCGGTGATCGTCGACGCCGGCGTCGGCACGGCGAGCGACGTCGCCTTCGCGATGGAACTCGGCTGCGACGGCGTGCTGCTCAACACGGCCATCGCGCATGCGAAGGATCCCGTACGCATGGCCTGGGCGATGCGCGAAGGCTGCAACGCAGGCCGATGGGCGTTCCAGTCGGGGCGCATCCCGCGCAAGCTCTACGCCTCGGCGTCGAGCCCGATGGAAGGTCGCATTGCCTCGTCGGCCATAGAATGACGGTCGCGATTTCCTTCCTCCTTCGGGCAGACGAATCATGGCGCTGGACCTCCCCAAAATTCGCAACATCGGCATCATCGCCCACATTGACGCCGGCAAGACCACGACGACGGATCACATCCTCTATTACTCCGCCGCCAAACACAAGCTCGGCGCCGTCGATGCAGGGACGACCGACACCGACTACGACGTCGAGGAGCAAGAGCGCGGCATCACCATCTACAGCGCCTGCATTCCGTTCAAGTGGCGCGATTGCACCGTCAACCTCATCGACACGCCGGGCCACGTCGATTTCACGGCCGAGGTCGAACGCAGCCTCCGCGTGCTCGACGGCGCCGTCGTCGTCTTCGACGCCCATAACGGCGTCGAGGCCCAGAGCGAAACCGTTTGGCGGCAGGCGGACAAGTATCAAGTCCCGCGCATGGTCTTCGTCAACAAGATGGACGTGGTCGGCGCCAACTTCTCCGACGTTCTGGACGAGGTGAAGGACCGCCTCGAGGGACATCCCGCGCCGCTCACGATCCCGATCGGCGCCGGGTCGGTGAAGGACAGCATGAAGCCGTTCGCAGGCATCATCGATCTGCTCGAAAAGAAGGCCTATTTCTACGACACGCACAACGAGGGCAAGACGTTCCGCGCCGAACCGATCCCGGCCGACATGGAGGACGACGTCGCCCACTGGCGCGAGGTGCTGTTCGACATCCTCACTGCCCACGACGAGAAGGACCGCATCACCACGCTCTATCTCGAAGGCAAGGACATTCCGCTGCCGACCATCCGCGAACTGATCCGCGAACTGACACTTGCCCGGCTCATTCAGCCCGTCTTCGCCGGCTCGGGGCGCGAACATATCGGCATCCAGCCCCTGATGGACGGCGTCACGTATTACCTGCCGAGCCCGCTCGATCGGCCCCCCGTCGTCGGCAAGAATCCGATCAAGAAGGACAAGGAAGAGAAACGCAAGCCCGACCCGAAGGAGCCGCTCGCCGCCCTCGTCTTCAAGATCGTCGCCGACACGCATGGCGATCTCTTCTACCTCCGCATCTACTCCGGTCAGCTCAAGGCAAACTCTCGCAACTGGAACCCCGTACGGCAAGTCAAAGAGTTCGCGAGCAAGCTCTACCACATCAAGGCCGACCCGAAGAACCGCGAGGATCTCGACGTCGCCACCGCCGGGGACATCGTCGCCATCATCGGGCCCAAGGATTCCATCACCGGCGACACCCTGTGCGACCAGCAGAACCCGATCGTGCTCGAACAGATCACGTTCGCGGAGGCGGTGGTCAGCATGTCGATCGAGCCGGAATCGTCGGCCGACAAGGACAAGCTCGCCGACGCGCTCAATCGCCTGAAGCGCGAGGATCCGACGTTCACCTGGCGCGTCGATGCCGACACGGGCCAAACGTTGATGAACGGCATGGGCATCCTGCATCTGGACGTGAAGAAGCATCGCCTGGAACGCGACTTTCGGCTCAAAGTCCGCGTGAGCAAGCCGCGCGTGAGTTACCGCGAAACGCTTCGGCGTGCGGTGATCGTCGAGGGGGAGTGCATCAAGCATTCGCCGAGCGGCGGGGCCGGGCTCTTCGCGAAGATGAAGGTCGAGCTAACGCCGCTCGCGGCTTTGGGACCGAACACGGTTGAGATCGCCACGGATCAGGACATCGCGCCGATCTTGCGTCAGGCCGCGAAGGACGGCGTGCTCGGCGCGCTGCAGTCGGGCCTGCTCGGCTATCCGATGATCGGCATCCAGGCGAAGATTGTGGGCTTCACGATCGACGAGCAGCTCTCGAACGAAGTCGCGTTCCAGGCCGCCGGCGCCGACGCGGTCCACAAGGCGCTCGAGGGGAACAACGTTCTGTTGGAACCGATGATGCGCAGCGAAGTGACGATCCCGGAAGAGTATCTGGGCCCGGTGACGGCCGACCTCAACGCCCGCCGATCCGAGATCCGCGAGGTAACCGCGCGCGGCAAGCTGCGCATCGTCGAAGCTCTGGTGCCGCTCGCCAAGATGTTCGATTATTCGGACAAAGTGCGCAGCCTGACGCAGGGCCGAGCCGGCTGGACGATGGAACCCCATTCGTACACGCCGGCGCCGGAGGAGGATGTGAGGCGGATGTTAAGCGGGGATTGGTAGGCGCGTTCTCTAGCGTCGTTTTCGGTACAGCCAAACTTTGCCGACGAATACTTTGTCTTGAGCCTTGTCGTATTTGAACGTGATGGCCAGTGGAGCGTGAAAAGTTACCCGTAAGTCTTCCTGACGGGATTCCCCTTCCTTTTCCGGATCTGCAAGGAGGCGTGCTTCCGCTCGAGCCGACGCCACTGTGATGGCTTGACGCATCGCTGAATCGGACTTGTTCCACATTCTCGCCAGATCGTCGAGCGCAGACGGGAGCCAATCGATTTCCCTCATGGGAGTTTCCTGAGGTGCTCTAGAACTTCAGTAAGCGAGAAACCTTTCTCGCCCGATTGAAATCGTCGTCGGAGATCATTCGCATTCTCCAGATCGGGCTCTACGGGTTCCCATTGCGAAATATCCGAGATCGGTTCGAACCTCCCGATGACTCGCCCCGAGGGATCGCAAAGATCGACGGGCTGTCCAAAGTTCGCGAGTCGACCCGCCAGTCCAACATCTACGATGACAGGGCTCATTCATACTCCTCTTGTAAGTCTCGAAGCCGTTTTCCATTATAACTTGACACTGCTCGGCATGACAAGCGTCCGGCTTAAAATTCCTCCCCAGAGGCGAACAGCGATGGACATCTCACTTGCGGCCGCTCCCGTACCGGTCGGGCGGGATCTGCTTGCTAAACTCGCGGTCGGGCCGCTCGTCGCCGGTACGGTCGGCGGCTTGCTCGGTTGGGCCGTCGGACAGCATCCTGCACTACCCCCCGGCGCCGCGGACTGGATTGCCGTCGGCGCGACGGGCGCCGTCCTCGGCGTCCTCGTCGAGGCATTTCTGGCGAGCTGGATGAATCTCATTTCCAGGTGCGATATCACCACCGCGACCGGCGTCGGGGTGCTCGCGGCGGCGCTGGGCGGCGCACTCGCCGGAACCGTCGGCGGAGCGATCGACGGCGCCCCCCTGGACCTCGTTTTCGGCGGCCTGTGGGGGCTTCTGCTGGGCGGCGGCGCCGGCCTCGCGCTTCTGATCGTCGTTGGTTTTATCGGCAGAGCGTTCAGTCGCTTTCAACAGGCTTCGCCGCTGATCGCCCTCGCGGCCGGCGCCGGTGCGGCGCTGGGCGTCGGCGTCTACCTGCCCGTCGATCGGCAAGAATTCACCACGCCCGTCTGCCGCATGGTCGCCGGCGGGTTCGGCGCGCTCGCCGGGGCGTTCGCCAGCCGCTTCGCACTGGGGCCATGGCGGAGCGGCGTCAGTCGGCATGTTGCCGCTTATACCGCTTTGTTTGCTGCGGCGCTCGTTACCGTCGTTGGCGCTGCGTGCGGGTTGGTGCGCAGTCCGCTCAGCGCGTCGCTGCCCAAGCTGGGCCTGCTGGCGACGGCGCCGGAAGCGCCCTGGATGATCGTCAGAAACGAAGTCAAGGACCACAAGTCCGCTACCGAAGCGAGCAAGGTCTTCGATTTCGCGGCCGGGCAGTTCTTGGGGCAACTCGAAGGGGACGCCGAGATTTCGAGCATCGCCTTCAGCGTCGACGGCGCGAAAGCGGTCGGCGTGATGGGCAGGAAAGCATGCCTCTGGGAAGTCCCCGGCGGCAAATTGCTGCAAGCGCAAGCGTACGTCGTACCGGTGACGCTGCTGCGAAACTTCAAAGTCGCCGGTCAATCGACGGCCGAGATGAACATTTCCGGCGCGAGGCTCCTACCGGACGGCAAACACGTTCTGCTCGCGGCAGGCGAATCGGATCTGGGCTTTCACCTGGGCATCTGGAGCTTGACGGACAACCGGATCGCGCCGCCGATCCGCGCGCACGAGCAGCCGTTTGTCGCTTTCCAACAACTCCCGGACGGCCAACACGTCTTCACCGCGGCGCGCAACAAATCGATGAAGCTATGGCGCGTGACGAGCGGGGAGTTCGGCGCGTCGGTCGCGCTGGTGAAGGAGATCGTGGCCGAGGATGAACTCCGCACCGCCGCCGCGTCCCCTGACGTCAAGTTGGCCGCGGGTTCGTGGGAAGGGTTTCAGCAAAAAGACTTCGCAATTCCCGTTTGGGATCTGGGCGACGGCAAGTTGCTGCGCCAGTTGATAGGCCATGTTGGCCCCGTCACGGCGCTCGTCTTTCGCGGCGCCCAGCTCGTTTCCGGCAGCGACGACGGCACGGTGCGGCTCTGGGATGCCGGCACGGGAGACGAGTTGCTCCGCATCCATGCCCACGGGAAGGTCAAGCAGTTGGCCCTCAACGCGGACGGCAACCGAGTCGTCGTCACGCTGGAAAAGGGCGACGTCCGCATCTACCGTTTGCCGTAGTCGGGCTACTTGGTGTATTACTTTCGGGGACGCTCAAAACAGGATGGCGAAACCTGCAGCCTTGAAGTGGCGATCGTTGGTAAAGGCCTCGGTAAGCCCCAATCGACGCATGATTACAAACGTGACGTGATCCACGATGCCGGCGTCGCCTGCCTCTCCTCGTAAATAGGCAGCCCACGCCGTCTCGAGTTCTTCCGGACTCGGTTCGAAAAGGCAGCCGTTTTCGGCAAGCAGGCGACGCATCCGATCCACGCTGGATCGGTACGGACGACGTGCCGCGGCATTGCCGCATTCGAAGAGGATCGCGTGAGTTGTGACGACAGGCCGACCCGCTCGCACGATGCTATCGAAAACGGGTTCTGCCGCCTCGTGCCACTGATCCGCAACATCCCAGACTGCGATCAAGCCGACCGTGTCCAAAAACACCGGAGTCATGGTTGATGCTCATTATGCCGCTCGGCGACGTCGTTCTGCCCGCTGTCGAATCGCTCGGCCATCACCTCGTAAATGCGAAGTAGACCTTCCGGTATTCCCTTCGGCGCCAGCTCCCGAACCGTAGGCTTTTTCTCCGGCGTCGGCTCGCTGACGACTGGCGGGTTTTGGGGCAAGCGGGCCGGTTCGCTCGGTCGAAACACGTCATTCTCGTAAACCGGTTGAATCGACTTCATGGGGACGCTCCTTTCCACCTATCATACACGCGAATCGCACACGCTGCCAAGGTCGCATCACTTTGCGTTCGCTCGCTTCACCAACTCCGCGAATGCGGCGCACAACAGCGGCGACGTTTCCGGGCCCAGGCTGTTGACCTCGCCGTACTGCGACGATTGGCGGCCGAAACAAAACGGCGGCCGGGCGTCCCATTGCCGCTTGGGGATGAAATATCCTAGCTCGTCGTTGGCCAGGCCGACGATCATCTTATGCTTGGCCTTGAAGTTGCTGTAGATGCCCGGCTCCGCGGGGGCGTCGGCGAAGTCGGCCGCCGGATCCGCGGGATCCTGCACTTTGCCCAGCACCAACTCAGGATAGATCTCGCCCGGGATGGCGGCCACTTCCAGTTCGCCGAGCCGAAGATAGCCGACCTCGGTCTTGACGCACAACTTCGGCGGCAACTTCTTGCGATCGACCGGATCGGCACGCGTCGCATCTCCCGTCCAGACGTACGCAGGTCGATCGAGCACGCCGGTCTGGTAGCCGACCTGGTACGCGAAATTGTCGAGCGGCAGAAAGACGTCGCGCCGATGTGCCGCGATCGGCGTCAGCTCGATCCGCTCGCTTTTGGCCAGGGCCCGTTTCGCCAATTCCCCGACCAGTTCGCCGTAGCGCTGCGTCTTGGCGAAGGTGCCGTCCGCCAATTCCTTGCCCGCGGCGTCCCTCACCGGAACGTGCAGCGAAGTCATCAGGCCGCCGACGGTTCCCGTGAGATACACCGTCGGGGCGCGGGTGTGCTTTTCCAGCGAGCCGACGACGTAACCGACGAAGTCCGCGCTCACCTCGGTGTTCTTGTCGTCCAGCGTTTCGGGATGGCAGTTCCATTGCACGATGAGGCCGAGCGATTGGTCCATGGCGCCCAGAAATTGTACGACGACCAGATCGTCGTGCTTGACCGTCGGCAGGCGGTTGTCGTGCAGCAGTTCCGGCCCTTTCGCCGTGCCGAGGCGAACCTGACTCACCGTTTGGAGCTTGGCATCCGCGTCCTTGACGGCTCGCACGATCCCCTTCTCAACGTGGGCGAGGTAGGCGGGATCGACGCCCGACTGGAAGAGCGACGGGCCCCAGAGGCCGAGCGTGTCGGGACCCTCGTGGTTGTGCGTCGCGGAGACGAGGACGTAATCGAAGCCGGGGAGTTGGCCGCGAATGCGTTCGATCACGGGCAGGAACAGACCGACGACGTCGACGCCGATCATTGCGATCTTTTGCTTATGGTGCTGGAGAACGACGGCGCGGGCCATGATGGGATCGTGCAGCGCGGTCGCCAGGCGATTCTTGCCGAAGCCGGCGAGATAGACCGGCTTGGCGCCGATCGTCGGCGAGACGTCCGCCTGGCCGAATCCGACGTGGAGTTTGCCGTCCTGAGCCGAGACGGCAGCGGAGCAGAGAAGGAGAGCAAGAAGGCTGCGCATGACGCGGGCTCCGTGGAACTTGAGGGATTCTCGGCGTTTCTTGAGTCATTTTAGCGAATCGGAAGGGAGGGAACGATTTCGTAAAGCGAGCGCAGAACGCGGAAGACGCGGGGAACTTCGGCGAAAAATCCCGATGCGTGCGAACGCCTGGGCGGCACGGCTCGGTTCCGCGCGGTAGGTTTGACTGGGGAACACGGACTGAAACATCTCGGAGCAACACCCCCAAGGATATTTCACGGATGAGCTTCTTCGCACGCTTACGAAGAGGTTCTTAATGCGTTATTGGCTCATTGGCCTGACCTTCACTCTCCTCGGGTCTTCTTCGAAGGCGCAAACTCTGCGCAGTTTCGACGTCGATCGCGGTCTGCATCCGGCGCCCAACGTCCCCGGCGACGGCATGCCGTTCACGCAGCGCTACAACTACGCGTCCCCCAGCTTCATCACGTTCGGCGGCATGAGCGGCCGGGAGCTGGCGATGCAGGATTACTTCGACCGGGTGGCCCGGGCGTACAAGCACGGGTACAAGGTTCCGCACGATCCGTACCCGCCGGCGCCGATCGACTTCGGCCCCGTGGAGGAGACGATTGTGGTGATTCCCGACGCGGCGCCGACGACCGCCCCGGCGGCGAAAGTCGGAATCTTCGGCGGCCTCTTTCGCCGACGATAGGCGTTATGTTACCCGAAGCGATGCACGAACCCGCCCGCCGGCAGCGCACGCCGAACGCCTTGCTCTTCCAGCAGCAGTTCGCGTCCGCCCAGGCACGTGCCGATGTGCCAAAGCGGGATCGGCGGCGTCTGCATCAGGCGGGCGCCGTCCTCAGGGCTCACCGCGAGCAACAGTTCAAAGTCCTCGCCGTCGCCCAGCATCGCTTCGAGTGACACCCCTATGTCACGCGGCGGCAATCTCTCCGCGCAGACGACCGCGCCGACGCCGCTCTCCGCGCACAGGTGACGCAAATCCTTCGCCAGGCCGTCGCTCAGATCGATCATCGCCTTCGGTTTGACGTGTGCTTGTAAGGTCGCGACTTCCGCCAGGCGCGGCACGAAATCGAGATGGTGCCCAGCGAGGCTGCCGCCTAACGGTCCGGTCACGAAAAGCCAATCGCCCGGTTGGGCGCCGCGGCGCAAGATCGGCCCGTGCGGTCCGGGTTCGCCGAGCGCCGTGACGGAGATGACCAATGGCCCGTCCCAGGCGTTCGTGTCGCCGCCGACAATGCTGACGCCGAACGCATCGGCGCGCTCGCGCATGCCGAGATACAGTTCCTCAGCCTGCACTTTCGACCAAGGATGAGGCAACGACACGCTAACGACGGCGAAGCGCGCCCGGCCCCCCATGGCCGCGATGTCGCTGAGATTCACCGACATCGCCTTTCGGCCCACTCGGCGAATCCCCGCCTCCGCCACGACGAAATCGATCCCCTCCATGAGCATATCCGTCGTGATGAGCCAGGGATGCGGCGCCGATTCGAGCACCGCGCAGTCATCGCCCGGACCGACGGCGACGCCCGCGGCATGTTCGGTCTGGGCGCGGATCCAGGCGATGAACTCGAGTTCCGCCATCAAACGCCCTTGGGCGTCGCCCAGTGATCGCGGTACTGTCGGCTCACCAGGGCGCTCGCCTCGCGGTCGCCGATGAAGTCTTCCTTGCGCGGATCGAAGGTCAGCGTGCGGCGCAAGCGCGTGGCGATGTTGCCCAGGTGGCAGAGCGTCGTCGAGAGGTGGTTGATCTCGATGTCGGCGTTGGGGCGGGCGCCGGTGCGGATGCAGTCGAAAAAGTTGCGATGATGGCCGGGCAAGTTCGGCGAGCCCTGCTGCGAGCGAATCTCCTTGTTGCGCGGGCCGTACATGGTCCAGCCGGTCCCCTTGCCCAGGACGATCATGCCGGTGGTGCCGTAGTAGGCATCGCCGTTCTCGTGCCCCTCCATCTTGTAGGGGGTCCAGATGCGTTGCTCGAAGATGAGCTGTTTCTTCCGGCTATTTTTACCGACAGAGGGCCATTCGAAGACGACGGTCTGCGTGTCGGGAAATTCTTGATCGTCGTCGAAGAAATACTTGCCCCCCAGCGCGGTGATGGTGGTGGGATGGGTGTCGACGCCGAGACCCCACATGCCGACGTCGAGATCGTGGACGCCGTCGTTGCCCATATCGCCGGCGCCGAAGTTGAAGAACCAGCGCCAGGAGGAATGCAGACGATTCTGTTGATACGGGACGAACGGCGCGGGGCCGACCCAGGTGTCGTAGTCGAGTCCGTTGGGGACGGGCGTCGGCTTCTGCTTGCCGATGTCGCGGCGCAGCTGGCTGTTCCAGACGCGGACGGAGAGGACTTCGCCGATCTCGTTTTCGCTCATGGCGCGGACGGCGTTCTTGACGTGATCGCTGGAGCGCGTCTGCGTGCCGACCTGGCAGACGAGCTTGCGATTGCGGGCGGCTTCGATCATGAGCCGGCCTTCGCGAATGTTGTGCGAGCAGGGCTTCTCGACGTAGACGTGCTTGCCCTCGTTGAGCGCGAGAATCGAGGCGGGGGCGTGCCAGTGATCGGGCGTGGCGATGAAGACGGCCTGGATGTCGCGGTTGGCGAGCACCTGGCGGAGATCCTTGGTCGATTGCGGCGCCGGTTGCTTCTCGCGCGTCGAAAGTTTGACGGCTTCGTCGAGGCGGGTCTGATCGACGTCGCAGACGTGCAGGATGTGGACGTCGTTCTGGGTCATGAGGGTGCGGATGTGGTTTTTGCCCATGCCGCCCGGCCCGATGACGCCGACGTTCACGCGCTGGTTGGCGCCGGCGACCTGGGCGTACGTGCTCGCCTTGAGCGCCGCAATACTGCCGGCGGCCAGGCTGGTTTCCATAAATCGGCGTCGATTCGGTTTCATCGGCAGATGCTCCTGGAGAGGCGAAACGAGAGAGACCAGGCATCATGCTAACGGGCCTCGCCCGGCGACGCCAATGAAAATCTACTTTGCGGCAGGACGTCCGAGCCGGAAGCGTGCGCGACGATTTGTGCGAATTCGTCGCTCACGCTTCCGGCTCGGAAAGAAAAACCTCTTCGCTCTTGACTGCCGTGAAGAACCGGTTAAGTTTACGGGTAGTTCGGAAGTTCCGAAAGTGATGGATCGCGGCCAGCGGTCCTCGGCGAGTACATCCTGCCTCGGAAAGGCCCTGGGCCCGGAATGTTCGTGCGATTGAGCGGATGCTCACGACTCCTTCCCGTCCCTGACGCCTGATATTGGGTCATCCTTCCCGGTTCGTGAATCCGATGAAATTGGGGACGTCTCTCTCACGACGAGAGCTACGTCCCTGCAATGATCGACCGCCTTCCCACCCGATCGGGCGGCCGATTCGATGGATCCCTATGCACCACTCTCTCCTCTCTTTTCCCAACCTCCTGGCCCTAGTTGCGCTCACACTCCCGGCGCTGGCTCGGGCCGACGACGAGAACCCGTTCCGCAAACTCACCCGCCCCGCGACGCCGACCGTCGCGAACGGCCAATGGGTCAAGAACGGCGTCGATCCGTTCGTGCTGCAGCGGTTGGAGCAGAAACATCTGCTGCCGGCGCCGAGTGCCGATCGACCGACGCTCCTCAAGCGAGTTACTTACGACCTCACCGGTCTGATGCCGAGCCTGGCAGAGATCGACTCCTTCGTTCACGATAAATCGCCCGACGCCTATGAAAGGGTCGTCGATCGGTTGCTCCAGTCGCCTCATTTTGGCGAACGCTGGGCGCAGCACTGGCTCGATGTCGTCCGCTACTCCGAGACCGAGGGCTTCAAGGTCGACCGTTACCGCAACGACGCCTGGCGTTACCGCGATTACGTCATCCGCGCCTTCAACGCCGACCTGCCATACGACCGATTCGTGAAGCAGCAACTCGCCGGCGACGAACTCGAACCTAATAACCCCGAGGCGCTCGTCGCCACCGGCTTTCTGCGGCTCCATGCCGAGGAAACCAACGGGGCGAATTACCTACAGATCCGTCAGGACGTGCTCGACGACGTTACCGAGGTGACGGGATTGGCGTTCATGGGCATGACGGTGAGCTGCGCCCGCTGCCACGATCACAAGTTCGATCCGATCTCGCAGAAGGAATACTTCCGGATGCAGGCGTTCTTCGCGGGCATCCTGCAGCGCGACGACGTGCAATTGCTCAAAGGCCCGGCGAAGCTCGAATACGACGCCAAGCTTGCGGTGTGGGACAAGGAAACCCGGCCGTATCGCGACGAGATCGAAAAGATGCTCAAGCCGGTGGGCGAGCAGATTTTCGAGGAATCGGTCGTCGCCCTGGACGAAGTGACCGAGAAGGCGCTGCGGACCTCGGCCGAGAAGCGCACGCCGATGCAGACGCAGCTGGCGATGCTTGGGGGCAAGCAGATTTACCGCAAGTTCGAGAAGATGCATCGTCGGCTCAAGGGGGACGACAAGGCCCGCTATGACGACCTCAAGAAGAAGCTGGAAGCGTACGACAAGATGAAGCCGGAGATGCCGTTGGCGATGGCGATCAACGACGTGGGCGCGACGGCGCCGGCGACGCGCATTCTGGGAGGGGGCGACTTCCGCCGGCCCAAAAAAGAGGTCGAACCCGGCTTCCCCGAATGCCTTGGCGAATCCGAACCGGGCGTCATCCCCGCCGCCGCCGCGAGCAGCGGACGACGTTCCGCCTTCGCCAACTGGCTCACGAAGTCCGATCATCCCATGACCAGCCGGGTCATCGTCAACCGGCTCTGGAGCCATTATTTCGGCAAGGGCATCGTCGCCACGCCCAACGACTTCGGCATCATGGGCACGCCGGCGACGCATCCCGAACTCCTCGATTATCTCGCCACCGAACTCGTCGCCCGGGAGTGGAAACTCAAGGCCATCCACCGGTTAATCGTCACTTCGGCCACGTATCGGCAAACGTCTCGACTGGAACTCAATCCGACCGCGGAGATTGCCAAGAAGGCCGATCCGGAGAACCGCCTGCTGTGGCACGCCAACATTCGCCGGAGGGACGGCGAGGGAATCCGCGACGCGGCGCTGCAAGCGTCGGGCCTGTTCAACCCGCGCATGTTCGACGCCAGCGCCTGCCCCGAGTTGCCGCCGAGCATTCTGCAGAGCAGCCGGGCGTGGTATCCCGACGACCGCGTCGAGGATCGCAACCGCCGATCGGTGTACGTCTTCAATCGTAGGAACTTGACCTATCCGCTGTTTGCCGCATTCGACGCGCCGAACCGTTCGAGTTCGTGCGGCGCCCGGATCACCACGACCACGGCTCCCCAGGCGCTGCTCATGCTCAACGGCGAGTTCTCGATGCTGCAGGCCAAGGCGCTGAGCGGCAAGTTGCTCGCGGAACATCGGGATCTGCGCAAGCTGATCGAAGCGGCATATGGCCGGGTGCTCGGTCGTCGGCCCTCGGATGAGGACGCATCGCGTGCGGAGTGGTTCGTGGGCCAGCAGTCGGCGCGGATCGCCAAGGGAGAGCCCCCGACGTCGGAATCGTTGCCGCAAGCGTTGCCGCCGGGCGTGGACGCGGCCCTCGCCGGCGCGGTGTTCGACCTGTGCCATGCGCTCTTGAACTCGGCCGAGTTCATGTACGTGGAATGACGAGCGCTGTCGACGATTTTCGAGATGAGTTTTTACCCACGTCAGCACCTGCGGGGGCCAGACAGAGTGTCTGGCCTACCGCATTTTTTCGGTAGGCCAGACACTCTGTCTGGCCCCGCCGACGGTTGCGTAAAATGCTCTATTCGACGCACGGCAACTCCGCGATCGCTTTCCGCGTGGCCTCTTCGATCCTCGCTTCCCAACGCGGGTCGTCTGGTTTGAAACACGCGATGATGCCGCGCGAACTGTTGACGATGGCGCCGAGGCCGTCGCTGCGGTAGCCGGCACGCGTGTCGTCGGCACTGCCCCCCTGGGCGCCATAGCCGGGAATCAAGAAGTTGACGTGCGGAATCCAACCGCGGATCTGGGCGAGTTCCGCGGGATGCGTCGCGCCGACGACGGAGCCGACGTCGCCCAGGCCGCAAGCTCCCAGATGCTCCTGCGCCCAGGCGCCGACCGCTTCGCCGACGTGCTGATAAATCGGCTTCCCGTCACAGACAAGATCCTGAAACTGCCCCGCGCCGGCGTTGCTGGTGCGGACCAACACGAACACGCCTCCTTCGTGCCGTCGCGCGCTCTGCAGAAACGGCTCGACCGCATCGCGACCCAGGTACGGATTGATCGTCAGCGCGTCGGCGTGCCAGACGTCCGGATGAAAGCAGGCGTCGGCGTAAGCCTGCGCGGTCGACGCGATGTCGTTGCGCTTGTTGTCGAGGATCGTCACCAGGCCCAACTCACGAGCCCGCTTAAGCACGCGTTTCTGCGCGAACATCCCCTCAGGCCCCAGCGCTTCGAAAAAGGCGCTTTGCGGCTTCACGACGCCGACGAACGGGGCGACGATGTCCAGGACGCGCAGCGCGAACGCCGTGAATCCGTCCGCCGGCGCTGAAGCATGGCGGGTGCGGATCTCGGCGGGGAGTGCGTCCCAGCGTGGGTCGATGCCGACGCAGAGGCTCGTCTTCTTGGTTCGGCAGGCCAGGGCCAATCGGTCGGCGAAATGCATGAGAGACCTCACCACGCGCGTGCCAGGACGCACTTGAGATACTGGGTTTCGGGACAACTGACGAGCACGGGATGATCGGCCGAGGCGCCGCGCACTTCGAGGATTTGCAGCGGCCGTTTGACTTCGCTCGACGCCTGCGCCAGCACGCCCAGCAGCATCTCGTGAGCGATCAATCCGGAACAGCAGCACATCACGAGCATGCCGTCGGGTTCGAGCAACCGCAGCGCCAGGGCGATGAGTTGGCGGTAGGCGCGCAAGGCGTTGTCGACGTCGTGAGCCGCACGGGCGAACTTGGGCGGATCGAGAATCACCAGCCCGAACGCCTCGTTCGCCCGCACCAACTCGCCCATGCGGTCGAAGACGTCGGCCTTCTCGAAGCGGATCGAAGCGAGACCGTTGAGGTCCGCGTTCTCCTGGGCCAGCTGCAGCGCCGGCTGCGAGACGTCGAGCGCCAAAACAGACTCGGCGCCGGCCTTGGCGGCCTGCAGCGCAAAGCCGCCGGTGTAACAAAACGCATCGAGCACGCGCCGTCCCGGCGCGAACGACGCGGCGCGCAGGCGGTTGTCGCGCTGGTCGAGGTAGAAGCCGGTCTTCTGTCCCTGCGTCAGGTGCACGCGGATTTTCAGACCGGCGTCGTCGATCTCGATCGGCGTCTCCGGAACCTCGCCCCCCAGCAATCCGTCGTGTTGCTGAAGCCCTTCCAACTGCCCGATGCCGCGTTCGGTGCGCAGGTAGATGCCCAGCGGCTGCGTCAGTTCGCGGAGCAAATTCACGAGAATGTCTTGCCGCTGCGCCAGTGCCAGGCTCGTGAACTGCACGGCGAGCCAGCGGTCGTACTGATCGACGACGAGCCCCGAGAGTCCGTCGGCTTCACTGAAGACGAGCCGACACGCCTGCCGGGGCCCGCCGAGGCGCAAAACGTCGCGCCGCAGACCGAGCGCGCGGGTCAGCCGAGCGCGGAAGAGCGTCTCGTCGAGGACTTCGAGTTCATTCCACGAGTACAGGCGGATGCGGATCTTGCTTTGGCTGTTGTAGAGGCCGTGGGCGACGAATTGCCCTTCGCTGGTGATCAGCGCGACGTCGGCGCCGTCGGCCGGGTCGCCTTCCAGTCGCGCGATGGCGCCGGGAAAGACCCAGGGATGTTGCGCGAAAAACGGCTTGGCGTGACGCGGCTTCAGAATCGCACGTGCGGCAGACATGGGGCTGATCGTCCTGGAACTCCCGATGAAACTCGCGTCCGAACTCCTATCTTATGGGCAGAACCGCTTCTTGCATCTTTCTCCTTGCGAGATCCCGCGCATGGCTCAATCCCTGGCGAAATTAGCCCTCGAAGACGGCACCGTCTTCACCGGATCCTCCTTCGGCGCCGTCGGCGAAACCGCGGGCGAAGTCGTCTTCAATACCTCCATGACCGGATACCAGGAAATTCTTACGGATCCGTCCTACAAGGGACAGATCGTCGCGATGACCTATCCGCTCATCGGCAACTACGGAGCCAACGACGAGGACCGCGAATCGCCCCGGCCGCAGGTCGAAGGCTTCATCGTCCGCGAACTCACGCGCGTGCCGAGCAATTTTCGCTCGGGCTGGTCCCTCCAGGGCTACCTCGCCGAACACGGCATCCCGGGCATCGAAGGCATTGACACGCGCGCCCTGGTGCGCAAACTGCGCGTCCGCGGGGCCATGAACGGCATCCTCTCGACCGCCGATCTCGACGACCGTTCGCTGGTGCGCAAGGCGCAAACCGCGATTTCCATCGTCGGGCGCGATCTCGCCCAGACGGTGATGCCGGGAAAGAACTTCGCCTGGAGCGAAGGGTTCTGCTCGGCGTTCGCCTCGCAGGATCTGACGCCCGGAATTCGCCGGCATCGCGTCGTCGCCCTCGATTTCGGCATGAAGTGGAACATCTTACGATGTCTCACTGAGGTCGGCTGCGACGTCACCGTCGTGCCCGGAACTGTCTCGGCGCGCGAGATCCTGGCGCTGGAGCCCGACGGCATCTTCCTCAGCAACGGCCCCGGCGATCCCGAACCGCTCACCTATGCCGTCGACACGATTCGCGAACTGATCGGCAAGAAGCCGATCTTCGGCATCTGCCTGGGGCATCAGCTGCTGGGGCAGGCTCTGGGCGCCAAGACCTTCAAACTCAAGTTCGGCCATCGCGGCGCCAATCAGCCGGTCCTCAATCAAAAGACCGGACGCGTCGAGATCACCTGCCAAAACCACGGCTTCGCGGTCGATCCGAGCACGCTTCCCGCCGACGCCGAGGCGACGCACGTCAACCTCAACGACGGCACGCTCGAAGGCCTGCGTCACAAAGAGCATCCTGTCTTCAGCGTGCAGTACCACCCCGAAGCCGCGGCCGGTCCGCACGATAGCACCTACCTCTTCGGCGAGTTCCGTCAAATGATGGATTCGAGGTCATGATGCGACGATCGCTCCTGCTGCTCGCCCTCTGCGCCGCGGCCGCTTCGGCACAGGAACCGAAGGTTCTGACGAACTCGATCGGCATGAAATTGGTTGCGATCCCGGCCGGGTCGTTCGTGATGGGGAGTAGCAACCAGGAGAAGGGCCGAGGCGACGACGAACATCTGCGGAAGATCACGTTGACGCGCGGCCTTTACCTGGGAGCGTACGCCGTCACGCAGGAACAGTGGCAAGCCGTCATGGGCGTCAATCCGAGCCTCTTTCGCGGCGCCAAATCGCTCCCCGTCGAGACGGTCTCGTGGCACGATTGCCAGGCGTTCTGCAAGAAACTTTCCGAACGTGAGAAGAAGAAGTACCGTCTGCCGACGGAAGCGGAATGGGAATACGCCTGCCGCGCGGGGACGTCGACGCCGTACCACTTCGGCGCGACGCTGTCGACCGATCAGGCGAATTACAACGGCAACTTCACGTACGGAGCGGGAACCAAAGGCGTCTTCCGTGCAAGAACGACGCCCGTGGGGACTTTCCCGGCCAACGCCTGGGGGCTTTACGACATGCACGGCAACGTGTCGCAATGGTGCCAGGATTGGCACGGCGGGTATGCGCGGACGGATCTCACCGATCCGCAAGGCCCGAAGGCGGGCAAGGAACGCGTCCTGCGCGGCGGCAGTTGGAGCAACCATCCCATCTTCTGCCGGTCGGCGAATCGCAACTTCGCCCCTCCGGATACCCGCATCGAGTTTTACGGCCTACGCATCTGTCTTGATGTGGAATGACCCAGCCGTTTGAACGCTTCGAACATCGTCGGCAACATGCCTCGGGAAGTCGTCGTCGGGAAAATCCCCGCCGACGCCGACTGCAGTTCATCCACGGAATAAAACGCGCCCGGATCCACGTCCTCGATGACGGCCAGCAATTCTTTGAGTTTCCGGCGAGGCGCCACGCTCAGAATGACTTGAACCGGTCCGTGGGCGCCTTCGCCCTCGACGCAGGTGACGCCGAAGCGTTTTTGACGTAGCGCCCGCGCCAGTTCCGGAGCGCCGCACGGCGCGATGATGCGGACCGTCACCAGGCCCATCGCCAACGACTTCTCGATGATGATGCCCAAAAAGTTTCCGGTGGTGAAACCCGACGCAAAGGCCAGGAAGCACCAGACGTTGTCCAGGTGCTGCATGACCTGGGTGATCGCGAAGAGCCAAATGGTGACTTCGAAGAATCCCAGGCAGGGCGCCAGGTACTTCTGGCCCCGCGAGACGAAGATAATGCGAAGCGTGCCGAGCGTGACGACGCACATCTCGGCCAGAAAAATCTTGATCGGCACAAATTGTAGTTCGTCCATGATGCTGCGTCCGCGCCTGTCGGACCCTCCTGGCCTCGAAATCGTAACCGCCGCGGATATACCCGAGTTGCTTGGGAGTGTCAAGCAAGAGACGGGATTCCTCCGTCCCGGCACAATACTTGCCAACTTTTAATCCGTTGCCGCCGCCCGTTTGTGGCCGGCGTACGGGAGTTATTGCACAAGGAGACGCATCATGAAATTCGCAACCGCAGTGAGCCTGTCGATTCTCGCATTCTTTTCGGCCCAGGTTCGTGCCGACGACAAGGCCGACGCCGCCAAGCTGGTAGGAACGTACACCATCGTCGAAGAGAGCAAGAACGGCGAAAAATATCCCGAGGCCAAGATCAAGGACGTCACCGTTCGCATCGCGGCCAACGCCATTACGACGTTCGACAAGGACAAGAAAGAGGTCTACGCCGCCACGTACGAACTCGATCAAAGCAAAAAGCCCTGGCGAATCACCATGACGGCCAAGCTGACGCCCGTGCACGGACTCGACGCCAAGACTTCCGGCCTCATCGAAATGAACGGCGACACCGTCCGACTGATCTACGCGTTCCCCGGCGGCGCCGTTCCCACGGATTTCAAGGCGGGTGCTAAGCAACACTTGCTCGTACTCAAGCGCACGGCCAAGTAACGGTTGCAGTCCGAGCCAGAAACGTGGGCGATGACCTTCGTGATCATCGCTCACGATCCCTCATTTCCGCTGGCACGTCGAATCCATTAAGGAGAATATCATGTCAGACCTTGGCCAATTCACCAAAAACACCCTGCGAACCGGGGCGCTTGCCGCCGTGGCGACGACCGCGGCGGTAGCGGCATGCGGAGAATGCGAAGACGGCAACGCCGTCGCTCCCGTGAACGCCGTGAGTCACATCGCCTTCGGTGACGAAGCCGCGGCTCAAGATTCCGCCTCCATGAAATACACCGCGACTGGTTTGGCGCTCAACGCCGCAGCGGTCACGTCCTGGGCCGCCCTCTATGAACTGTTGTTCCGCGACCACGACAAAGCTGACCTGGGCGACTCCCTGATCCGCGGCGCCGTCGTTTCGGCGCTCGCCTATGTCACCGATTACCATGTCGTCCCCGATCGATTGACGCCGGGTTTTGAGAAACGGCTCTCCAATCGCTCGCTCCTGGCCGTTTACGTGACCCTCGCCGCGGCGCTTGGGTTAGGAGGCTATTTAGGAGAAAGTCATGACGCCTGAAACTTCCCGAGGCACTGACCAAAGCGACGTCCGCGGCATCGTGGCGACTCTCGCGCAGGCCGTGCGTGAAAAGGACATCGAGCGGTTGCTCTCGCTCTGTGCGGACGATGTCGTCGTCTTCGATCTGCTTCCCCCGGCGCAGCACCGTGGCGCCGATGAGGTCCGAAAAGCCTGGACGACCCCGCTTGAATCCCTCACGGGCCTCGCTGAATACGACGTTCATCAACTCGAAGTGGTTGTGAGCGGCGATCTCGCGATGTGCCGAAGTCTCAACCGGTTCGGCGGCGTTCCTACCGAGGGCAAAAAGTTCGTCCGCTGGCAGCGTATGACGCTCGCCTTGCAGCGGATCGACAGCCGTTGGCGCATCGTGCATCAACACGTTTCGGTCCCCTTTGACATTAAAACGGGGCAGGCGCTGCTCGAGTTGGCTCCATGACATTTCTTCGAAGTTTTCCCGAGATTGAGGTGCTCGGCACGGCACTTGCAAATTGCCGGGTAGCTTGATCTTGAACTTGACCGACACACTTACTTTTCTGGAGGGAACAAGATGTCGACGGACCTACGTACGAACGAAAACCTCGAGGGATCTCGGGTGGGCGTGGAAGATGTCATGCCCGTGGGGAGCCGGGTGAGTTGGGGCGCCATCATCGCCGGCGCGGTGGTCGCGCTCTCGGTGTTTTTGGTCCTGACGCTGCTTGGCAGTGCGCTCAACTTGTCGATCTCCGATCGAGTCACGAGCGGTACGCTCAAGACGTCTTCGGCGGTCTGGGCGGTGCTCACGTCGTGGGCGGCGTTATTTCTGGGCGGGTGGGTGGTCAGTCAAATTACGGTAGGGGAAACGACGGGCGAGGCGGTTTTGCACGGCATCGTTCTTTGGGGCGTGGTGCTGTTCATGCTGCTTTGGCTGGTCGGTATCGGCATGCGTGCGGGCGCGACGGCGATGTGGGGTGTCGCGAGTTTCGCTTCGCAGAATACGAACATGGAGGATTGGGAAGCAGCCGCTCGCCGCGCGGGAGTTCCGCAGCCGACCATTGAAGAATGGAAACAGAAATCCAAGGACGCCCCGCGCGACGCCGTCAATGCTGCGCAAAATCCTGAGAATCGGGAGGAAGCCCGCCGTTACGCCAGGCAGGCAACCTGGTACACACTGGTGGGAATGCTTCTGTCCATGGGATCTGCCATCGGCGGCGCGATGGTCGGCGCGGGTCCCGCGTTCCGACTCGTTACGATCCCTGTCAGGCCCAGCCGCATTGTCCAGGGCGGCATTCCGGTGCATTAGACTAAACGCAAATCAACGAGCCGCGACTGGCGGGAAGCGATCCTCCCTGTCGGTCGCGGCTCATTGCTTTTTGCCCTTCACGGCTCCCCGCTTCGCGATATAATTAATTCAGATTCCTCCCGCCTCCCTCGCCTCGGGCTCTATATGAAATAACCTATCCCATTCTGCGCCGGCCCTTCGCGTCGCGAGTTCCTCAAAATTGGCTCGCTTGCCCTCGGCGGTATCGGCGCCCTCGACCTCATCCCCTGGACGCTCCGTGCCGAAGGTCGAAACGTCAGCACGCAGGACAAATCGGTCATTCTCATTTGGCTCCCGGGCGGTCCGCCGCACATGGAAACTTACGACATGAAGCCCGACGCGCCGGCGGAGTTTCGCGGCGATTTCCGTCCCGTCCGCACCAACGTCCCGGGAATCGACGTCTGCGAACATCTGCCCATGCACGCGCGCTGCGCCGACAAATTCACCCTCGTCCGCTCCATCTCGCACCGCTTCTCCGACCACGGCGGCGGGCACAAAAAATTCCTCACCGGACGCGATCCCTTCCAGCCCGTCGGCTTCGTCAACGATCATCCCATGGTCGGTTCCATGGTCGCCAAGATGCGCCCGCAAAAGCCCGGCGGCATTCCCAACTACATCGCCGGCATGGACGGCGGGCGCCAAAACATCGATACCTTCAGCTTCGGCTCCGCCTACCTCGGACCCTCGACGCATCCCTTCGCCGTCCCCGGCGACCCTTCCGACGCACGATTTCAGGTGAACAATCTCACCGTGCTCCCCGCCATCGCCGACCGCATGCCCGAACGCCTCGAATTGCTCAGCCGAATCGACACGCTCAGCGCCGACGTCGATAACTCTGGCATCGTCCCCGCGATGGACGAATATCGCCGGCGCGCCCTCGGCATTCTCAACAGCGACGCCACCCGCTCCGCCTTCGATCTTGCCAAGGAACCTCGCCACGTGCGCGAACGCTACGGTATGCACCGTTACGGCCAACGTGCGCTCCTGGCACGTCGACTCGTCGAAGCGGGGTCGACGTTTGTGACCATGGTGATGGAGAACCCATCATTCCCGGGCCAAAGTTTCCCTAGCGACGTGACCTACAACTGGGATTCGCACGCGGTGAACTGTCACATCTTTACCGACACGAAGTATCGCCTACCGATGTACGATCGGGCGGTGACGGCGCTCATCGAAGATTTGTACGCACGCGGACTGGACGAAAAAGTGCTGGTGATCGTCACCGGAGAGTTCGGCCGAACGCCGAGAATTTCGTACTCGAATGGCCGACCGGGCCGCGATCATTGGCCCGCTGCGATGTCGTTGCTCATGTCCGGCGGCGGCATCAAGACCGGACAAATCGTCGGCTCCACCAACGCCCGCGGCGAACATCCCAAGGATCGGCCTCTCACCCCCAACGACCTCTGGGCCACCATGTTCAATCACCTGGGCATTGACCACCAACACACCAATTTCCTCGACCACAGCGGTCGGCCCATGCCGATCCTGCCGGAGGGGGATGTCATCGCGGAATTGTATTAGCGATTGGTTAAGGCTTTTCCGAGCCGGAAGCGTGCGCGACGGACTTACATTAACCGGCGCGCACGCTTCCGGCTCGGAAGTTTCATAAAGACGATTAGAACTTGAGATGCCATTTTCGGCCGACGAACTTCCGAATCTCTTCAACCGGAATCACTTCAACCAGGTCGCTCTTTTTGCGAATGTGGGCGCTGAGCGCCGCCACGCATTCCTCGGCCTTGGTCGTGCCGCCGAACCCCATGTGGTTTTCGTCGGGGAGCTTTAACGTTCTGTAGGCTTCTTCCAGGTACGCTTCCACGGCAAAGTAGCGGTTTCGATCGGCGCTGAGGACGGCGGCGACGAGGCTCTGCGGGCGAGTTTTCGGGGCGTTCATGGTTCTCCAGTGGCAAGCGTCAGCATGAAATAGGGTGGCGGGCACCTCGTTATTGTAAAAGATTCGTTGCAACTTCGCTAATTTGCGTCTTTTTTCTCGGCTTCAGCGTCCTTTTTTTCCATGGCCGGCACGGCCGGCACGACCGGATCGTTGTTGCCCAGGATCGCGGGACCTACCGGGGCTCCCCCTTTTTGCACGGCGACGACGTTGGACTTGCCGCTGAAATACTGAGGCGGACGTGGTCTGAGCGCCAAATTGTTGGTTTCGTATCCGGCCTTGGGGGTGCGGTATCCGACCATGAATGCGAAGTTTTCCGCAGAGACGATGAGCATGCCGCGTTCGCCCGCTTCGGCGCGCATCTTGTCGATCGCCTTCTGCACTTTTTCAAGGCGTTCGTCGTCGGGCCTGCCCATCGCTTCGCCGCGGTCCGCTTCTCCGGCCGCGGCGGGTTTCGCCGCCATCGCATCGGCGCCGCGAATCAGGAAACGCGTTTCCGGCTGCAGGTTCCCATTGCGTTCGCCCGTATTGAGATCGACGTAGGCGTCGACGACGACGTTGTACGAGGTCATGAGCTTGTTGAAGTGCTGGATCTGACGGTTCTGCTCGTCGGCGGAGTACGATTTGCCGTTGAGCTGCAGGGCGCCGGCAATGGCGACGCGGGCGTTAAAAAACGGGTTGAACAACAAATCGCCCTTCTGGAAGGCGTTGGACGATTCGCGATCGAGCCGGCCGAGGGTCGCGTCGTTGAAGAGAATCTCATGCCCGGCGAGATCGTACATGGAGGTGATTTGGCACACCGACGAGTCGTCGTTCACCGATTGGACTTCGAGCGTGCCGCGCAGCAGGCCGTGCGGCTTGCCGCCTTGATTCGGGAAGACGTTGAAGGTCAGCTCGGGTTTGACGCCCGAATTTTTCCCGATGCTGATGGTGACTCGGCGTTTTTCCGGATCGATGGCGACGATCGAGCCGTGAGGATGATCCCACAGGGTTCTGCCGGTGCCGATCTCGAGTGCCAAGGGTTGCGAACCGGTGCGCGTGACGCCGGCATTGCCGCCGCCTCGTTCGTCGACGCGGTTCCTCAAGTCCTTGATGGCGATTTCGAGATTGGCGATCGTGGCGCTCAGTTCGCCTTCGCGTTTTTGCAGCTTCTCCGCAAAGTCCTTGTGCGACTTCTCTTCGTCGGCCTTGAGCATGGCGACGACGGCCTGCATTTTGGCGAAGGCCTCGTTCTGCTTGCCGGCTTCCTTGAACTCCTGCTTGGCGGCGTCGTTGATCGCTTTGGAAAGATCCTCCAGCTTGGTCAGATGCGTCTGCTTGAGGTTCGTCTGGAAGCGATCGGTGCCGTCGAATTTCTTCTTCTCTTCGAGAAAGGACTTGGTCCACTTGGCGACTTCCTTGGTCTCGTCGGCAAGCCGTTCGTGATAGGACTTCTTGAACTTGACCTCTTTATCGTCCCACTGCAGATCCTTGTCGAGAATCTCGTGCATGTCGTCGAACATTTTTTGGAACTTTTTGTCTTCAATCTCTCGTCTGAGAAACATTGCGATGCGGGGATCGTATTCGTTCTTTTCGTCCTCATCGAGTTCGAGTTTGCCTACCGTGCGGCGTGCGTGGTAGGCCAGGACTTTGGCGCTAACACGCGAAGAGATGAGGGTTTCCTTTTCCTTGATCGCTGTGGTGGCGGCGGATTTGGCTTTCTCAACGACGTCAAGTTGTTGCCAGAACATTCCGCCCAGAACGAAGGTGGCGAGGACGAAGAAGATCAGGAAGCAGATCAGAAGGACGGAGCCCGTATTACCGCCGCTGCGGCGCGATTTGCGAAGACCCGCCATGTCGTATCCTCTTTCAGGGAAAAGCGAAGCTGAGAAGACCTGTCTCTTCAGTGTAATCGATCGCCGGGTCATGTCAAACGGAAGTTGCCGCGCGAACGCCCGAAAGCCCAGGGATGGCTATCCCTGGGAATGCCAGTCCCCACGGACAGCCATTCGTGGGCATTCGACTCGCCGACCCTGCTTTCCCAGCTTCGCGCGACCGCCCAATCGGCAGGATGCATAAACGACGAACCACCGTAACCGACGTAGGCAGGAGAAGCGGCATAAAGGGACTTGGAGGTCAACGGGGGGGAAAACAAGAGCCGATAGATAGGAGTAAGCAAAGCGGAGGTCTAGGCGAAAGCCGGGATCTTCACTTTTGAGGGGACCATCGGGGAGGCGCCCGCACAGGGATCTCGGGTAAGGAAACCGGGACGGGCACAAGGGAAACCCGAGGCCAAGGAAGCACACGGAAACCACGAGGGTGACAGGCCCGGTCCTGCTCCCGTCTCGTCAAGGAGGCATTGTCATGCGGATTCGTTTAGGAGTTATGGTACTGGCCGCGCTGGCCGGCGTGTTGACCGGAGGCCAGAACGCCTCCGCCACGCATTGCGGCGCCGGCCGATTCTCCAATTGTTGCGAGTCGAGTAGCGATGCACAGTGCTCCTTCTCGAGTTGCAACCAGCAGAATCAAGCCTGCTACAAAACTGTCTACGACACGGTCGTCGAGAAGCGCTGGCACACCTGCTACAAGACCGTCCATGAAACCGTCATGAAGCCGGTCGTTAAAACCTGCTACAAGGACGAAGAGAAGATCGTCATGCAGTCGGTCTGCCGGACCGGCACCAAGCAGGTGAGCGAAACCGCCACCCGCACCGTCCGCGACTGCGTGATGCAGGATCAAACCTACACCACCATGCGGCCCATCACCGAAACCTGCATCAAAGAGCAGCGCTACACGGTCTGCCGGCAGGTCCCCAAGATCGTCGAGCGCGAAGTCTGCTACACCGTGTGCAAGCCGGTGTACGAGCAGCACTGCGTGAAGACGCATCACACCGTCTACAAGCAGGTCTGCGAAACGCACTACAAGAACTGCCATCAGACCATCTGCAAGCCGGTCTGCGAACAGCATTGCCGCACGGTCTGCTGCCAGGTCGAAAAGTGCGTAACCGAAACTTGCTACAAGGACTGCTGCCAGACGATCTGCCGCGACGTGGTCGAGACGTGCTACAAGGACGTCGTCAAGAAAGTGTGCCGGCCGGTCTGCTCGACCCGGACCGTGACCAGGAAGATCAGCGAATGGGTCGACGAGTGCTACACCGTTCCGGGCAGAACCTCGTACGTGTGGCAGGAATCGTGCGATTGCTGCTTCGACCCCTGCACCTGCAAGTCGACCAACGTTTGCAAGAAGGTCAAAGTTTGCGTGCAAGAGCCCTCCCGCACCTGCACCCGCAAGGTCCGCAAGGATCGCTGCGTGACCGAAGAAGTCCCGGTGACGACCTACGTTCACGACTGCGTGACCGAGAAGGTTCCTTACACGGTTTGCCGGAAGGTGCGAGAGACCGTCGTCAACAAGGTTCCTTACACCGTGGTTCGCAAGATTCGCGGTTGCTACCAGGACGACG
Organism: Gemmatales bacterium; assembly: GCA_038217425.1. Lineage (GTDB taxonomy): Bacteria > Planctomycetota > Planctomycetia > Gemmatales > Gemmataceae > JAIEPT01. The sequence goes on from JBBQPM010000017.1 coordinate 30,736, forward strand.
CCGGCGCCTCGCACGACGGCGACTTCCCGGGCCGTAAGTTCGTCGAAGGCGCGACCTGCACCAAGCAAGTCCCCTACACCGTGACCAAGATGGTGACGGAGCACGTCACGCATAAAGTGCCCTACACGGTCATGAAGTGCGTGCCGGAGACGATCGAGAAGGTTCACAACCACACGACCTGCCGTATGGTCACGGAGATCTGCAAAAAGAAAGTGCAGTGCACCGTGATGGAGAACGTCGTCGAAGAGTGCGTCAAGAAGGTTCCGGTCCAGGTCTGCAGGATGGTCCCCGTGACCTGCACCAAGAAGGTGCCGGTGACCGTGTGCCGTCAAGAACAGTACCAGGTGTGCAAGAACGTTCCGTACACGTACATGGAACAGGTTCCGCACACGGTTCGTAGCCGGACGCCCTACACGGTGACGGAGATGGTTCCGTGCACGGTGTCGAAGAAGATCGCGGAATGCGTTCCGTACGACGTGACGGTCCGCGTCGCTCGCCAGGTTCCGATCGACCCGGCTTGCCACACCGGCTGCCCCAACGGCTCCTGCTGCCCTCCGGGCGTCGCTTGCCACACGGGTTGCCCGACGCCTTCGAGCTGCACGCCTGGCTCGAACTGCACTCCTGGCTCATGCTGCACCACGGCTTGCGAACCCGCCTGCAAGATGCCGGCGTGCCGTTCGGCTTGCTACGGCTCCAGCTGCCGAGACACCTGCGACGCCCGCCCGGCTCGCTGCGGTCTCCTGGCTCGGCTCTTCCGCACCCGACTGGGTTGCCATCAAGCGAGCTGCACCGACGCCTGCAGCAGCTCCTGCGATAGCGGCTGTGCGACCAACGGCGGTTGCGCCAACGGGTCCTGCGGCGGAGCCACCGTTGCGACTCCCGCGACCGCTCCGACCAACGTAGCGACCCCGCCCGCCGCGATGCCGAAGAACTAACCCTCCCCTCGTTCGCCTCGAACGAGTCCCTGTAAAGACCGGGAGCCCGCAAGGGTTCCCGGTCTTTTTTTGTTGGGACGCGGAACGAACCGGGTTACAATCGGAGTATCCGCACGAAAGCCCAGGGATGGCTATCCCTGGGTGACGCTCCAGGGACAGCCATCCCTGGGCTTTCGCAACAAACCCCGAAGGGCCTCTCCATGCGTACGATACTGCTTTTCCTCGCCGTCGCCGTCTCGGCAAACGCTCAAACTCCCTTCGTCTTTCGCGATGTCGGCGAAGAAACGGGTCTGCTCCCCGCCGTCGGCGGCATCCGCGGGCACGGCGCCGCCTGGGGCGATATCGACGGCTCCGGCTTTCCCTCCCTCTTCGTCAACGCCTTCCACAATCAAATGTCCAAGCCCGCCATGCTCCTGCGTAACTCCAGGGGCAAGTTCACCCTCGACGGCCAAGAGCATCTCCGCACCTCCGGCATGGGGAGCGGCGCCCTGTTCGTCGATCTCGACAACTCCGGCCGACTCGATCTCTACAGCTCCAACTGCGCCAGCGAGTCCAAGGACGCCGTCGGCAAAATACCCAGCTCCCTCTTTCGCAACGACGGAGGCGGCAAGTTCACCGACGTCTCCGCGGAGAGCGGCGCCTGCCCGCCGATCTTCAACGGCCGAGGCCTCGCCGCCCTCGACGCCGACGGCGACGGCAAACTTGATCTGCTCCTCACCGAACGCTACTACGGCCCGGTCAAACACGGGCCCATGCTGCTGCACAATCTCGGCAAGCACCGCTTCAAAAACGTCTCCGAAGAGGTCGGCCTGCCGAAACAACTGAGCGGCCTGGGGCTCGCCGCCGCCGATCTCAACAACGACGGTTGGCCCGACGTCGTTCTCACCGAAGGAGCCGGCAACCATCGCGTCTATCTGAATGACCGTAAAGGAAACTTCGTGGAAGCGACGGGAGCCAAGGAAGTGCTGCAATGGAAGAACGTCAACAAGAACGATTCCCCCGCGGGGGTCTGCATCGCCGACGTCAACCGCGACGGGCTCCCCGACATCGTCATCGGCCATCACAACAAGGCCCCCTGGAAGGAGCCCGCGCCGATTCGCCTGTACCTCAATCGCGGCACGAAGGACGGCGTACCCATTTTCGAGGACGTCACGGAGAAGGCCGGTCTCGGACCGCTCGTCATGAAACCGCCGCACCTGGAAGTCCACGACTTCGACAACGACGGCCTGGCTGACATCTACGTCAGCATCGTCAAGTACAAGGACGGCGTGCCGCACCCGATCATCTACAAGAACTTTGGGAACAAGGACGGCGTGCCGCAGTTCCGCGCCGACGCCCTCAAGGTCAACGACTTCCCCAACCAGGCGGAACTCGCCGTGAAAAGAACGGGCGACTTTTACGACAAGCTGATGAAGGACAAGCGGATCATTTACATGGCGGCGGGCCCCGCGGCCGATTTCGATCGCGACGGCCGCATGGACCTCTTCCTCGCCAACTGGTGGATCGAAAGCCCCTCGCTGCTGTTGCGCAACGAAACCCCCTCGGGCAATTGGCTAAACGTCCGTGTGGAAGGAACCAAGGGCGTCAACCGTATGGGCGTCGGCTCAAAGGTGCGCGTGTTTCCCGCCGGCAAGCTCGGCGACGCCTCGGCACTTCTGGGACAAGTCGAGATCGCCATCGGCTACGGCTATTGTTCGGGTCAGGAAGCGATCGCCCATTTCGGGTTGGCGGATGCGAAGACCGTCGACGTCGAGGTGATCCTGCCGCACGGCCGCGGCGTGTTTTCGCAAAAAGGCGTCGCCGCGAATCAGCATTTGACGCTCAAGCAACCGTGATGCGTGCGTATAATTCCGATGGGGCGATTCATGAGCGACTTCCAGACCGTCTGCAAAGTGAGCGATGTCAAGCCCGGCGAAGGTAAAACCGTTGCTGTGGGCAATCGCACCATCGCCCTCTTCGTCGAGAAGGGCAACCACTTCGCCCTCGACGATCACTGTCCGCACATGGGCGCCTCGCTCGCCGGCGGCTATTGCGAGGACGGCGTCGTCACCTGTCCCTGGCACGCCTGGCGTTTCCGCCTGTGCGACGGCGCCTGGGCCGACAACCCGCGCATCAAGACGCGCACCTACCCCGTCCGCATCGACGGCGAGCATCTGCAGATTCAAGTCCCCGACACCCCAAGCACCGGTTATTCCTCATGAAACGCCTCATTTTTCCTGCCCTGGCGTTCTCCGCCGCCGCTTGCCTTCTGGGTAGCGACGCATTTTCGCAGGCGCCGATCAAGTCGGCATCCAAACCCCGTCTCGACCCGGTCGCGGAGACTCGGTTGCTCATGGACGGTCTCGCCCGCGTCAATCTGCGCGGGCTCGAAAAGATCCTGGTGCAGAACGCCATCGACGACGCCGCCTGGACCTTCGCACGCGGGCAGGCGCTGCTCCTCGCGGAGACCGGCAACCTGTTGATGCTGCGTCCGCCGCGAAATCAGGGCGTCGATCTTTGGTTCGACCGCTCGGGTGAGCTTCGGCAAAACGCGACGAGCCTGGCGCAGGCCCTGGCGCAAAAGAACCTGGAGAAGAGCCGAGTGCTGCTGCGTCAGCTGGCGGGGTCATGCAACCGCTGTCATCAGTCGTTTCGCGTGCCGCAGACGATCGAGGTCTTCGCGGTCCAGCCGGGGCTGAATCTTTAGTACTACAGCGCTATCTTCTCCCCTCTCCCTCCGGGAGAGGGGCGGGGGTGAGGGGGAAATGGCTCAACTCAATAGCACGGCTATTCCCCCTCACCCCCAACCCCTCTCCCGGAGGGAGGGGGGAGTAAATGCTTCCTGTATTTGAAGTTACTGCAACACCCTGCTAGTTTCTAGCGCTGTAGTATTAGGACGTCGGCAGCACAATGCGGAACGTCGCCCCCTCTCCGGGTTGCGAATGCACCTCCATGCGGCCGCCGTGCGCCAGGATGATGTGATGCGAAATCGATAGACCCAGTCCGGTCCCTTCGCCGACGTCCTTGGTCGTAAAGAACGGATCGAACACCTTCGGCAAATTTTCCGTGGGGATGCCGGGCCCGTTGTCGGCGACTTCGAACACGAGTTCATTGCCGACGCGGCGCGTGGAAATACGGATCTCGCCCCCTTCCTTGCGGTGCGATTCGATCGCCTGGAACGCGTTGACCAGGATGTTCAGAACGACTTGCGAGATCTGGGTGGCCACGCCCACGATCTTCGCGTCGGGATCGTGATCCTGCACGACCTGAATGCCCGCACGTTTGTACTTGCCGTGCAGAATCTCCAGGCTCGATTCGACAAGTTCGGGAATGCCCACGTCCTGGCGTTTGGGCGAATCCGTACGGGCCATGCCACGTAGGCTGCTTACGATTCGGCTCACGCGGTCGACGCCGTCGCGCGAGCGGTCGAACAGTCGGGTAATATTGTTCCGCAGATACTCGAGATCGAGTTCCTCGTAGAGTTCGCGATACCGCTGCCAGAACGCCGGCGCGGCGCCGGTCAGCAACGCCTCATTCTGATCCAGATAATCGAGCAGTGTGAGGAATCCCTTGGTGTCGCGCTGCAGCACAGCCAGGTTGTTGCCCACGAAGGCGAGCGGGTTGTTGATTTCATGGGCGACGCCCGCAGAGAGCAAGCCGATGGAGGCGAGCTTCTCGTTCTGCACGAGCACGGTGCGAATGCGATTGCGTTCGGTGAGATCGCGCACCGCGCCGAGAAACTGGAGCGGGCCGTCGCTGCTGGAATCATGCTCAAGGGCCAGGACGCTGAGCGCAATCTCGACGGGAAAGATGGAGCCGTCCTTGCGTCGGCCGGTGAGTTCCTGCGGAATGCCGATGATTTTCGGCGCCCGCGTACTCAGATACCGCTGAAAGCAGTCGTGGTGATGCCCCTTGAGATCGTCGGGCACGAGCATGGCGACCGACTTGCCGACGACCTCGTCGGCGCGGTAGCCGAACATTTTCTCCGCGGCGGGATTGAACAACAACATCACTCCGAGCCGATCGACGAGCACGATGCCGTCCAGAGTGGCCTCGGTAAGCTGGCGATACCGGCGTTCGGAATTGGCGAGCACTTCCTCGGCCCGTTTGCGCGCGGTGACGTCCCAGAAGATTCCCTGCACGCCGACGACTTTACCCTGGGCGTCGAAGATCGGCGTCTTCATGACCTGGACGTAGATGGTGCTGCCGTCGGGGAGGCGATGGCTCTCGACGATTTCGAGCGGCTTGCCCGATTGCAAAATCTGGAGATCGTCCTGCACATACTTGGCGGCGAGTTCGCGCGGGAAGAAGTCGAAGTCGGTCTTGCCGAGCAGATCCTTCGGGTCGATCTTGAGGATGTTGCAGAAGAGGCGGTTGCCGAACGTGAATCGACCATGCAAATCCTTTCGTAGGATATTTTGCGGCAGCGATTCGACGAGCGATTGATAGAGGGCCTCGGAGTCGCGCAGCGCCGTCTCGAAGCGAAAACGCTGCACCGCCTGGCCGATCTGATTGCCCAGCGCCTGCATGAGCGACTCGAGTTCGGCGTCGAGAACGTACGGGGTCCGCGCGAGTAGTTCCATGACGCCGAGCACCTCCCCCTCGGCGTGCACCGGGAATGCGAGGGCGTAGCGGAGTCCGGCGCGGGCGGCGAGGAAGGGGCGGTCGTAGCTGTTTTGCGGCGAAATCTCCGCGGTTTGCGGCGTCTGGCGATCCCAGACTTGCCCCGGTAAATCGGCGCCCGCAGGGAGCGCGATGCGGCGCGTGAGAATGGCAAACTCGCGCAGCTCCAGGCCCGGCGCCTGCCGCAAATCTACGCAGCGCAGAGCCGCCGAGCCCGCGTCGACCACCCACATCACCGCCACATCGGGCATGAAACCTTCCGCCAGGACTTCGAGCACCAAACGGGCGGCCTGCGGCAGACTCGAACTTTCCGCCAGCGCGCGGGCGACGCCGAAATTGATTGCCTGACGACGCTGGGCGCGCACCTGCGCGGAGATGTCGCGGGCCACCAGCAACGCGCTGCCAGGCGATTCGAGATCGTGCAGCAGCCGACCCGACATGCTCAGCCACAGCCCTGGATGCTCGGGAGTCGGCCGCAGACCATAGGTTTCATCGTCGAACGCTTCGCCGCGCAGACAACGCGCGAGCGGCGTCTCCGGCGCAGGCGTGTGCAGATCGGCGCGAAAGAACGGCTGATCGAGTCCGCGCGGGCCGAGCCACTCGCCGGCGATCGGATTCTCCAGCACGACGTTCCCGGCGCCGTCCACCACGAAAATCGCTTCGCCCATGCTGTCAAGGACCGACTGAAGCAGACGGCGCTGCTGGGCAAGCGTTTCCAGAATCTGCTTCTTGCGGGTGATGTCGCGCATCACGGCCAGCACGACTTTCTGTCCCTCGATTTCGACAAACGACGTGTTGATATCGACGGGAAGCAATCGCCCGTCCTTCGTGCGATGGACGCCTTCGCAGCGATAAGCGCCTTCGCTGAACTGATGTTCGAGGCGCGCGCCGAACTCGCGGGCGAATTCCGGGGCGTCGATCTGGCGCGTGTTCATGCCGAGAAGTTCCGCGCGCGAAAACCCCAGTCGGCGACACGCGGCGGCGTTCGCCTCAAGGATCTTCCCGGCTTCGTCATGCACGAACACCGCGTCGTCGATCGCATCGAACAACGCCCTCGTCCAGTCCCCTGCCGCCATGAATCTCCTCCCCGAACGTGCGAACGCTCTTGGCCCTACCATAGAGCATCGCGTCCTGCCTTGCAAGCAAAGACGTTTCCGATAACAATGCACTGGAGGATCGCCCGTCCTTCGCCTTCTTCGGAACCTGTGCATGGCTCTTCCTCTCGGCACCCCCGATCTCCCCGCCCAGGTGCTCCTGGAGCGGACGCATCTGACGTTGCCGAGCCAACCGCACTGGATCCAGCCCGCCGTCGAATACCTCCAGCACAAAGCCATCCTGTGCGGCGCCTGCTCCGAAGCCCGCAGTCGAAAATTGCTGCTCGCCCTGCACGAAGCCCTTTCCAACGCCATCATCCACGGCAACCTCGAAATCAGCTCGACGCTCAAGGAGCGCGAAGACGACGCCTTCCTGCAGGCGCTGCGCGAGCGTGCCGCCGACCCGATCCGCGCGAGCCGGGTGGTCGACGTGGTCGTGCATTATGAAGGAGACCTGTGCCGATGGGTCATCACCGACCAGGGCGCGGGCTTTGACGTCGCCAAGGTACTCCACCAGGTGACGCAAGAAGGACCGGACGCTCTGATCGCGAGCGGCCGAGGCATCTTTCTGATGCAGGCGCTGATGGACGATCTCAAGTACGAGTTCGGCGGCCGACGGGTCGTGCTCACGATGCGTCGCTGCCTGGGGGACGAAAAACGCCGGGAGCCGCGGATGCCGCTCCATCAACCGTTGCACATCGCACCGATTCAAGCCGACGGCAGCATCGACTGGTCGGGTTCGTACAACGCGATTTCCCGTAACTTCTCCGACACGGGCGTGAGCTTGCTGCAAGAGAATCTGAACGCCGCGCAGGAACTGCTCATCGGCCTGTCGGTGAACGGCGAGATGATGTATTTGCCCGCCGAGATCCGGCATCTGCGGCACATGCCGGCCGGAATTGTGGAGCTGGGCTGCCGATTCCAGACGAAGATCACCGATCGGCTCGCCCTGACGGAACCGCGGCTCGACGCCAATCTGTCGAAAGTTCAGGACGCCCTGGCGCAGATGTTGGAACGCTGGCGACGGCCAATGTCTGCCGCCGGCGAGCAACGCAGCTTCCCGCGTATGCCCTTTACCGGCAAGATCGAAGTCCTCAGCGCCGAGCTGGACGAATCGGTAACGGGCTTCGCGCACGACCTCTCAAAAGGAGGCGTCGGTTTCCTGTGCACCGTGATGTTGCCGACGCTCATCACAGTCGTCTTCCAGGCCCGCGAGTCAGGCCCGGTCCTCAAAGTACGCTGCGAAGTCGTCCGCTGTCAAAAGATGCGCGACAACTTTTACGAGGTCGGCGCCCGCTTCTTGCATCTGGAAGAGGAATTGTAATTTCCGAGCCGTAAGCGACGATCCGGGTAGATCGTCGCTTACGCTTCCGGCTCGGAAATTGAAGAAAGAATATGCCGAAGCCACTCCGCGTCATTCGGCGCCGGATAATCCGACCGAAAGTGCACGCCGCGTGATTCGAGCCGGGCAAGCGCCGAGGCGATCATCAGTCGAGCGACGGTGAGCAGATTCTGCAACTCCCAGCCCGGCCGGGAATCGAACTCGCGCGCCAGCACATATCGGCACCAGAAGGCGACGTCGGTGCGCGCCTCCTCCATGCCCGCCTGCTCGCGAACGACGCCCATGTGCCGGACCATGACGCTGCGCAGCGAATTCGTGATGTCCGCCACGTCGAGCGTCCCCTCCGTCTCCGGATCAAATCGGCTGGCGAGCGGTAGTGCAGTGAATGAGTCGGGCAGCCGCTGCGCCAGATCGCTCGCTCCCTTGCCCGCTGAGGCGCCGAACACCAGCCCCTCGAGCAAACTGTTGGACGCCAACCGATTCGCCCCGTGCAGGCCGCTCGACGTCACCTCGCCCGCGGCCCACAATCCCGGGATCGTCGTTCGCCCTTGCGCGTCGACGGTCACGCCCCCCACCATGTAATGCGCTCCCGGCCGGATCGGAATCAGATCGCTGGTGATGTCGAGCCCGAAGCTTCGGCACATTTTGTCGATGCCCGGAAAACGGCGCTTGACGAGCGACTTGTCGAGATGGCGCAAGTCGAGAAAAACGTTCGGATATTTCGTGCGTTCCATCTGTCGAACGATCGCCTGGGCGACGACGTCGCGCGGCGCCAGCTCCGCTTGCGGATGGACGTCGGTCATGAAGCGGTGCAAGTTCTTGTCGCGGAGGTAGCCCCCTTCGCCGCGAACCGCTTCGCTGATGAGGAATCGACTGGAGCCGGCGACGTAGAGGACCGTGGGATGAAACTGCATGAACTCCATGTCGCGCAGCTGGGCGCCGGCACGATACGCCGCCGCCATGCCGTCGCCGGTGGCGACGTTGGGGTTGGTGGTTTCGCGATAAACCATGCCGGTTCCGCCGCTAGCGAGGAGCGTCTGTTTCGCCCAGATGAGGAGCTTGCCGCGCCCGGGGCGAAAGACGACGGCGCCGACGCATCGGCCTTCATGTGTGAGCAAGTCGAGCGTGAAGGTGTCGTCCCACAGCGTGACGTTCGGCGCTTGCCGAGCTTTGACGCCGATCGCACGCATGACTTCGTGCCCGGTCGCGTCGCCCAGCGCGTGCACGATTCGGCGATGGCTATGTCCCCCTTCGCGAGTCAGCGCGATCTTGCCTTCCTCTTCGTCGAAGTGCGTCCCCCAGTCGATGAGGAGCTGGATTTGCTCGGGCGCCTCGCGGACGACGTGTTCGACGATGTCCGGATGACATAAACCGCCGCCCGCCTTCAGCGTGTCTTCGATGTGATTCTCGAAGCAATCCTCGCCCGACATCACGCCGGCAATGCCGCCTTGCGCCCAGGAACTGTTGCTCTGCTGCAAACTTTCCTTGGACAGGACGAGCACGTCGAGACGCCTCGGCGCCTCGAGGGCCGCACGCAGCCCCGCGATGCCGGCGCCGATCACCAGCAAATCCGTGAAGTAGTGAGGCGTCCGCTTGGGATCGAACTGTACCAGGTAGCGAGGGGGCTCCAAGATCATCGTCTTAAGGATTTCCCTTCTTGAGCGATTCGCGTAGATCGATCATCGACTTTTGGCTGACGCGCAGAAAACCTTCCTGCGGCCGATCCAGATCGACGATCAGCATCATGATTGCGGAGAAAGCGACGGCTACCACCACGACCGCGGGCGATCGACTCGTCTCCGCGATACCTGCCTGGTAGCCCAACCCTGCCATACCGAGAATGGAGATCAGGTAAAGCACTGCCCAGAGGATCGTCGGGATTCGACTCCGCATTGCGACGAGAATCCGCTTCGAATGCAGATCGATCACTTCATTGAGCGACTGGGCATACAGGCTAACCAGGACGTTGGGGGGCGCGATCTGTACCGAAGCCTCGAGCTGCGACCAGAGTTGCGTCTGGATTTCTTCGCAGCGCGCAATCGCTTGCGCGCGTTTCGCCGGGTCGACGCCCTCCACTTTCAGGTCGACATAATCTTGTAGAAGCTTGCGCGCCTCGCTTTTTGCCGGCGTAGGCAGAAACCCGGCCCGAAGGTGTGCCGTGCCAATGGCGTTGGCCTCGTCGAGTACCATCTCGCGTCGATCGTCGTAGCGGGAAAAAGCCAGCCCGAACGTGAACGCCAACATGAACGCAAGCAACCCGAGCGTGGAACCCACCATGGTACCGACCGGGCTTTCCTTCTCCTCCGGACGTCGGCGATGCCGCGCCTTGCCGAGCAGGTAACCGAACTCGATCGAGACCAAAACCAGAAGGACCGTGACACCGAACAAGGCCCACAAATTGAGATCGTCCAAGGCGGCGCTGTCGGGCATAAAATTCCTCACGAAGTCGGTTGGGCAGGCTGGCTTTTCCACCAGCTCAGGGTTTCGTTCATCGCTTCTTCGAAGGCGGTTCGCGGACGATAGCCCAGTTCGCGTTTGGCTTTCTCGATGGAGAAGTCGAGATTGTAACCCATGAACTTGAGCCGGGTGAAGTTGAATGCCGGCGCCTCCTTGGAGCCGCGCAGCTTGGCCAACGTTTCGCTGATCCAGGTGGCGCTCCACGCGAACCAGATCGGCGGCCGTCGCCAGGGATGCGGAAGCTGCATCGCGTCGGCGATCTTCTCCATGAACCGGCGTTTGCTGACCGTCTCGCCGTCCGTGAGATTGTACGTCTGCCCGACCGCCCCCTCCGCCTGGATCGCCAGGAAGATCGCATCGACGAGATTGCGTACGAAGATCGTGTTGAGCGCCGCGTTGCCGCCCCCCGGATAGCGGGCGCCCTGTTTCCGCAGCGTCTGGATGATTCTTGGCAGCACCGTGTTATCGCCCGGCCCGTACACGAAACCGGGACGCAGCAGCACGATCGGCACTTCGAAATCCCGGTAATATTGGAGCGCGACCTTTTCCGCCTCGACCTTGGAACGCGAATACGCGTCGCGATTGTTGGCGACGATCGGCATCGTCTCGTCGCTCTGGTAGTGGTGCCGCATCGGATAGACGCCGAGACTGCTGATCACGATGACTCGGCTCACCGCCTGCCCTTTGCAGGCATCGAGCAGCGTCCGCAAGTAGTCGACGTTCGCCTGGCGATATTCTTCGTAGGGCCCCCAGTCGCCGACCTTCGCGGCGCAGTGGACGACGACGTCGATCTCTTCCATGGCCGAGCGAAGTTGCGGGCTGGAGATCAGGCCGACGCCGAGCGCCTTTAGCTTTTTTGCGTCGCTCTCAGGGCGCGTGAGGGCCGTCACTTGCCAGTTTCTTCGCAAACACGCATCGACGACATGTCCGCCGACAAACCCGGCGGCGCCGGTCACCAACACACGCATCACGGTTCCTCTTGGTGAGAAGTTTCTTGAGCGACTCGAGTTGTAGTCTTACCACTTGAGCGGTGGCTGCTTTCGTCAGTTTCCAGGGTTCGTCTTGCTTAACAGTTCCTTGAGTTTGTCGATTTCGATGCCCGTCAATTCAGCAATTTTTTCTAGCGGATAGTTTTGCGAGTAGAGCTTACGCGCGATTCGCTCCTCCGTTCGATGCTGCCCCACAACTATGCCTTCGGCCAGCACCTCCTTGAAGAATCTCGAGTCGCGTTTGTCGGGTAGCTGCAACATCGTCTGAATCTCCTCTTTGCTGATCGACAAGAATCGCCGGACCAAGATTTCTTCAATTAATTCTACAAGGTTCTGCCGAGTTGAACGATCCCCGATGTCGGCCACTTTCGCGACCACCTTTGGAACCAGCTCGCGCACCGCAGTCTCTGGCGCGGACAGCATCTGCCAGAGTCCCACGCCCAGCGGCGCATCGGGATCCACGGGCAACGCGTCGAGATAAATCCTTCTCACGCTCGGCGAATCGAGCAGCATCCGGTACGGCTCCAGCGCCGCCGGCTCCATCGATTGCTTCAGGAAGATCGCGACTGCTCGCCAAGACTGCGCCGGGTCGTTCTTCTCCAGGTAGAGGAAGACCTTGGCGAACAAGTTCGCGTAGAACGTCGCCGCCTGGTAGCCCTGGATCTCCAGGAATACCAGCGGATGCCGATCGTCGTTGGGCAGGAAGACGCCGTCGATGCGCATGCCCTGCGATTTCAGCTCGACCGAATCGAAGCGATACGCGTCGGCCGTCGACGCCGGCTCGCCGAGCAACTCGAAGAAGAAGCCCGGGAATTTCTTCAGCAGCGTGTAACACCAGTCGTCGGACTTCATGGATACAGGCCCCGACGCGTCTTTTCTTTCGCGACCTTGGCGACGCCCAGGCTCAGCGCCGCCATCCGCATCGGCGCCTTCTGTTCCTTGCACAATGTGCGCACCTGGCCGAACGCCTTCAGCATCAGCTCCTCGAGCCGCTGATTGACTTGCTCCTCGCTCCACCAGAGTTGCTGAATGTCCTGCACCCATTCGAAGTACGAAACCGTCACGCCTCCCGCGTTGCAGAGGACGTCCGGGATGATGAAGATGTCGCTGTCGGCAAGAATCGCGTCGGCGTCGGGCGTGGTCGGACCGTTGGCGCCCTCTGCCAAGATTCGGCATTTGAGTAGCTTCGCGTTGGCTCCGGTGATCTGCCGTTCCAGCGCCGCGGGAACCAGGATCGTGCACGGCAACGTCAGCATCTCCTGCGCATCGATCTGCGTGCCACCCGCGAAGTCCTTGAGCAGTTTGCCGCCTGCCACGTGCTTCACGAGCGCGGCCACATCGATGCCCTTGCCATTCTGGATGGCGCCGTAGCGGTCGGAGACGGCGACGATCCTGATGCCGCGCCTGGCGAGTTCCTGGCAAACGATGCTGCCGACATTGCCGAATCCCTGCACGATAGCGGTGGCGCCGTCCATGACGTCGATCTCTTTGAGCGCCTGCAGAATGCAATACACGACGCCTCGGCCCGTCGCTTCGCGCCGACCGATGCAGCCGCCGAGTTCGATCGGCTTGCCGGTGACGATCTCCGGACAGGCGTAGCCGACGGACATGCTGTAGGTGTCCATGATCCAGGCCATGGTCTGCTCGTCGGTCCCGAGGTCGGGCGCCGGGACGTCCATGCGCGGGCCGAGGATCGGCAGCAGCTCTTCGGTATAGCGGCGCGTGAGGCGTTCGTTTTCGCCGCGCGAAAGCTTTTCGGGATCGCAGGCGACGCCTCCCTTGGCGCCGCCGAAGGGGAGATTCATGATGGCGCACTTCCACGACATCCACATGGCGAGCGCCGCGACTTCGCCGAGATCGACGCTGGGGTGATAGCGAATGCCGCCTTTGGAGGGACCGCTGGTGAGACTGTGCTGCACTCGATAACCGGTGAAGGTGAAGGTGGAGCCGTCGTCCATGCGGACCGGCACGCCGACGACCAGCGCTCGTTTGGGGTGCCGGAGGCGTTCGATGATGTTCGGGTCGAGCTGCACGATCTTGGCGACTTGATCGAGTTGCTGACAGGCCATGCGGTAGACGGGAGATTCTTCGAAGATCGAGCCCGGGGGCTTCGCATTCTTTTCCATGGCAACCTCTGGAGATGGGGGAAGAAACCATTCGCGACGTTCGCGTATCATAGAGTTTTGCCGCGAAAAACACGAGCGGAATCGTAGGTGTAGACGGCGAGAGCGAGCCAAATGACGCCGAAACTCCACCACCCGGCGACGGACACGGCTTCTCCGTAAAACGTCACCGCGAGCATGAGTTGGATAAAGGGCGAGATGTACTGCATGAAACCGAGCGTCGAGAGCGGCAGACGCCGGGCGGCCTGGCCGAACATGAGCAGCGGCACGCCGGTCACCACTCCTGACAGGGCGATGAGCGCATCGAGGCCGCGCGACTCTTGTCCGAAGCGCATGGTTCCTTCGTGATTCCAGTAAAGCCACATCCCGAGCGCGAGCGGCACGAGTATCGCCGACTCGATGAACAACCCCGCCAGACCGTCGATTTGCGTTTTCTTACGCACCAGGCTGTAGAAGCTGAACGTCGCCGCCAGACCGAAGGCGATCCAGGGGATTTCGCCATTCAGCGCCATCAGCAGACAAACGCTGACCGAAGCGAGACCGACCGAAACCCACTGAAGCGGCCGCAGCCGTTCGCCCAGGAAAACCAGCGCCAGCAGCGTGTTCACGAGCGGCGTCATGAAGAACCCGAGACTCGCCTGGCGAATTTGATTCGTGTAGACCGCAGCGATGTACGTCAGCCAGTTGCCCGCGATCAGGCACGACGAGACGATCAACAGCGTCATCGTCGGAGCGTGCCGGCCGGCGCTGGCGATGGTACTCCACCGACGCATGACCGTAAGGATTACGCCTACGAAGATCGCCGTCCACAGAATGCGATGGGCGAGCACCTCGCGCGGCGACACTTCCGACGGCACCGCCTTGAAGTAAATCGGCACCAGCCCCCACCAACCGTACGCGAGCAGTCCGTAAACCAGCCCTTCGCGCGTGCGCTCCGCAGACGACGATTCGCTGGCCAACGGCGTGCCTCCCTCTAATAATGAACGAAACGACTTCGCTCCCACTCCAAGGCTTCTTATGAACCTCGACACCTTCCGCGAGACCAAGAAACAAATCCGCGAACAAGCCCACGCCCAAAGAAACGCCCAGGCCGATAAAGACCCGCTGAGCCAAGACATCTGCGCCGTCTTTGCCGGCTTGCCGGAATACCAAGCCGCTCAGACGGTTATGTTCTACGTCGACGTCCGCAGCGAAGTCCGCACCCGCAACTATCTCGCCACCGCGCTCACCCACGGCAAACGCATCGTCGTCCCCTACTGCGTCAACGGCGAACTCGAGCTGTTTCTCCTCGAATCGATGGACGAACTCGCCCTCGGCGCCTATCGCATCCTCGAACCCAAGGCCGAGCTGCGCCAGCTCCCCGCGAAACGGATTGACGTCAAGGAACTCGATCTCATCATGGTTCCCGGCGTCGCCTTTGATCGCCGCGGCGCGCGCATGGGACACGGCTTCGGTTACTACGACAAACTCCTGCAGCACGCCCGGCCCGAGACGCCCTTCGTCGCGCTGGCGTTCGAGTGCCAGCTCTTCCCCGAGATCCCGACGCAGGCGCACGATCAATTCATGGACAAGATCATTACCGAGAAGCAGATTTACGAGGGGCGGGGACGGAAGTAGTTGGGTGCATTCGATTAGCGCTCGCGAGCGCTAATCGAGGATGCGGCGCCATGAAATCGAAGCGCCTCCTCGAATTGGCCCAAACCGACATGCCCGATCGCCATGAGTTGGGCCGACTCCGCGTCTGCCTTCAATTCCCAGGCGCGCCGGGCGTGTCGCAACCCCTCCTTGAAATTACCGATGTGATAACTTTGCGCCGCCGCGGCACGCGCAAACTTCAGCGTCTGCTCGACGCCCTGCATCAAGCTCAGGTCCGCCTTGCACCGTCGGCACAATGGCTCCGTATTTTCCGCGCGACATACCGGACAACGCATCGACTACTCCATACGGTACAGGCCGTGCTGCAAAATGTACGCCTCCACCGAACGCGGCACCTGATAGCGAATCGACTCGCCCAGCGACGTCTTTCGGCGAATCTCCCGGCTTGCGATTTCGACCAGCGGAATCGTGATGCCGCGAATGCGCCACGACGTCCCCTCCGGGAGTTCGATCAGGCTGCGCAGCATCGCTTCCTTGGGTAACGCCCAACCGGGCCGACCAACCACCAACAGCTCCGCCAACGCGGCGATTCGCGCCGGTTCGTGCCACTGCGGTAAATCGACCACCGAGTCGGCGCCCAGTATCAGGCACAATTCCGCGTCTGGCATCGCGTTCTTCAGTTGCTCGAGCGAATCGGCGGTGAAGCTCGGCCCAGGCCGATCCTTCTCCAGCTCATCGATGCGAAACGCGGAGTGGCCGGAGATCGCCAGCCCCAGCATCTCGGCGCGCTGATGAAACGACGTGAGCGATTGATGCTGCTTGTGCGGCGGACGGGCCGCGGGGATGAATCGCACCTCGTCAAGCTTGCCCTGCTCCCGGCATTGTTCCGCCAGGATGAGATGCCCGAGATGAACCGGATCGAAGCTGCCGCCGAATATGCCCACGCGCATCGTCTGCCTCCCGCTGCCGGTAATCTATGGTTATTGCCAGGGAAGTGCGGTCTTGCGCTGCACGAAGGCTTTCATGCTCACGAAGAACTCGTACGGCAGGCGATCCGAATTGCCGATGCCCTTCATCACGAACCATTCCTTATCGCTTTTGACGGCCTGAACCAGCCGTTTCCCCTGGCCGATCGGCACGACCTCGTCGCAGTCGCCGTGGGCGACGAAGATCGGCTGCGGGCATTGCCCGATCTTTGCCAGCGCATCGAATCGGCTCGACATCAGGTAACTCGCTGGCAAGATCGGCAACTGATGCTCCGTCAAGTCCGGCAATGACGTGAACGGCGAGACGAGCACCAGGGCGCGATGCGGCTTGCGCGACGCCAGGTCGGTCGCGACCGCGGCGCCGAGCGTTTGCCCGAAGAGCACGACGTGCGTCCCCGCGATTTTTCGTTCCTTCGTCAGCCAATCGTACGCCGCGGTCGCCGAATCGTAGCACGTTTGTTCCGACGGCGTCCCCTCGCTTTTACCGAAGCCTGGATAGTCGAAAATAAGCACCGATTCTTCAAGCGTGTCGCCCAGCTTCTTGGCGAGCGCCATCCGCTCCGCGAGGTTTCCGGTGTTGCCGGGACAGACGAGGATGGCGCCGTGCGCCTGCGGATGCACATACCACCGGCCATGTAGCCGTTCGCCCTTGGCGCCGAGAAATTCGACGTCTTGCCAGGGCGCCGGCGTCGCTTCCGCCGTCGCGGGCAAACTCGCGGGATGGTAAATCAGGCGGTTCTCGATCGTATTGCAAGCCGACAGCATCGGCAGCAGAAGCAACCAGGCGCACCATCCATGGCGACGGCTCATGATTTCATCCTCGTTGGAACTGAAAATGACGCGCCACGGCGGGCGGAAAGTTGAGCATCACCACCTCGGAGCCGATCTGATGCCGACGAACCTTTGCTTTCAGGTAGCCCGACAGCGTCCGCAGCCGTTCGCGATCGGCCCCGCCGACGAACGGCGTCTTGAGCTGGCGAATCCAGACGTATTCGAAATACGACAGCACGCCGGTCGGCTTCAGCAGGCGCTGGTAACTCGCGAAAATGTCTTCGACCAGGCTCATCGGAAAGTTATTGAGCGGCAGGCCCGAGATCATGAAGTCATAGACCGCGGTCCCCGGTACTTCCTGCAGCGGGGCGTGGATGACGTTCGTCAACTCGGCGACCTTGCGAAAATGGGGCTGATCGCGGAATCGGCTGCGAATGACGTCGACAAAGGCGCCGTTGATCTCGACGATGTCGAAGCGATCGCCCGGCCGTAATAAGCGAACGATCTCGGAAGTGACGGCGCCGGTGCCGGGTCCGATTTCGAGGATGGTGCGCGGGCCCGGACCGTGCTTGAGCGGTTTGGCGAGCGCCCGCGCAAGGTTTCGGCTACTCGGCAGAATCGAGCCAGTGGTGGTATACTGGTCGCGAAACTGACGGAAGAACGCCGAGTATTCCGCCCACATTTGCATGAATCGATCCCGGTAAACCGCCGAACCGGGGCAGGATAACGTCTTGCCCCATTCAGGCAATGGCAATCTCGGAGGACGAACTATTCCTTCGTCTCGGGTTCCACGACCGGGGCACTGGGGTCTTTGGGCAGTTCCTTCGAACCGACGACGGTGATGTTGAAGCCAATCTGGCACTTGAGCGGTTCGCCGCCCACTTCCAGTACGACCTTGCCGCCTGCGTACCAGCCGATCGAGCCGGTCGAGAAGTCCTTCGGCTCGAGCATGACGGGTTGTCCGTTGAGCTGCAGCACGATCGACTTGGCTTCTTCGCGAAACTTCTTCCGGGTGATGGCCATCGCAGACTCCTTGCAATTGGGTGACGAGGACGTAAGCCCTGATCCTTTTTAATTAATGATGCGCAGGGAAAGATCCAGTCTTGTTTTTTGTCCGCCACGTTCCACCGGGAGCCGCACGCCTGGCGATTTGGCGGAGGAAACGTAGAAAACCTCGGGGAGAATTCATCAACGAGGAGAGGTCATGGCCGAGGAACGTTTCTTCAGTTTGGCGGGCAAGGTGGCGCTGGTGACGGGAGGCGGTCAAGGGATCGGCGAGGCGATCAGCCGGCGCCTGGCCGCCGCGGGCGCCAAGGTCGCGGTCTTCGATCTCGACGCCGCCCGCGCCGGCCGTGTGGCCCTCGACCTGGGGGGCCTCGCCCTCGCCGGCGACATGACCTGCGAGACTGACATCGACTCTGCCCTCGACGAACTCCGCGAAGCGCTCGGCCCGGTCGATCTCCTCGTCAACAATGCCGGCATTACCGGCAAAGCGGGCCGACTCTGGGAAATCACCGCCGATGATTGGCAACGAGTGATGCACGTCAACGTGATGGGCCCGGTGCTGTGCAGCCGTGCGGTGGTCGGCTCGATGCGCGAACGAAAGTTTGGCCGGATCGTTAACATCGCCTCGATCGCCGGCAAGGAAGGCAACCCGACGCTCGGGCCCTATTCCGCAAGCAAGGCGGCGGTGATCGCGTTCACGAAGTCGCTCGCCAAGGAACTGGTCGGCATGGGCGACATCACGGTCAACGCGATTTCGCCCGCGGTGATTCACACGCCGATCCTGGACGGCTTGCCGCAGACGACGGTCGACTACATGGTGTCGAAGATCCCGATGGGCCGGGTCGGCAAACCCGAAGAGGTGGCGTCGCTGGTGCATTTCCTGGTGAGCAATGAAGCAAGCTTCACGACAGGCCAGTGCTACGACATCAGCGGCGGCCGGGCGACGTATTGAGGAATTCACTTCCCCTGTAACTTCAGCACCTGTTCCGCGTATCGCTTGCCCATCGTCCGCGTGTCGGCAGCGTCGAAGTGAATGTCCTTGCCCGAAAGATCGTCCGCTCGGACCACGCCGGTGTTGGGAACCAGCTCCGGCAGCGTCCGCAGCGACGCGTTGAACGTCGCGATCACGTCTTTCTGTCCCGGCAGCGGCGCGAGCTGCCCTGCCACGAACGGCAGCTTCGGATCGCCCAGGTCTGTGCGGAACTGCTCGATCACCGTCTTCAGCGGCTCCAGGTACTGGGCTCCCATCGACTGATTCGATTCGCCCTGGTGCCAGAGCACGCCTTTGATGACGCCGGTCGCCTGGGCTTGTTTGACGCGTTCGAGCGTCTTGTCGTAGTTGCTCCCCTTGGCGCCCTTCTTCCAGGTTTCGATCTTCGAGCCCCCCTGCGAATTGACGATGAGCCCGATGGCGACGTCGGGATTCGCCTCGAGCATTTGCCGGGCGAACGTGAGACCGAAATTGAGCCCGTTCTTACCATTGGCCTTGATGACGCGGATGTCGGCGGCGTTCGGCACGTTCGTGTACTGGATGAACGGATGCGTCGCAGGGACCCATTTGCCGTTCGCGTCGAACAAATACAGATTCTTGGGAATGACGCGATCCTCGGCCGCGACGTTCGCCCGGCCCGACATGTTCGATTGCCCGGCCAAGATGTAGATGTGAAGTTTGTCCTTCGGAATCGATTCTTGAGCCGAAAGAGCGCCCGCGAAGGAGAGGAGGACGATCGGGAGATACTTCATAACGTTCCCTATTTCTTGGGGAGCAGATCGAAACAAATGAGTCGGCCGTCGCCGCGCACGTAGAGTTTGCCGTCCGACAAGATCGGCGCCGCCCAGCAAGGCGCCTCCAGAAGCGGTTCGCCCGACTTGGCGTCCTTGAGCACGACCTCCGAAACGACGTCGAACTTTTCGGGGTTCACCTTAAGAAGTTGCAGGTAGCCATTTTCGCTCAGGCAGATGAAATGTCCATCAACCATCAGGAGCGACGCACGGGTGAGATTGGGGACGCTCCACATGATTTTGCCGGTCGCGAGTTCGATGCAACGCAGCTCAGCATTGTTTTCGTGCCGGCCGCTGGAGCCGTAGAGATAGCCGTTGTGATGGATCGCGGTGTTCCAGTGGAGCTGCATCGATTTGCCGCGCACACCTTTCTCGGCGTCGCTCCACAAGAGCTTGTACTGGCCCGGCTTGACCTGGAGCAACGCGCTGCCGGGGCCGTACGTCTCGGAAATGAATACTTTGTCGCCGACGACGACGGGGTTTGAGGCGTTGACGGATTCGAGGATTTCGGAACGCCAGGGGAAATGGAAGTCGATCTTGCCGCTGGCGGGTTCGAACGCAAGCAAGCCTGCGCGGGCGAAGACAAAGCACCAGCGCCGACCCTCGATGGTGGCGAGCACGGGGCTGGCGTAGCTGGCGAGTTCGTCGCTGATCTTGTAGCGAATCTTGCCGGTCCGTTTTTCAAAGGCGATGACGCCCGTGCCGTTCCCCTTGAGCTGCGTGAAGTCCTCGAGCTTGTCGCTGCCGGGCGGACTGCCGCCGACGGGGAGGATCAGGAGCTCGCCTTCAGCGACGGGGACGGCGCCGGCGCCGAAGAAGTTTTGCACCACGCCGAACTCGCGGGCGGTATCGACCTTCCAGATGAGCTGGCCATCTTTAGTCTGCAGGCAATGGAGCATCCCCTCGGCCCCGTGGATGTAGACGAGATCGCCGTCGATGAGCGGGCAGGCGCGGGGCCCGCTGTTGTAGTTGTACTTATCGCGGTAAGCCGTCGGATATTCATAGTTCCAGATTTCGTCTCCCGTGGCCGCGTCCATGCACGTGAGGCGGGCAAAGTTTTTGTGTCGATCGAAGTGATAGAGCTTCCCGGCTGCGATGGACGGCATGCCGTAGCCGATGCCCAGGGACTTTTGCCAGAGGATCTTCGGGCCTTCTTTGGGCCAGGGCGTGATCCCCTTTTCGTCGGAGACGCTAGTTCCCTTGGGCCCGAGAAAACCGGGCCAGTCGGCGTGAACGTAGGACGCGTGCAGCAGCAGAACGAGCAAGAGCCGGGGTAGCATGAGGTTCACTTACTTTCGGGCGGTTGGCCTTTCTCGATGTTCATGATTTCCTCGACGCGGCGCGAGTGTCGACCGCCGTCGAAGGGAGTATCGAGCCAAATCTTCGTCATCCGCTCAATGAGCTCTTCGCCGAGAAGATCGGCGGAGAGGCAGAGGACGTTGGCGTCATTGTGGCGCCGACTCATCTCGGAAGTGATGCTATCGTGGCACGGAGCCGCACGGACCCCCTTCACCTTGTTGGCGGCGATGCACATGCCGACGCCCGTGCCGCACAGCAAGATGCCGCGATCCGACTTTCCCTCGCCGACGCTGTTGGCGACGGCGAACGCGTAGAGCGGGTAATCAACGCTCTCATGGCTTTGCGGGCCGACGTCCTCGATCTCGTGCCCCTGACCACGCAAGAGATCTCCTAGACGCTTCTTGGCATCCACGCCTCGATGGTCGCTGCCGATGACTATTTTCATGACGCTACAACTCCAGAAGTTCCGGCAAACGCGCGTTCAAGCTGTCCCACAGCTGCACCGCACAAAGTTGATACGATTCCAGTCCCAGGCCCATTGGGTCGCGGATGTCCTCGGCCCCCGCGAGCAACTCGACCGGCAAGCTCGGCAGCGCCGACTTCAGCCAACGGTAATGCGCTGCCGTCATCGTGTAAATCCGATCGGCTCGGCGAACCAGCGCCTCGCTGACCGGTTGACTTTGATGCCCGGCCAGGTCGACGCCGCGCTCCCCTGCGGTCTGCACCGCTTCCGGACTGGGGCCGTCCCCCATCATCGCCGCCAAACCCGCCGATTGCACGCGAAATCCACATTTTGGCAGTTCGCTAATCAAGCAGCCTAGATGGTCGGCCAAGAGCTTCTCGCACAGGCCCTTGGTCATCGGGCTTCGGCACGTGTTTCCGGTGCACACAAACAAGATCTCGGCGGGCAGAAAATCGTGCAAGTCCGGCGCCAATCCCCCCTGGCGAACCACTACAGCACGCCGGCCCACGAGTTTCACCAACGCCGACGGTTCCGAGGCCCGGCCCAGTCCGTCGTCGACGCCCCAGGTTATCGTATCACTCGCCGGAGCGTCGTCCGAGAGGAACACGGGACCGGGAAATTGCTTGACCAACGGCTCGACCCAATCCGCCTCGGGCGCCCGAAACGCCAGCCCGCGCTGGGCGATCGCCTGTCGCCAGTCGGTAGGAAGCACCGACGCGATGCCGGCTTCGTGGCCGCCGGTGAGCCAAAGCGTCAGCGGCCCGGGCCAATATTGCTGGATGAGCCGCACGCCGACCGCTGGCAACTCGGGGATCCAGTCGAAGATCGTCTGCGGACTGGGCAGGGCGACGACGATGCGTTCCCCAAGGGGTTGCGCGGAAACCGCCAACGGGCCCGTCTCGCTGGGCAGCGATAGCACTTCGCCGCCAAGGAGGCGATTGTGAGCCTCGCGAAGGATCTCCGCGGAGCGATCGGGTTGCCAGGTAGTCCATACCGTCATGCCGCGTTCCGCCTCGGCGAAAAAAGTCAACGACCAACCGAGGTTGGGATATGAGAATCGAACGTTTTCTGCAAGCGGCCTGGAAATTCGCAGGATGCCATTAAAGATGAGGTGCACGGCGGTTGAAGTTCTCAGGGAGATGCCCATGAAGATTCGCACGTTCGAAGCCGAGATGTGGTTGCCGTTGCCGATCCGGGAAGTCTTCGCATTTTTCACGGACGTCGCCAACCTCGACCGTATCACGCCGCCGTGGCTTCACTTCCACATCGTGACGCCCACGCCGCTGGTGCTGCAGACCGGAACGCGGATCGATTACCAGCTGCGCGTGAAGGGGATCCCGATCCGCTGGCGTACGGAGATTCTCGATTGGGAGCCGCCGTATCGTTTCGTCGATCAGCAGCTCAAGGGGCCGTACCGACAATGGCTCCACACGCATACGTTCGCCGAGAAAGACGGCGGCACGATGATGCACGATCGCGTCGAGTACGCCGTGCCCGGTTGGTTTCTGGAGCCGCTGCTCGACCGCTTTTTCGTCGGCCCCGATATCCGCAAGATCTTCGCGTATCGCCAGGAAAAGATTCAGGAACTGTTGATTTCAGGAGCCCGCAGCGCAAGCAAGGGTTGATGCCGTCCTTGCTTGCGCTGCGGGCTCTCAACGTCGTCACTTCGCCGCGAAGTAGACCATGTTCGGCCCGTCCAGAAGCAGATACTCCGGTTCGCTCGGCGTCTCGTCCGCTTGGCAGGGAAACAGCCGAATCAGTTCGCGGTCGTGCAATCGTCGCAGTCCCGAATGAAAGTCGTGCAGCGTCAGGCCCGATTCCCGTTTTTGCAACTGCGCAAATAACTCCGGCAGCGGACACCTCGGTCCCAGTGACGAACGTTGCCGCTGCTCGAGATATTCGACCGCGTCGTGCGCCCACGAAAGCGCCCCCGCGGCGCCTTCTGGCGTCGTCGGCTTCATCCGCTCGATACGCTTGAGCGCCTCTTCTACCCGCGTCGCCGAGCCTTCGATCTGCTTGCGAATCGCATCGACTTCGTCCATAAATCGCGTGCTCAGGTCGCTCAGCCGTTCACGCAACTCCGCCAACCACGTCGGCAATCCTTTTCCGTTCATCTCCAACAATCGGCGTAAATCCCCCAGCGCGACCAGAGGCGATTCGCGGTCGAGCACGTATTGCACGCCGGCCGGCGTCACCCGCACCCACTCCGTCGTCGTCTTCCCCTTCGTCTCCGAACGGACCATCTCGATCAGCCGATCCGTCAGCGCCTGATTGGCGAGCTGCGCATTCCCGGCCGAGCGCGCGGGGAAGAGCCCGGGGAATTTGCCGCTGCGGTAAAGCCGAACTTCCTCGGTGTGGGCGATGCCCATCCGCAGCGCGTCCAGCAGCGTCTCTTGCGTCCTGTCCATGACCTGCCTCCTCCGTACAGTATCTTCGCCGACATTGTGTGCCAACCCGGCCGCGCAAGCAAGACCGAAGCGTTCGCAGCCTAACCACAGAGTCACAGAGGACACAGAGAAAAGAGGAAAATGAACAAGACGGCTTGAACGATACTCTCTTCCTTTTCCTTCCCTCTTCCTCTGTGCTCTCTGTGTCTCTGTGGTTAGGCTTTCTTTCGAACAAGTTGTAAGGACACCGTCAATGCCAACCCCGACCAAAGCCCCGCCTCGCATCCTCTCCGGCGTGCAACCCTCCGGCAAGGTGCACCTGGGCAACTACTTCGGCGCCATCCAGCAGCACATCGATCTGCAAAACCACGGCCCCTGCTTCTTCTTCATCGCCAACTACCACGCCCAGACGACTCTGCTCGAAGCCGCCAAGGCGCTGAAACGCAAGCCCAGCGAAGTCATGCTCGAAAACACCCGCGACGTCGCCCTCGATTACCTCGCCCTGGGGCTCGACCCGCAGCGCGTCGCCTTCTTCCGCCAATCCGACGTCCCCGAAGTCACGGAACTCGCCTGGATCCTCAGCACCGTCACCAACATGGGCCTGCTCGAACGGGCCGTCTCCTTCAAGGACAAGATCGCCCAGGGCCTCGAAGCCAGCGTCGGCCTTTTCACCTACCCGATCCTGATGGCGGCCGACATCTTGATCTATCGCTCGAACCTCGTCCCCGTCGACAAGGATCAGGTGCAGCATCTCGAAATGACGTGCGACATCGCCGTCAAGTTCAACCAGGCGTACGGCCCGATCTTCCCGGAACCGCAGCCGATGATCCCCAAGACGGAAAATCGCGCGAAGGTGCTGGGGACGGACGGTCAGAAAATGAGCAAATCGTACGGCAACACGATCGACATCTTCGCGGAGGGCAAACCGCTGGAGAAGACGGTGATGAGCATCAAGACCGACAGCACGCCGATGGGCCAACCGCTCGTGCCGGAGACGTGCAATGTGTTTGGGTTGTACAGCCTGTTCGCCACGGACGAGGAGAAGGCGGGACTCGCGGAGGAATACCGCAGCGGCAAGATCGGTTACGGCCACGCCAAGAAGAAGTTAAAAGAGAAGATCGATTCGTACTTCGCGCCATACCGGGAGAAGCGTAAGGAATTGGCCCGCAGCCCCGAAACGGTAGAAGAAATCTTGCGCGACGGAGCAAGGCGAGCTCGTACAGAGGCCCAGGCCACGATGGACCTGGTGCGCTCGGCGACGGGACTCAAGTAGCCTCGACGATCTTCGCTTTGGGCGCCACTCAAGGCCGCGGATTCTTTCATCGGGGAAATGAAGAACGCCTGTGTGTTGGCCAGGGAAAAACTCAAATTGTGCGATTTCCCTTGACGATTGCCTACGGTGACTTTCTAATGATCAGGCGTCTTGAAATATGCTGACCGGCCGAGCAATATGACGCCGGCGCGGGCGCAATATGACGACCGGCGCATCAATATGACGCCGGCCCGGTCAGGCGAATCACCAGTTCGCGAAGAGAGGGGGAGCCGTGGCTGAAGGTGTCACGCACCTGTGGACGGTAGCCGATCTCACCGCGGCCTTGCTCCACGGTACTCGCTTGCCGCAAGAGCCAGTCGGCCCGCCGCCTTGGCCCGTATACCTCGATACCACTTACCGCCGACAGACCGCTGCCGAGATTCTCGGTGAACGCGCAGGGCAGTCGAGCGAATGCTTGGGGCCGCTTCTGTATGTCGCGGCGCACGACGAGGATGAAGAAGTTCGACTGCGATGTTTGGAGAAAGTCTTTGCGTCCGGCTGGACGGGTCTGGAGGGGTTCTTGGTCGCCATGACCTTCGACAGCCTAGAGAGCGTGCGGCAACTCGCCCTGGAGGGACTGGCCCTCCGAGAGTTTCCGTCGTTGGCTGCGGTCGCGGCGCGGATGGTCGGTGATCCTGACGCCGACATCCAGGAGCAAGCTACGGCAATGCTCGCTGGGAGGTCATGGCCTCGCTGGCGCTTGTAAGTGCATCGCGAACCGCCTTATGGCCCTAAAAGGTTGATGGACGTTCCTTCGACGCAAACCGAATGCTGACTTTTTCCTCGTCACAATCGGTAGAGCCGCTCCGAACTGCTTGCAAGCGTACCGGTCTCTCGGCGCCGGGATGGTTCAGCATGGGCGACTCACTCACGCCTCTAATGACACCTAAGTGTCAATGACGAGGCGGCGCCAAACTGCCTTGCGAGAATGCGGAGGAACATGCTTCTTGCGTGCAGATCGACGCCGGCATAGTATGAGTGCGGGGCGTTGTAAAAGCGCATGGCAAACTCCTTGAGGATGATGGGCCGAGCCCGACCCGCATCGTGGTTGAGGTCCTACGTCGCCCTCTGAAACTTCCACGCGGAACCCAGCCTCGGCTGCGTTCGTTGTACCCTTGAGCCGACCGGCCCATCAACCTCGGGGACATAAGAAGTATCCAGGCGCTGCACTCCGACCGGGCCGGCATTACGGTTTTTCGCGACACCAAGTCCTTGCAGGCGGCCCGGCAAGTGAATCGTGTCGTTCGGCGAAGGAGTATCGACGTTTGGCATGGGCGGAATACAAATTGCGATTCACGTATCCCGCTGCTGGAGCTGTCGAAGCCATGCTTCGTTCGGCGCCACTCTTCGCAGGAGTCGAGCCGACCTACTCCTCGTTTGAGTTTCGTTACCCAGAGACCACCGGAAGAATGCCGAATGCCTCTGTGCGGATTGAACCGGACGGACTGTATTTTTGTGATCACGGTGGGGCGGAGCCAATCCTACAAGAGTTGGTTCGGCGCATTACCGCGGCGTTTGGTCGCATTAGTGTTGAAGAGTTGGAGTAATCACCAGAACGACCGCCGAACCAAGCGTTCCACTCCGACCGGGCCGGCATGACGGTTTTTCGCGACACCACGTTCCTTGCAACCGGCCCGGCAAGTGAAGAGTGTCGTTCGCTGGCAGAGGGCACTCGAATGGCGGTAGCCGCGTGACCTACCTCGTGATCTGCACGGTGGCACTCGTCGCCTCTGGACTGACGTTCTTCTCGGGCTTCGGTCTTGGCACCTTGCTTCTGCCCGCATTCGCCTTCTTCTTCCCCATCGATCAAGCCGTGGCCCTGACCGCCGTTGTGCATTTCCTGAACGGGCTGTTCAAGCTGGCATTGGTTGGCCGGCACGCCGACCGGGCGACCGTCCTACGCTTCGGACTGCCGGCCATTGTTGCCGCCGTGCTCGGCGCGTGGGTTCTGGTCTGGCTGGCGGGCGTCAAGCCGGTCTACTCGTATGCCGCGTTCGGACGTGAGTTGCACGTCACGCCCGTGAAGTTGGTCATCGGGCTGTTGCTGCTGGGGTTTGCCCTGATCGAGGTGGTTCCGCGTTTGCGGGACATGTCGTTCGGCCCGGCGTACATGCCGTTGGGCGGACTGCTGAGCGGGTTCTTCGGTGGCTTGTCCGGGATGCAGGGTGCGCTACGGTCGGCCTTCCTGGCTCGGGCCGGGCTCTCGAAGGAGGCGTTTGTCGCAAGCGGTGTGGTCATCGGCTGCCTGATCGATTTTTCGCGTCTGGGGGTGTACTCAACCTCCATCGCCGACGTGGGTGCGCGGCTCGACTACGCCCTCCTTACCGCCGCCGTGCTGTCGGCATTTGCCGGGGCCGCCCTGGGCAATCGTTACCTGAAAAAGCTCACGATGGTCGGCATCCAGCGAATCGTCGCCGCGATGTTATTCCTCGTTGCGGTGGGGCTGATTAGCGGCGTGCTGTAACCTCCATCCGGGTGCAAATCGGCCGAACCCATTTATTGCCTCCCTCGTCGAGAGGCGCACCGCGGAATGTTGAAGAATTCGACTAATTTCTTCGTTGCCCATGTTGCCTTCAGGCGCCGATCTGATCGCGAATGCAGAGATACATTGATCTCGCATGAAGGTCGATGCCGCAGTAGAATTTGTGGGGTTGGTTGTAGAATCTCATCGTCATTGCCTCCGCTTGGACGGCGCCGGGCTCGATCCCGCATCGTGGTTGAAGCGTACGCTCGCTACTGAAAATCCCACGACCAGGCCAAAGCCTTACGGGCCTTGAGCCGTATACCCACTGGGACAAGCCCGGCCCATCCCAGGGGAGGCAATGATGAGTATCCAAAAGTTGCACCTGACTGCGGCGGCATCACGTGAAATCAGGGTTCAAAGTCTCACCAGCCGCCGCAGCAGGTGAACTTGGCGTTCGGCAGTAAAGGCGATCCGATGGTTGCCTCGTTCAACATCGTCGCGTCCAGGAAGTTTACGCCAGACGATTTTGCTACTCTCCTTGTCGATTTGCTTCCGTGTGGCGTCCGAATTCACGTTCGATCAGACATCGCCGACGTGCCCGACATGCCCGTAGCATTTTGGGCTATTGTCTACCCAACCAATGACACAGAATGGCCATCTCTCGTAAATGTTTGGGCATGCCGCGAAGAATGTGGGTTGGGGCCATATCCGGATCTTCGGATCGCCGATTATCTCTGGAAGCGATTCGGAGCTAACTCACTGTGCGGCACTTACCCATTCGCGGGCGATTTGGACCCACACGATCCGTATTGGTCGCTCGCCTGTATAGGTGGTCAATGGCATTTGGCCAGCACATTCGGGACACGCTTCATGGGTCCTTACACTGATGGAGTACACGAATTTCCTGGAAGCGATTCGGTTCGATTGGTTCGCCCCTTGATGATCCCAGAAAGGGGAGAGGGAGGACGGGCAGGTTTATTTCCAAAAAACTGAGCCTCGATAAACATGCCTGTCCCAATCCTGTTCGGCACGACGATTGCTCTCGGCTGAAATTTGCAAGGAGTCACTTCGGGTTTGGGAATTGTTTGCGCCGAGGCGGGACGCGAACGCGCTCGGCGGCGACGGGGAATTTCAGACCGCGCAGCGTGAAGCGG